>DYJZ01000026.1 GCA_020722885.1 Thermoanaerobaculum aquaticum
TTCCATGACCCGTTTTAACTGGCTTAATACTCTATGTTAGATGTATAAGTGGTATAAAATGGAAGTGCGAAAGCCACAAAAAGAATCAATAATTTTTAGAACCTCCCATTAAATCACCCCTCAAGTTCTTTCCGTTCTGTATTTGCGGGCGAAAGGTCAAAAAAGTGGACAACAAAGAAATAAAGCTGTGGAAATTGACGAATTGTCCAAAATTCCCACAGCCTCTACTAATTTTCATCAATATCATTAATAAGCTTTTTTCGCTCTTTTTTCACCCTCAGAAAAGTCCTATGTGTTTCTGAACTTTTGCATTTATTACTTACACAACTGCCAGTTAACCACTCTTTCTTGATTTGTTGAATTGCCAGGTGAGCCTTCTCCACCATTATTTACTGCTGTCACAAGATACCAGTAAAGTTTTCCTGTCAAAGATGAGGGATTTTCCGGGCAGGGTGCGGTTGTCATTTCTCCTTCATAAACAAGGCAGGAGTCCAAGTTTTCATCAAGAAGATATGGAAGTTGTTCATAAGTTCCTCTATACAATCTATAATTTTTAGCTCCGCTATATGCTGGCCAGCTTTGATAAGCTTTATCTTCTGAAAAATATTGAATGTCTGAGGAGCTCAAACCCTTTGCTATTTCATCAGGAAGGCACTCTGCTCTTGCTTTTGAATATTTAGAAACATTGTTTGAAACCCCATCGAAAGAATCAATATAAAGTGCAGTAATCGTGTCGCCTTCTGAAATAGAGAGAAGCCCATCAGAAGATGGTATGTTGCCTGTTGTGGAAATTGTTCCATAAAACCTCCCTGAATTTGAGGGATTTTCTGTAAGGGTAACATTTTCAGGAGATGTTTCAGTTGTGCTTGAAACTGATACACTTACACTTCCGCTTCCTTCTAAATCGCTGTCGTAAAGTGTGATATTGATTGTTTCTTCGAAGCAGTAGGATTCTTTATCAAATAGGAGTGAGCCGTCTGAATTACTGCAGTCGTCATAAATTCCAGCGTGTGCTATTGCAATATCATCGAGGAAGAAACCACGATAAGTTACTCCAGCGTCAGAGGAGAGATTCCATCTTAAAATGACAGAATTACCGGAATAGGAGGAAAGGTCAAATGAATAGTAATTAAAACCGCTTAAAGAAGTATTTTGAGAAGGTCCAGAGAAGGCGCCCTGAGTTGAAGAGTACCCACATAAGTTTTGAGGTGGGCTGCCTGTAAAAGCAAAGGAATAGGGATATCCCTGCGTAGGCGAAATAGGAGAATAGTTAACTCCGCCATCATTTGAAATTTCAACTACAACGCCATCATATCCATACTCAAGGTTGTAGTTGCAATAGAAACTTAAAGTAGGTGTTGAAGAGGGTTCAAGGTGAATTTCATTGCTTACAAGAGAGGCGCATACTCCGTTTGAATAATCAAGAAATCTTCCACCGGAGTGATAGCAGAACTTTCCCGATGGGGTGTGGTTCATTTCATCAGTTATTTCCCATAATGACTGATATGTTAAGAGAGCTTTTGAATCACCGCCATCATCTGTTAAAGTTCCGTACGAATAAGTGGAACCATAAACAGTAGCGTATTTTACAATCTTGTTTAAGTCTTCGTTACCCCCGTTATTTGGACCACTATTTGAAGTTGTAGAATCTTCACAGCGAACTATGTAGTAGTATGTTGTATCTGGAATGACCTGCGTATCTGTATAATTTGTTGAAGTCAATCCTGTCTTAAAAAGAGTTATATTTGATGGTTCAAAATATGGTGTTGTTGATCTGTAAATATTGTAGGAAACCGATGGTGAATTGGGACAGTTTGAAGTACCACTGCTCCAGGAAAGATTTATTGAACATCCATTTGTGCCAATTGATTCAATTCCTGAAAAAGTTGGTTTTAAAGAGCAGTTCCCGCTATATGTTGCCGAAGCACAGTTAGACAGAGGTCCTTCAGCGCAGCTGTTAACAACTCTGACTTTATAAGAATATATTTTTCCTCCCTGGACGGATGTATCGGTAAAATTGTTTGTTGATGTCTCTTTAGTAAATTTGTATGAATCGGCAGAAGAAGAACAGTCGCCTTCGGCTCTAAAAATTTGATATTTTATTGCGCCTGGCACAGAATCCCAGTTAAGGTCAATTCCATTTACACCATTGTTTGAAGCACTCAAATTGCTGGTTGTAAGAGAACACCCACCACAATCTTTGAAAGTTGCAACAAGAGCGTAACCCTGTTTTTCAGAATTTTCAAAATTGGAAATAAAGGGAATATATGAACCTATAATTTTTATCTGATAGGTTCCTGTCTCTGGATTTAAAATGAAAACCTCCTCCACATTATTTAGATAATCTTTTTCACCATTTGAGTAACTTGACCCGTTACTGAAACAGTTTCCCCTGTAAACCACATTAGAAGGAGAGATTACCTCAAGGTCTAAATCGTGTGAAAGGGCGATTCCAGAGAGGGGGGAAGGAGGAGGTTCTGTCCAGACAAGAGTCACCTTAAGCGGTTCTGAAGACGAAGTTACTGAAAGAGTGTAGACATCCTCATTTCCGTTTTCAAGTCCAGAACTGTTTACCTTATCCCACACTCTCAATCCCCTCGATTCTCTTATGGGAGAACTGAAAAACAAAACTGTATCAAGTAGGAGTCTTCCCCATCCCTGATTGAAATTCGGGTAAAGAGAATTCAAAATTGCACTTTGTGAAGTTGCAGAGATATCAACGGCGCCATTTATTAAAGCTGCTTTAATAAGTGCTGAACTTGGATTTATGATGTCAGATGAATCTGGTTGCCCGGAAGGATAATAACCTTTCCTGAAATATTCTCTTAAAAGAGTTGCAGCACCTGCAGCAGTTGGAGTTGCCATTGATGTTCCACTTGCGCTTCTTGTTGAACAGTTATTTGAATTGTGGATTTCATCTGCTGAAGCTCCAATAATGGATTGCCCGGGTGCCACTATATCAGGTTTTAATCTTCCGTCACTGCAGGGGCCTCTTGATGAGAAAGAAGCAATAGAATTTGAACCAGAAGAGCCATTACTTGTTGCTCCAACTGAGACTACATTTTTGGCGGTGGAGGGTGAATTTACCGTGTAATTACCTGATGCACCATTGTTACCTGCCGCGAAGAAAAATAGAAAGTCCTCATTGTTGTAGGAGAAAATATCAATATTTCTTGAATCTCCGTCATAAATGGAGCCAAGATAACTTCCATAAGAATTACTATGAATTCTTGCTCCAGCATCGTAAGCCTGTTTGAAAATCAGTTGAAAATCGTTTGCAAGCCCATTCAGGCATCCGGTGTTTTCAAGTCCGGCATCCTGAAAAATAAGTTTTGCATTTGGTGCCATACCATCTCCTGAATCGTGTCCACCTGAAGAAGATGTTGATAAATTAACATAATTATCGCCAAAAACTGAACTGCAAACATGCGTGCCGTGGTGGTATCCGCTCGAACAGGTATAACTTCCATCGTATGCGCTTGCTCCGGGTAGGACATTATAAACAATCACTTTCTTTGAATTGTCTATGGTTCCATTATTGGGGAGGGATGGATATTGAGCATCTGTAATTGCTGAGGAGTCTGATGACAATCTAAAAAAACACATATCAGAATCAAGCCCTGTGTCACATACCGCAGGAGTTTCATCCGTTCCCGTGATTCCATGATTCCATATTGTTGCACAAATGGGATAATTTGTTTTGTTGTCTGTGTCGTAGGACTGAACCACATAAACCGAATAATCATTCATTGGTTCGGGAAGGAAAAAAGGTTCAACATAGATCGTTTCCTCATTTTCTGCAAGAAACAGAAGAAGTTTTTTTAAATCTTTTCCTTCGTAGAAAACCCTTAAAACCGAATCAAACGAATTAAAATAAGAGACAGGCTCTGTTTCAGGATAGTGCTCTTTTATCTTTTTGAAAAAGATTTTGTAATCAACTTCTTTATCAAGGTATATCGATATTAAAGGATTTACAGGGAAATCGGTTAGAAATAAAGAGGGTTCGATTTTCAACAACGGAGAAAAAGTTATTAAGTCGTTTTTAAGAATTTCTTCAATTTTTTGAGGCTCTACTATCTTTACTAAATAACAGTTGTAGGGGATAAATCCCAGAACTTTTACCCCTTTTAAAGAGAGAGAGGAAATTTCACTTTTTGACAGCGGTTTTTCAGTTCTTAATATCCATTGATTTTTTACAAATGATGAAGGCTCACCCTCTAAATTTAATTCGCTACAATATCTATCAAATGAACCCCATTTTGTAAATATTTTATTTTGATTTCCTGCATCTTTAAATTCTCCCAAATCTATTTTTCTTCCATAATCAGCAGGAGGAAGAATACAGGCTTTGTTTAAAAAATCGTTTAAATTGCTTGAAATCGTTTTGATGCAAATCAATAAAACAATTGTAAAAAACCATATACGTTTCATTGCTACCCCTTCTTAAATTTAATACCTTTTATAAAAAAAAACAACTTATTGTAAATAAAAGTGATACCTTTTATCTCTTTAAAATAACATTTTTTGTGAAAAACTCTCCATTGTGCCTTTTTTACCACGGTTTCATTGCCGGGTTTTCTATTTTCTCAAGTTCATCCTGTAAAAGTTCAGGAGGAGGTGGGGGAAGTTCCTCCATCATCGGTGGAGGGGGTGGTGGTGGCTCCTGATTTTCTTCTGGTGGTGGAGGTTCGGGTGGCTTTTGTTTTAGTATCCATTCATAAAGAAGTTTTGCCTCATCGTAATCGGGTTTCAAGGTTATTGTGTCTCTTAAAATGGAGAGTGCTTCATCCCTTCTACCACCTTTGAATAGTGCATAACCAAGATTGTAAAGCATTCTCGGTTTTAATTCTGGGGGGATTGAATTGAGCCCTTCATAAAAAATTTGAATTGCTGAAGAGAAATCTCCCATTTTCAAAAGTGTCGTTGCAAGATTGAATTGAAGAATTGACTTAATTCTCGGGTCTTTAGTTTTTAAAACAAGTTCTTTATAAATTGTCGATGCTTCTTCTAACTTCCCCTGTTCAAAAAGAGTTCTTGCTTTTTCTGCTCTTTTAAAGAGAGTTTCGGAGAGGAGAGGAAGACAAAAAATTATTGCAACAGTGATGAAGAGAAGTTTTCTAAACACCTTTTTTTCTCCTTAATGGCAACATTAGAGCTGCGACAAATGCAAATAAGCCAATAGCGCCAAAAATTGCAAATTTTTCTTCCCTTTTCTCCCTTTCTTTTGTTGCATACTCTCGTTTTTTTATTCTATTCAATTCTTCAAGGAGTGGTGAGATGTTCTGGTTAGCCTGTGAAATTTCAAAATATCTTCCATCTGTCAAAGAGGCTATATGCTGAAGTTTTCTCGGGTCAAGAGAAGAATAAGCCTTTTCCCCTGTTTGAGGATCGAAGACAGGTTCGCCATTCTTATTCACGATCACTCCCCCTTTTTCCGTTCCTATTCCGAGAGAAAAAATTTTTACTGACAGAGTTTGTGCTGCCTGAGCAGCTTTGAAAGCGCTTTGCCCCATATCTTCACCATCAGAAACGACAAGCAGAACTTTTTGCCTCTCTTCCTCATAAGGAAACAGGCGAAGTGCTTCTTCAATTCCTTTTCCAATGTCAGTTCCGAGAGCTGGAATTAAGCCTGTATCTGCAATCTCAAATAACATATTAAGTGCCCCTCTGTCTTCTGTAAGAGGGCATAAAATTAGTGGCATAGAGGAGAATGCAGTTATTCCAATCCTTGCCCCTTCAAATTTGTCAAATAGAGATTTTATTTCCATTTTTCCTCTTTCGAGCCTTGAGGGTTTTACATCTTTAACATTCATAGATTTTGATACATCAAAAAGGACGACCAAATCGAGGTCTGAAGCAACACCCTTTTTCTCAACCTCTCCCCATTGAGGTCTTGCAAAAGCAATTAAGGTAGAGACAAGAGCAAGAGAAAAAAGTGAAAGTCTTAAAATTTTGAAATTTCTTTCCTCAAAAGTAGTGAAATGATTTAAAAGTTCACCTCCCCATTTTTCCTTTCTTTTTCTTAATGTAATTAGATGAAAAATAACAAGGAAGAGAAGCAAAGGAGTGATTATCACCAAAAGCAAAATTCCTGTATTATTTGTAAATACATTCATTCCATTCTTCTCCCTGATCCAAATTCCCAGATAAAGAAGAGGCAGATAAAAATTACTGAAAGAAAAAGGGGATACATAAAAAGTTCTTTTTTAAAAACATAAGTTGGGCTTTCTATTTTGCTTTTTTCGAGAGTGTCTATTTCTATAAAAACTTTTTCAAGAGCATCTTTGTCTGAAGCACTAAAATATTTTCCATTTGTTTCTTCTGCGATTTTCTTCAAAGATTCTTCATTAAAGCCAATCTGGACGAACCTGTACGATTTTTGTCCATTCTGGTCAACCACAGGATAGGGTACAGGACCTTTTGTTCCTATTCCGACTGAATAGACCTTTATATTTCTTTCTTTCAGCATCCTCGCTGCAAGTATGGGGTCAAACTGTCCTTTGTTATTTTCTCCGTCTGTAACAAGGACCACGACTTTGCTCTTCTCTATTGCCCCTATTAGCCTCTGTCCCGATGAGACAAGTGCGTCTCCTACTGCCGTTCCATCGAGTTCCTGTCTTCTGACTGCCTTCATATCATTTAAAAGTTTTAGAAGAGTTTTGTGATCGGTGGTGAGCGGGCACCTCAAAAAAGGCATACCAGCAAAAGTTACAAGACCTATCCTGTCATTTTCTCTTTTTTCGACAAAATCGGATAGAACCTGCCTTGCGACATCCATTCTGTTGCTCGGCTGAAAGTCCTCTGCAAGCATACTCCCGGAAACATCCATAGTAAGAATAATTGCTATACCTTCGGTTGAGGTTATTGTTTTCGAAATTTTCAGGGTTGGCCTTGCTAAAGCAAGAGAAAGAAAAATGATAAAAAAAACTGATAGAAAATTTGAAACTCTTCCAAACCAGAGATTCTTACCCCCAGCAGAAAAGAGAAGCGAGCCTAAAGGAAAAAAGAGAGCCCCATCCTTTTTTTTCATATTTTTTTCGGAATAAAAAAGATAAAAAGCGGCAAATAGTATGCCTGCAAGCCAGAAAGGGGAGGCAAAAACAAAATTCTTCATTATGCCGCCCTTTCCTTTCTCATAATGTTTTCTTTTAACTCCTTTTGAAGCATCAAAAGATCACCCCTGAACCTCTTTTCTTCAATTTCAGCAGGGAAATGTTTTGCGAATTTTACAAGGTCGGAAAGTTGAAAAATTTCATTTAGTTCTGACATTGTAATTTTATTAAAGGGGAAACTGCTTCTGAGTGTCTCGAGGAGTTCCGAAGTTGTCATAAAAATTGCCTCAATTCCAATTTTCTCTTCAAAATAAAGTTTTATGTCTGAAGTGAGTTCAGAGTAGTCCTCAAGCCTGAGAACACTCTTTTTTAATTTTTCCTCAATTTTTGCAATAAGATACTCTTCTATGGTTTTAAAAGTGTGTTTCTTTTCTATTTTTTCTACTGGCTTTTTCTTTTTAAACAACTTTCGTAATAATAAGAGAGATGCAACAATAACAATCAGTGAAATTATTAAAGTTTCCATAAGAGGGAAAGATTCAGGTATTTGAACAGGGGGTGCGATTGAGGGGGGTGTGGCTGAAGAGGATATTCTCTCCACCACTTTAATTTCGGGAATTTCAACTTTGTAGATATTTTCCCCCTTTTCAGTCAAAATTTTTATCTTTTCAAGTGGTATTTTAATAGTTCCATAACCGAATATGGTAGCCCTGATTTCAATTGAAGTCTTTCCCTCATCACTCATTTTTGTTTGAACATCTTTTATTCTGAAATTTTCAAGGTCACTTTTAGGGGAAGGAATTTCCTCTACAAAAAAATTTCTGGGAATATTGGAAAGGGAAATAGTTAAAAGTGCATCATCGCCCAGTTTATAAGAATATTTATCCCACTTTCCCTTTAATGTTTCTTCTGCAATAAGCGATGAACAGACAAACAAAAAAGCAAAGAAAAAAACTTTCTTCATTTTGATCTGCTGCTTCTTTCTGAAAAATATCTTTCGAGGGAAGGCAAAACTTCACTGTCAGTTTTTAGTGCTATTCTTTTAATATCCATACTTTTTAGATTTTTATCAAAATTTTTTGTCTCTGTCTTTCGTGCAACAAGAAATCTTTTCTGGACATCCCTGGACGAAGTGTTTACAAACGCCCACACATTTGATTCAGAATCAAAATACTTTATCCATCCACTTTCTGGAAGCTTCATTTCCGCTTCATCTTCCACCGTTATTATTGTTAAATCGTGCTTTTTAGATAATATCTTAAGTCCTTTTGTTGAATGAAGGTTCAGGAAGTCTGAACAGATGAATAGGGAAATTTTCCTTGGAAAAAGTCGTGAAATCTGACCTAAAGATTTTTCATAATCTGTTGTAATATTTTTGGGCTCAAAGTAGAGAAGCTCTCTTACCATTCTTAAAATGTATTCGAACTTCTTTTTTGGTGGAAGGTATAGTTCAACCTCATTGCTGAAAAGGACAAGCCCTACCCTGTCATTATTCATCGAAGCAGAAAAAGCAAGAAGGGCTACAGCCTCTGCTATTGTTTCCCTTTTCAGCTGTTTCTTTGTGCCGAAATTCATTGAGCCGCTGACATCCACTGCAAAAACGATTGTTTGCTCTCTTTCTTCAAAATACTGCTTGGTGTGAAGTTCTCCTGTCCTTGCTGTTACATTCCAGTCAATGCTTCTATAATCGTCTCCAGGCTGGTACTGCCTTACATCAAGAAGTTCAATTCCCCTTCCCTTGAAAGAGGAATGGTAGGCACCTGAAAGTTTCTCCATAACAGCCTTTTTACTTTTTATCTCGAGATGTTTTACTTTTCTTAAAATTTCTTCAATATCAAGCATTTTTTAAGGTACCGGAACTGCATCAAAAACTCTCTTTACTATTGTTTCGGTTGTAATTCCTTCTGCTTCCGCCTCGTATGTCAAAATTATTCTATGCCTTAAAACATCCATTCCTACAGATTTTATATTCTCCGGAGTAACATATGGTTTTCCGGAAAGGAATGCGTGTGCCTTTGCAGCATAAAGAAGGAAAAGTGACGCCCTCGGTGAGGCACCATACTTAATAAATCCTTTGGCATCAACTTTGAATTTATCCGGGTTTCTTGTAGCAGAGACCAACCTTACAATGTAATCCTCAATTTTTGGGTCAGTGTAGATTTCTTTTACAGTAATCTGCGCCTTTTTTATTTCTATGGGAGAGATCACTTTTTTGACCTGCGGGGCTTCCCCTTTTCCGTGTCTTGAAATCATCAGTTTTTCCTCTTCCATTGTTGGGTAATTTACTATGACTTTAAGCAAAAATCTGTCAACCTGCGCTTCAGGAAGAGGGTATGTGCCCTCCTGTTCAATCGGATTTTCTGTTGCCATAACAAAAAAAATGTCGGGAAGCTTAAATGTTGTTTCGCCTATGGTTACCTGCTTTTCCTGCATTGCTTCAAGAAGAGCAGACTGAACTTTGGCTGGAGCCCTGTTTATTTCATCGGCAAGAAGAACCTCGGTGAAAATTGGACCTTTCTTCGGTTCAAATCTGCTCTCTTTGGGGTTGAATATCTGTGTTCCAAGAAGATCTGATGGAAGAAGGTCGGGGGTAAACTGAATTCTCT
The DNA here is from genome assembly GCA_020722885.1 of Thermoanaerobaculum aquaticum. GTDB lineage: Bacteria > Acidobacteriota > UBA4820 > UBA4820 > UBA4820 > UBA4820. The sequence continues at coordinate 9,659 of DYJZ01000026.1, forward strand.
GGAATTTACAGTCAATTGCTTTAGAGAGAGTTTTTACTGCTAAAGTTTTTGCAAGTCCGGGAACTCCCTCGACAAGAATGTGCCCTCCTGAAAGAAGCGCCACAAGAAGTCTTTCAAGAAGATTTCTTTGTCCTGAAATAACCTTTTGAACCTCATTGAGAAGCATTTTTACGGGTACTGCCTCTTCCTCGACTTTTTTTTGAAGTTCTTTTAAATTAGCGTCCATATAATACCTCCAGAATGAATATTATAAACCGACAATTAGAAGAATAAAAAAGAAGCACTAAATCCTGAAGAAGAATTAAGAAAACGGCAAAGAAAGAAAATATCTCTTTCTACAAAAAATCATTTTTGATTCCTAATTTTTAACATAGTCTCTTCTTACTCTATGGCTGATTTTGGATATTATTTCATAGGGTATTGTTTCTGAAAGTATAGCCCAATCCCAGGGCGTCACTTCTAAAGAGTTTTCTTTTCCCCAGAGAATTACTTTATCTCCCTCTTCTGCTTCTATTCCGTTCAGAGAAACTGCGCAGAGGTCCATACTTATTCTCCCAGCAAAATAAGCCTTCTTTCCTTTTATTATCGCAAAGCCACCCTTTCTGGAGAGTATCCTCGGAAGCCCGTCGGCGTAACCTACGGGAAGAATTCCTATTTTTTCTTTTCCTTTTGTTATGTAAGTTGCACCGTAGCCAACCGGGGTTCCTTCAGGAAGTTCTTTTATTTGTACTATTTCAGTTTCAAATTTTATTGCCTGTTTAAGATGCTTGCTTTCAAGGTCCTGCGAGGGAAGCATCCCGTACATTGCGATGCCCGGCCTTATCAAATTGAATCTCGAATCTGGATGAAAGAGTGCTCCTGCTGAGTTTGCAAGGTGAAAAAAGGCAGGATTTATTTTTTCTCTGGAAAGATATTCTACCATCTGGTTAAAAAGATTTATTTGAGATTCTGTTTGTCTGCTTTTCAGATTGTCGGCTGAAGCAAGGTTGGAAAAAATTCCTTCAACTTCAAGAAAACGGGATTTCTTTAATTCTTTAACAAAATTTTTGAGTTCCTCTTTTCTAAATCCCAGTCTGCCCATTCCGCAGTCAACTTTTAGATGAAAAGAAATTTTTTTTGAAAGTTTTTCTGAAGTTTCTTTTAGTGCTAAAAGAGATCTTAAGTTATAAACGGAAGGAGTTATATTAAATGAGATGGCTCTTAACATCTCATCGGGAGTTAAAGCCCCGAGGACAATTATGTCCTCTTTAATATCCTTTTCCCGCAGAATCTCGCCTTCCAGAAGAGTTGCTATGCCAAAAAATCTTGCAAGTTTATTTTCTGATATAGCTTTAGATATTGGAACTGCGCCAAGTCCGTAACATCCTGCCTTAACGATTGCCAGTACTTCTCTTCCGTCTGATGCTTTCTTTATATATTTAAGATTGTCAATTATCGCTTTTAAATTTATTTGTAGAACAGTTGGACGGAGAATTAACCCGGAAACTTTATTCTTCAATTGATGGGGCAAAAGGTGTGAAGAGTGTGAACTCTTCTCTGAAAGCGAGCGATATTGTTCCCGTTGGACCATTTCTTTGTTTTGCGATAATGAGAAATGCTTTTGCTTTGTCATCTTTAGATATCTCCTTTTTGCCTTTTGTGCCAAAAAAAGGTCTGTGGAGGAAAAGAACAAGATCCGCATCCTGTTCAAGAGAGCCAGAATCCCTTAAATCTGAAAGAACTGGTTCACTTGATTCTGCCCTTTTTTCTGGTGCCCTTGAAAGTTGTGATAGGGCTATGATGGGTATGTCAATCTCCTTTGCAAGCATTTTCAGAGACCTTGAAATTGCTGCCACCTCCTGGTTTCTGTTTTCAAATTTGCTTCTTCCAGCGCCCTCAAGACCCTTTCCTGTCATTAACTGAATATAATCTATTATTACAAGGTCAACTTTTCCTGTTGATTTCAGTCTCCTCAGTTTAGCCCCTATATCCAGAACTGTCAGAGAGGGGGTGTCATCTATGTAGATTGGGTAGCCGGAGAGGGTGTCAATGGCTCTCTGTACCCTTGAGATGTTCTCTTTTGTAAGGTAACCTGTTCTCAATTTTGATAATTCAATATGGGCTTCCTGACTTATCATTCTAAAAAAGAGCTGTTCTTTGCTCATTTCAAGAGAGAAAAAGGCTACAGAATGTTCCTTCTTGGCGGAGTTTAGTGCAAGGGTTATTGCAAAGGCAGTTTTTCCCACAGAAGGTCTTGCCGCAAGAAGAATCAAATCTTTTTTCTGAAATCCGCTTGTCATCTCATCGAGTTTGGGTATTTTTGAAGGGACACCTGTAACATGTTCCTTTCTTTTGACAAGCGACTGAACTGTCTCAAGAATTTCAGTAGAAAAAGATGAGAGGCTTCTTAAAGATGAAGTTAAAGTTTCCTCTCCCACTTCCAGAATTGATCTTTCAGCGAAGTTGAGAAGGGCTTTAGGATCAGTATCTTCTTCTTGAGGGTTATAGACTGAATTTATAATTTCATAAGATTTCTTTATCAGTTTTCTTAAGATTGATTTTTCTTTAATGATTGAGATGTAATGGTCAACATTTGTATAAAAGGGCATTCCCTCAATAAGGTTGGGAAGTGTTTCGATGCCACCTATACCTGTCAATCCTTCTTTTGATTTTTCTATTTTGTCTTTGAGACTTACGAGGTCAACCGCTGTTCCTGTGAGATAGAGTTCTTTAACAGCAGAAAAAATTCTTTTATGGACGAAGGAGATAAAATCCTCTTCATTTAGTCTTTCAAGAACAGTTGGAATAAGTTCGTTGTTTAAAATAATTGCCCCAAGGAGCACTTTTTCAGCCTCTTTATTTGAAGGCAGTCCTTCCTTTAAAACTGTCTTTTCAAGGGCACTCAAATTTAAATCTGACGGCTGTTTCTCTTTTTTCACATCAAACTCCTGAAGAGAATATCTCTTCGTCTGATAAGGTATCATTAAGTTGACCTATTGACAAGGGGGTATAAAAAGGGTAAAAATATACCCGTGAAGAAAGGAGGAGTTTGGAAGTTAAAAAATATACTTGACAAACGGATTTAAGTGGTATATCCTAAAGTAGTGGATGAGATTTTTTTGGGGTTTTTGGAATATTTTAAGATAAGAGGAGTTGGCCGTGATATTTGGAAAGAAAAAGAATTTAGTCGGGCTTGACATTGGTTCTTCCTCTATCAAGATGGTTCATTTAAGAGACAGGGGAAAAGGCAAAGGGTATGAACTTTTAAATTTTGGACTTCAGCCCCTGCCGCGTGAGGCAATTGTCTCAGGAACGGTTATGGACGCAGGGGCAGTCATAACAGCTCTTCAGGATTTGGTACGTGAAACAGGATTAAAAGAAACAAATGTTGCTACTTCCGTTGATGGATCATCGGTTATTATCCAGAAAATCAATATGACAGCAATGAGCGATGGAGAGTTATCGGAAGCAATAAGATGGGAAGCTGGTCAGTATATACCATTTGATATGGAAGAAGTCAGACTTGACCATGAAGTTCTTGAGCAGGATCCTGCAACCGGGAACCTGAAAGTTCTCCTTGTTGCAGCAAAAAGAGATCTTGTCAATGAATACACTTCCCTTTTGAGTCAGGCTGGCTTGAACACTTTTCTTGTTGACATTGATTCTTTCTGTGTGCAGAATGCATACGAAGTCAACTATCCTATCAACGCTTCAGAAATTACTGCACTTATCAATATTGGTGCAAGCACAACAAATGTTTGTATGGTTAAAGGTACTACTCCTCTATTCTGGAGAGATCTTCAGTGGGGAGGAGACAACTTTACGGATGCAATTCAGAGAGAATTGACACTGACCTACGAGCAGGCGGAAAGCCTTAAGCGAGGAAATTCGCTTGATAACATAAAATTTGAACAGGTAATTCCCGTCATAAACCAGATGAATCAGGAATTCGGCACCGAAATAAAGAAGACTTTTGATTTCTTCAAACTGACAGCCAACGAAGGGGCAGTTCAGAAAATAGTTCTTTCAGGTGGTGGAACAATGGTGTCGAACCTTGACCGATTTCTTGCCCAGCAGTTTGGAGTCTCGGTAGAAATTATGAATCCATTCCAAAACATTGAGATCAACGAGAAAGATTTTCCAGTTGAATCGATAAACGCCAATGCCTCATGTTTTTCTGTCGCTGTGGGACTGGCTGTCAGAAAGTTGGGGGAATAGATGATTAAGATAAACTTGCTGTCCGAAGAGAGAGGAAAAAAGGTAAAAGGTGCAGTTGCTGTTGTGGCTCCTCCTATAGTTGCAGGGGAAGCAGGGCCTGTTCCAGTAGCCGGGCTTGTAGGAATCATTCTGGTTTTTGCCCTTGTTTCTCTGGGACTTTTTGGGTGGTATTATTTCCAGAATAGTCAACTTGAGAGAAGAATAAAAAATCAGCAGGCAGAATTGCAGAAATATCAAGAAGCTAAAAAGAGGGTTGATGAACTTAACAAAAAGAAAGAGGAGTTTCAGGCAAAACTTGATAAAATTCAGGAATTGAAAAACAAACAACCCTATCCTGTTTTTCTTATGAACAAACTAATGGAGGTTCTCCCTGAAGGAGTGTGGTACACTTCAATAGGTTCGACTAAAGATGGGATGAAGGTTGAAGGAAAGGCAAGAGGGCTGAAGACGGTTTCAACTTTCTACGATAACGCTGTTGCAATACCCGATCTTGTGGGAGCTGACAAAGGGATGGGAAATATTAAACAGGATACATCGCTTGGGGATGTCTATTCTTTCACGATGACATTTAAATTCATTCCCGGCGGTGAGAAGAAGCAAGAAGAAGAAACGGATTCAAAAGGAAAAGGAACTAAAGCTCCGGCGAAAGGAAAACAAGCTGGAAAAGCTCCTGCTCCTTCTTCAGGAAAGAAGAATGCAGGAATATAAGTAGAGGAGGGAGAGATGGAACAGCTTTCTAAACTCCCAAAAGTTGCCCAATATGCCATAGCGGTTGTAATTGGGGTTGCAATTTTGGTTGCAGTTTACTTTTTTGTAGTCAAGGGACAAATCCAGACCAACAAAAATCTTGAGAAAAAATCGCAGGATTTGCAAACTCAAATTCAACAGGGAAAGGAAGCAGTTAAGAATGAAGAATTTTTAAAACTCCAGATTGAACAGGTTAAGAAAGAACTTGAAATTGTGAAAACGATTATTCCTGCCGATCCTGAAACGGGAAAGCTTTTAAGAGTATTTCAAAATCTTGCAAGAGATTTAAATCTTACATTTACAACAATATCTCCAAAGCCTATCACAAACGGTGATTTATACAACCATCAGGCGTACGACATTGAAGTTAAGGGTGGTTATCACCAGCTTGCCCAATTTTTTGATAAATTGGCTCATTTGAGAAGAATTGTAAATATTGAAGGTTTGAGCATAAAAGCAGCAAGTGGAACAAAGGACTCAAGTACAATTACGGCAAAATTTCAGGCGATAATCTATATGCAGAATCCGGACGCCTTCAAAGAAACGGAGGCAAAGAAATGAAATTGGAAATCTTTTTAATTTCGACCTGCATTTTAATTTCATGTTTAACGGTAGCGCAGACAACCCCACCTCCACCATCTAATTCCGATCCTGAGCAAGCTTTACCTTCAACGGAAGCTTTGACCGAAGAAAATATGATAGTTGAAGGAGAGAATTTTTACCGACATTCAGGAGAGAGAGATCCCTTTTCTCCACTGATTCGTTCCAGCAAGGGAGGTGGGGCATCGGGAGTCATTGTAAAAAGAGGTACAAAGGGATTGTCCCAGTTTACAGTGGATCAATGTATTCTTGAAGCAGTCGTGAAAATAGGTGATGAGGAGGTTGCCTGGTTTCAGGGACCAAATTTAAAACCGTTTAAAGCCAAAATTGGTGATGTTTTTGCCGATGGGGTTATAATTGATATTTCCTATAGCAGGGGTGAGGTTATTGTTCAACAGCAGCTTGACGATCCCACCCAGATAAAACCGTTTCGTAATGTGAGTTTGAAAATCAGGAGCACAAGCCAAAGTTTAGTAGAAGGGGAGGCGCAATGAGAAAACAAATCTTTTTTGCGGTTTTCTTATGCCTTGGGATTTGGGGAATCATTTCTGGACAGACAGCGTCAGTCAATTCTCCAAATTTACTTAAGGGAGTAACAAAAACGGTGGAAAACGGGAATTTAGTTATTCAGATTGAGGGTACAAGCCCGATTGTCAACTACACATTTTATGACTACCCTCCGGACAAGTTTGTCATTGACATACCCGACATTGACATTTCTGCGGTTCCAAAAATGCTCGAAGTCAACTCTCAAGGTGTTGGATTAGTAAAACTGGAACCGATCAGCAACGCAAAAGACAAGCCGCTTGTTCAGGTGGAGATAGAAAAAACATCCCTGGCAAAGTGTCTTGTGTCAGCGGAAGGCAACAGTCTCTATGTCAGGGTAGTTTTGGAAGGAGAGTCTTCTCCTTCTTCAGAACCGCAGGAGAAAAAGGCATCTTCGGAGGAGCCTGTGGCTTCTCAGCAACCTCCTGTAAATAAAGAGCAGGCGACCGTTTCCGGCCAATCGGAAGCAAAAAGAGAACCTGCGAAAACTCTAAAAAGTGTAGAGGTTCTTGAAGATGGAAAAACAGTAAGAATTACTGCAGATGGTGAAGTTACCTTTAAATATTTTGCTTTAAAGAATCCCGAAAGAATTGTCATCGATCTGAAAGGAATCTCAAATAACGCAGCGCCTCCAAAAACTGCAGGAAAGGGAATTATATCTCAGGTAAGAACGAATATGTTCAGGGCGGACCCACCGGTTTTGAGGGTTGTTCTTGATTTAGCTGAAGAAAATGCATCCTTTAAGGTAATAAAGACTGAAAATGGAGTACTGGCTACGGCAGATCAAAACTTTGCTGCGGCTGAAAAGCCAGAAACGCAAAAGTTAGAAGAGACTTCTGAAATTCAACCCGATACATCACAGCAAACAGAAAAGGCAGAAACTTTAGAAATTAAGGAACAACCAGAGAAGACTGAAGTTGCAGAGGTAGAGCCCGAAACTCAAAAGGCTGAAGCGAGGATTGAGAAGGCAGAACTTGAAAATGTAAGTGTCGAATTAAAGCCTATTCATCAGGAGCCAGCAGGTGAATTTAAAGCTTACGATGAACTTTTTGTTGCGCAGGATAGCACAGTTCCAGCAACTGAGGCTAAATCAGCCGCACAGCCGGTTGTTCCTCTTTCCTTTAAAGAGAAAACCATTGCAGGACAGGAAGCCAAATACTCAGGACAGCCAATTTCACTTTCATTAAAAGACGCTGATGTAAAAGATGTTTTGCGGCTCTTTCACGATGTTTCCAAACTGAATATTGTTGTTCATCCGAGCGTTATGGGAAAAGTTACCATTGATCTTGAAAATGTTCCATGGGATCAGGCGATGGACATTGTTCTCAAGAACAACGGACTTGACTATATTTATGAAAATAATGTTGTCTGGGTAGCACCAGCGGCAGAAATTTCCAGAAAGTTTTCTGACAGACAGAAATTGGAGGAGGATAAACTCAACGCTGAACCTCCTATCACCTTCACAAAGCGGCTTTCTTATGCAAAAGCTGATCAAATGAGAACAATCCTTGACAAGTTTCTTTCTAATAAGGGTGATCTCTATACTGACAAGAGAACTAACACTGTAATTATTAAAGAAGTTCCCTCAAGAAAAGAAGGAATTTTAAAACTCCTTGAGACCCTTGATGCTCCAACCCCTCAGGTCTTGATTGAGGCAAGAATAGTAGAATCCACAGTGTCCTGGAGGTCACAGTTTGGAATCTCGTGGGGAGGCGGGTCAAATGGAATAGAAAACAACCTGCCAAATAACACAACAGGCTTTCCAAACAAGTTTACAGGTGATTTTGCTGTAAATGTTCCCCCACCTGCTTCAAATGGATTTATTGACCTTGTTTTTGGCAATCTTGCCGGCACCTTCAATCTGGATGTCAGGTTGAGTGCTCTTGAAAACACTGGAAGAGGTAGAGTGATCTCTGCCCCGAAGGTGGTGACCGCAGACAATGAGAAAGCCTCAATTGAATCTGGAAGGCAGATTCCTGTTCCGATAGCAACGGCAGACAAGGTTTCCGTTATGTACATAAATGCTACGCTCAAACTTGATGTTACACCGCACATAACGGCAGATGGAAATGTTAATATGGATGTAGACATCACAAATGATTCTGTTGACTTCCAGAACCAGCAGGCAAACTCTCCCCCTCCAATTTTCAAAAAGGAGGCAAAAACAGTTTTAAAGGTAAAGGATGGTCAAACAGCGGTTATTGGTGGAATATTTGTTACAAGTGAAGGTATTTCCCAGCAGGGACTTCCTTTTCTTTCAAGAATACCAGTTCTGGGATGGTTGTTTAAGAACAGGATCAAAAACAGAGACAACTCTGAACTTCTGATCTTTTTGACACCAAAAATTATAAGGTGATTTTTATGAGACTTTTATCGAAGTTCGCAAGGGTCGGGGCTTTTGCCCTGACCCTTGTTTTAATGTTGACAGGTTGTGGAAAAAATAAATATTCTACGCCTTTTTCTGACATAGTTTACGAAGGGCCTCAGCCCAAAAAAGTGAAGATTGATGTCAATCCGAGCTCAACCCACATACAATATTTCAAATTTAGACTTGCAATGTCAGATCCAAACCAGTCTGCACTTGACAAAGACCACTGGACAATAGAAGGATGCAGGGGTTATTTTACTGTGGATGCTGCTTCCTCTCCATTTGTCGAGCCCCTTCCTGAAATAGATTACAGAAACCCTTTTCCTGTTTCAACAACCTATCCTGTTGCTTTTCCTCTGACCTTAATTACCAAAGAATGGATTGAAAGAAATTGCCAGGTGTTGAAAGGGACCGACACCATAATTCCAGTTACAGTTCATCTTCAATTTTACGCGCACCGAAACAGTGACAATTTAAGGGTAATAATTCCAGTGGAGTTTAGTTTTACTATCGGCGACTTTTAAGATGGCACTACTAGATGAACTTGAAGAAAAAATCAAATTAAATCCATACGCAAGAGAGTTCTACCAGTTGGCTCTGGAATACCAGAAGATTGGAAAATTTTCTGAAGCAAAAGCTGTTTTAATTAGAGGGCTGGAAAGAAACCAGGGAAATTTTCAGGCAAGGCTTCTTTTAACAAAAATTTTTGTTGCGGAAGGAAATTTTAAGGAAGCAAAAAATCAAATTGACAGAGTTCTGTTGATTGTCCCCGACAATGTGGCTGCAAATCATCTTGCTGCTGAAATTTCTGAGGCTCTGGGCGATAAGAAAGGGGCTCTTAAATACTACAGAGTTGTTGAACTTTTTGAGCCAGAAAGGGAAGGCATAAAAGAAAAGATATCTGAACTTACAAATCAGGAACTTAAAGACGAAAAAATTACCGAAGAGAAAATAGCGGAAGAAGTTCAGAATGTTGAAGTTTCAGAACAGCAAGCAAAGGCAGAAGAAATTTTTCCTCCGAAAATTAAAGAAGAAAAAATAGAAGAAAAAGAAGAGTCGAAAGAAAAAGTTGAAGAAATAATATCAGAAAAAGAAAATATAGAAGAGTTTTCTTCAGTCTCTGATTTCCCGCAAATTAAGAAAGAGGAAAACTTATCAGAAGAATCAAGCGAAGAATCGGGTGACAGCTTCGAAGAGGTAGAGAAAAGAGAAGAGGATTTTACGCAATCAGAAACAGCTTTTGATAATCAGCGTGTTCTCGACATAGAGGAAGAGGCATATGAGGATGTTGGTGAGGATACACTGACTGATCTTCTTGAAGATACAGTTCATCAAACAGAGAAGGATCAAGAACAACCTCAAGAGGAAATAACAGAGAGTAAAGAAGAAATAGAGGTGAAAGAATCTTCTGAAACAGTAGATAAAGAACCTGCTGGTGAAATGAAGTCGTTTATTGAGGAGACTGAGGTAGCAGAAGAAGAAGAAAAGGTAGAGGCTTCAAGTTTAAGTACGGCAACTCTTGCGGAACTGTATGAGAAACAGGGTTATCCCGATAAAGCAATTGAAATTTATCAGCACATTCTCTTAAAAGATCCAGACAGAGAAGAGATAAAAAAGAAAATAGAAAAACTCAAGAAAGAGATGCTTGGAATGGAAACCTCAGAAGATGTTGGCGTTGTGGATGTCAAAAGTGCATTAAGAGGAAAAAGAATTGAAGCACTCAAAACCTGGCTAAAAAGAATAAGAGAGGCAGACAATGTTTGAAAATATTTTTAGAGAACTGGAGGGAAGATTAAAAGGTTTTATGGCGGTTGCCATTGTAAGTGCAGATGGTATAGAAATAGAGGCAAAAGTAAAAGAAGAGCTTTCACACGAAGTTTTAAGTGCAGAGATGAACTCAATCCTTCAGCACCTTGACAGACTGCAAGACGAGATCAGTCTGGGTGCGTACGAAGAGGTGGTTATAAAAACCGACAAAGAAAATATATGTCTCATAAGAGTTTCGGAAGAAGCATTCGTTCTTCTGGTAACAGACAAAAGCGAAACAACCGGCAGGTCACTCTATGAAGTTCAGCGGCTTATACCTGAATTCTCAAAAATGCTATCATAAATGGAGGTTATGTTATGGGATTCATTGTCAGCAATCAGGTTAGAAAAGGAATAAAACTGCTTATTGATGGAGATGCTTACGAAGTTGTCGATGTTGATCATGTTAAGCCTGGTAAAGGTTCTGCCTTTGCGAGGGCAAGAGTGAGAAATCTCAGAACCGGTCAGGTTCTTGAAAAAACATATAAGGCAGGAGACAGAGTAGAAACCGCCGACACGCAGGAAAGAAAGATGGTTTTTCTTTACAAAGATTCTGAAGGTTTTCATTTTATGGATCAGTCAAACTATGAACAGGTTGTCGTAAGCGAGGAAACGGTAGGGCAGAGCAGTATCTATCTTGCGGAAAACACGGAAGTTGCCATTCTTTTTCACGGCGATGAGGCAATAGGAATTGACCTTCCCAACTTTGTTACCCTTGAAATTGTTGATACAGATCCCGGCTTTAAGGGAGATACGGTAAGCGGCGGCAAGCCTGCAAAATGTAACACCGGTGCAGTTGTTGTTGTTCCATTCCATCTTAATGTGGGCGACAAAATTGTTGTAGATACAAGAAACGGTGAATACAGGGAAAAAGCGTAAGTTACATTTTTGTCATTGCCAATGCAATCCCCCTCATCTAAAAAACTACCTTGTATATGTTATTTCACATCCTCTGCCATCGCTATTGAAAAACCTTATAAGAGTGGGAACTCCCTTGGGGAACTGTGACTTTAGAGAATTTCCTCCCTTAATGATCACCTTTGTTCCATCTACGAAAGCCGTTTTTCCCCACGGGGTCGAACTTTCTCCAATATAGACAGAAAAATCCTTTCTAAAATTAACACCGTTTAAAACAAGCCTGAATGGCCCTGTTTTCTTCGTAACACTTATAATGGCAGGACCATTATAACAGAGAAGATCTGCAACACCCAGAGGATCCTTGTCCTGTTTTTTTACAGGATTTAGAGAAACGGTTGGAATGGTTTCGTCTATTTGTGCGGTATCTTTTTGTGGTTCAGAAACAGTTACCGACAAATTGGCAGTTTTGATAAAATCGCATGTGGGATCCACATCACCAACATCATCAGTTTTAATAACAAAGCCATTTTCACCTTCTCTGCCGTAAGATTTTGTTTTTCCTGCAAGAAGATATCCTCCGTCCGAAGGAGAGGAAGCGCACCATATCTCATCGTTTGCACTTCCCCCATACCTTTTCTGCCAGATTAAAGAGCCATCGCTTCCCCAAAGAGAAGCATAGCCGTCAAATGGATCATTTTCTGAAGGGCGGAATGTTCCGAATAGAAGAATGTCTCCGCTTTTTGTTGAAATTACACCTTTTGCGGATGCATCCTGTCTTGTTTCAAGAATATTCATCCAGGTGATATTGTAATCTGTTGAAATTTTGCACAAAAATATTGAATTAAAGTTTGATGAGGAGAAAAATTCTCCACCTACTGCAAATTCTCCGTTAAGAAGTTTTGTTATAGAAGAACATTTTCCATTTTTTAAATCCTGCCCAGCGGAGAGATAAAACGCCTGTCTGATTTTCAGGCTGCTGTCAAAAAGAACCAGAAGAGGCCTGTTGTCTTTTTCCCCAACGGCAATAAAACCTCCAGCGGGATTTAATATGAGATCGTAAAGGCGAGTGTCAGAAAGCAAGTTTGAGGAGATTACATTTTCCCCCTTTTCAATGTAGGAATCACTTTCGGAAAAGCCTGCAGAGTATGGCACTGTCCCATCAACTTTTACAGACTTCAGCACTGTTGGTGAATAGTATGCAAACTTGTTTATAAAATCGATGGTTCCATTACTTTTTAATTTTGAAATAAAAGCACCATCACTTCCAAAGGCATTCAATTTGCCACCAATGTAAACACTTCCGTCTGAAAGTTTGGCAATCGATACTATTCTGTCCTCCCCGCCAAAATCGTAAAGTCCTTCAGAAATAAGAGCCCCCGATCTGTCAAGTTTAACTATCCAGCAGTTCTCCTCATCTCCTCTTGAAGTTGAATATCCACAAAGAATAAAACTACCGTCATCAAGAGGAACGACAGATGTGAAAACATCATTTCCATCCTTTCCGAGAACCTTTGCCCATGCCCCAATTACAGCACAAAAAGAAGAGAAAGAAAAAACAATCAAAAACGAAAACAGAAAAAATTTTTTCATTACTACCTCCCGTAACTATTTTATAATTTTTATAGAAAAGAGTAAATCACTGCTGCCGAGAACCACTCCTCTAAGGCTTTCCGTTTCGGCTTTGTGAGAAAGAGGAAGATTACTTCGTAGGAGAAGAAGGCTCCGAAGAAGCACTCGCAATGACAGCGTTAATAATAATTAACTGTCATCACGAGGTTCACCTCAAAGCAGTTGCAAACGAAGTGATCTTCCTTTGTTGAAAAGTTGAAGATTGCTTCGGGGACTTTCCCACGAAGAAGCACTCGCAATGACAATTTTAGAGAGGGCTCGCAATGACACGGTTAGTGAGCACTCACAACGGAGTATTTCTAAATAGTCTTGACATTTTTCCTCTTGACTTCTTAGATGGTTCTGTCAAAATTTATTTTGGACAGATGTGAGAGTAAATAATTTTTACTTAAAGGTAGTTATCCTGTATAATAAAAATATGGAAAAAAAGATAGTTAGAAAAAGAACCTTTATTGCTTTTTTAAAAGAGGTTATTGAAAACTATTCTGAGCACAACATCCCAGGTCAATCAGCTTCAATTGCCTTTTATGGTGCTCTCTCAATTACCCCTCTATTCATTATCATAACCTATATCTCCGCAGTTATTTTCGGTAAGAAGGCGCTAAAAGGAGAGCTTTTTTCTTACCTTCAATTTTATGTCGGTGGGGCAGCCGCCCAATTGATTGAAAAGGCTGTGGGATATGCGAAAAACCACTCAGGCAGGTTGAGCCTTACTATTGGTGTATTAGTAGCCATTTGGGCTTCTGCCTTCTTTTTTCAGGAAATAAGACACTCCCTGCACACAATCTGGGGGGTTAAGGACAAAAGGGGAATTTCGGGATTTTTAGGAAAAAAGGGTTATGCGATAACAGGTGTCTTTTTATATGGTGTAATTGGGGCTGCTGTTTTCGGGTTTTATGCTTTCATCTCCTCTTTTTCACTATTTGTCGGGAAACTTACCGCTCTTATAGAACTTACGATTTCCTTCTTTGTCCTCGACTTTTCATTTGCAATAGCCTACAAACTCTTTTCTGGAGCAAAAGTTAAGTGGACAAATGCTTTGACAGGAGCCTCTTTTGCCTCATTTCTTTTTATTTGCGGAAGAATTCTCTTTTCGATTTACCTAAAAATTGCTGTCTCAACTTCATTGTATGCAGCGATTGGCTCACTTATGACGATACTTTTATGGCTCTATTTTTCAAGTCTATTTTTCCTGCTCGGTGCCGAAATAGCTAAAGCGAAGCAGTAACCTGTCATTGCGAGTGCTCCTTCGTAGCATAATCTTACGAAGCAATCTTCAACTTTTCAATGAGAAAATAAAAAAGGGCGGTGGTGAGGGTGGCACCGCCCTTTGATCTTGACTTTTAAAATATTAATTAATTGGGTACTACTCTTGTTCTATCCTTGATGACAACGGAAGGAGTTACAGAAGCGACTGAAGAGTATTCAACACTACCGTCAACGAGATTTGCACCAACTTTTACAACGAAGGAGCCCTGTGCAGGAATTCTTATGCTCTCAGTGTATGAAGAATTGTTTCCGGTAGGAGAAACGACGCTTCCCACAGGAGAGAACTGTGAAGAAGCATCTTTAGCCCAGTAAACCTGGTAACCTGTTACTCTTGATTCATCTGAAGACCTCCAGGTAACAACTGTGTTAAGCCCTGAAGATTTTGCAGAAACAGAAGAAATTACAGGTGCACCGGCAGGGTCTAAACTACTTGCAATAAGAAGAGTGGGTGTGTTTGCAACCCAGGGGAATTGGATTTCTTCATAATTCGGAGCGATTGACATATAGAGCCTGTGTGTTGGGTCAGCAGGTTTGGTGTATGGAAGGTCATATACTGTTGTAGTTGTAATAGGATATGTTGGTCCTGCTGTCCACGATGCTCTGTCAAAAACAGCAGGTGCTACCGCACCATTTGTTTCGTAGAAATAAATCTGGTACTCTGTTGGAATGGGGGATGTGGGTTGAGCAACATCATAATTACCGTATAAGAAAAAGTCGTTGAATGTAAAAGAAACTGTGTCAATATCGCCGTCTGCATTTTGTGGATCGGTAATTGCTGTTGTAACTTCACCATTTGCCCCAAACATAGCTGCTACCTGCGTTCCGAGGTTGTCCCAGTT
>DYJZ01000102.1 GCA_020722885.1 Thermoanaerobaculum aquaticum
GTTTTAACTGGCTTAATACTCTATGTTAGATGTATAAGTAGTATTAGAGGACATTTCTAATTAGTTTAAGAGAGGAAATTATCATATAGCTTTGACAGGGGACTTATGGGAATGGCTCGACAGGTTTTTTCAAACACCGCCCATCGAGCCCGAAACCTATCAGCCGAGCCTTTTTGAGAACTAATTGGACAGCATAATGACATATACAGACCTAAAAACAGTGAGCCTCGTTTTCAAACCCCCTTAATACCCGTCCAAAACCCCCGTTTTTACAGGATCACTTTTCCGATTCTAAATTATCTTGGACAGCAGTGATTAAACACAATTATTTGCTCTATTTTCAATCTTGGGTTAAACTCTTTGTCTATGAATGAGAGGCTGAAAACTGCAATCATTTCTTTTTTTCTTTTGGCTTGCGCACTGATTTCAGTCTATTTTCATCCTCATTTTGTCCCGCTATACACTTTAGAATCCCTTCTCTCACCTGGAGGATTATCTTCCTTTTTTGAAAGGACACAACAGGAATTTTTCCCCTATTTCGTAAAGATTGTTCTCTCTTTTTCATTAGTCTATTTTGCAAAAAGAAACTTTTTTTCTTTTATATCATCTGCAGCTCTTGTCTTTATAGCACCTGCAAATGCCGAAACACTTCTTATCCCACTTACTCTGGCAGCATCATTTTTGTCACCACCTTTTTCAATTATCGCCTCTATTCTCTTTTCCTTTTTTTCAAGGCTGGCTTTTCCAGCTATTATTGCCACCGTTTTGTTAAGGTCACTAATTAAAGATGAGAAAAAAGAAATTTTTTATCCCCTCTTCGGTTTTCTTTCTCCACCCCTTTTGCTTGCGATATTTAAAGGCAATCTTTTTCTTCCTCTCCTTCTTTCTCTTAACTCTTTTCCCCCATACAAGCCTTTAGAACTTTTCTCTCCCCTTTTTTTCTTTTTTGCCCTCTCTATTTTAATTTTGTTTATTGACGGGCAGAAACCACTTCTAAAAATGGGGCTTTCTTCTATCTCCTATTTTTTCAACCCTTTGGGAAGTTTGGTTCTCTATCCTGCTTTTTTGAAAGGCAAAAATCAAAATAAAATCTATGCATTACTTTTTATTGTACCGCTTTTACTTTTCAATTTTTTCCCTACTCCTATGAAAAATTTACCAGAGGGAGCAAAAAAGATTTTAAATTCAAGCTCAAATACAAATTCCTCAATATTTATACCCCCTGAAATATATTTTAGTGCAAAAAAATTTCTTTCTAAGGATAATTTTTTCATTAAGCCTGAATTGAGCGCCTCTTCACTTTTTGAACTATACAAATCTCTTCCTATCAACCCTCCGCTTATTGGATACAAATCTCAAGAGGCTGATCTAATTCTGGCTGATGCGAACTACCCTTCAAACCAGAACCTTCGAAATTACAATAAAAATTTTCATTTGGTCTGGTGTGGAAAGGACTACTCTCTCTTTGCCTCAGAAGAATTTCTCAGCAAAAATACTGAGGTAAAAAAACTAAATTATTACAGCCCATATATTGTTATGCCGGATGACATTGAGCAAAAAAAACTTGCCCTATTAGAAATAGACGATCTTTTGAAAGATGAACCTCTGTTTTTCGAAGGTTTCAGAGACAGAGGAAAAATTTATCTCGACCTTCAGGAACCACAAAAAGCGCTTGAATCTTTTGACGCCGCCTTAAAAATCAAAAAGACTGCACAGATTTACAATAATCTCGGGGTCGCATTTACACACCTTCAAAAATATGAAGATGCTATGAACGCTTATCTTAAAGCAATGGAGTTGGCTAAAAGAGACATCTTTCCACGAATGAATTACGCTTTTGTTGCAATGATAACAGGTAAACTGGATGAAGCAAGATTGGTCCTTGAAGATTTAAACAGAGCCTATCCCACTTTTTATCCCGCATACAGACTCCATTATCAGGTTTACGGAAGGATGGGGGAAATTGAAAAGTCAAAAGAGATTTTAAGAAACATTCCAAAAGAGTTAAGAACCCCTGATGAAAACGATCTTCTCGGTGAAAAATGACAAAGAATGAAAAAAACTTTCTGATTTTATTCCTTTTTACTGTTTTCTGCGGCTCGCTCCTTCAGGGAATGATTGACCCTGACCTCTTCTGGCACATTAGAGCAGGAAACGATATCCTTGAAACACAAAAAATTGTTCTCAATGATAGCTGGAATTACCTTTTTGAAGGACAACCGTGGGTTAACCAGCAGTGGCTTATTCAAATAGTTTATGCTTTTCTTTTTAAAATAGGAGGGCTCACCCTTCTTTTCTACTTCAAAGCCTTTATCTGCTCTCTTATAGCCCTATTTGTGTTTCTTTCGGTCAGGAAAGAAAATCTTTTTGTCTCATATTTGACTACCGCAATTGTGATGGGCGTAATTGGAAGATACTTTCTTATGAGAACTCAACTTTTTTCCTTTCTCTTTCTTGCAGTTTTAATCTACTTTCTTGAAAAATTTAGCCCAAATAAAAGATTCCTCCCTCTTATTTTTCTTTTTGTTTTATGGTCGAATATTCACGCATTTTTCGGACTGGGACTTCTTGCAATGGGAATGTTCCTAATAACTGAAATTCTTGTTAAATCATATAAAGAAAAATCGCTCTCGCCAATTTTCAGAAAGGAAAACCTTCTTCAAATAGTAAATATTCCTCTGTGTGCTTTAGCCACATTGATAAATCCTTTCGGAATAAAAATCTACAAAACAGCAGCAACAATTTTTTCTCAAAAGCAGGAAACATTGATTTCTGAATGGCTACCTGTTTGGAAGTATCCACTAATTTCAAATTTAATTTTTTATATCTTTTTTGCTGTTACGATTTTTATTGCAATTCTTTTCATCGAAAAAATCGAGCTTAAATATGTAGCACTTGCATTTCCTCTGGTTGTTTTCGGTTTTTATTCAGTGCGAATACTTCCATTTTCTGTTATTGCATCGGCGCCACTCTTTTGCATTTTACTCCACGAACTATATATTGCAGTTAATTTTAAGAAAGAATACGAGGTAAAAGTTACACCTTTAGTTTTGACTTTTCTTGTCATTTTTTCACTAATTTCTCTGTCCTGCAGAATTTTAAATCCCTTAACAATTCCAGACACAAAATATAGAGAGGATTATCCTGTAGGAGCGGCTGCCTTTATGAAGGAAAATAACCTTAAAGGCAAAATTTTCAGCGAATTTGACTGGGGTGGATTTCTTGTTTTTTCGTCTAAGGATTTTAAGACAGTTATTGATGGAAGAACTGCCGTTCTCCTTTTCCCGAATGGCTTTCTTGAAGAGTGGAGGGACACGGTCGATGTAAAAGAGAGATGGAGTGAGCGTCTTGAAAGAGGTTCACCAGATTATATTCTTCTATTTTCAGATGACTTTCTCGCTTCTGAACTAATGAATAATAAAGGTTGGCAGGTTCTTTATGGAGATTCAATTTCTATTCTGTTCGGAAGAAGAAACAGAATGAGGGAGGAAAAATGAGCGAAAGAAAGGGTGAAAAAATCGGTTGGACTTTCGGTTGGATTGGTGGATTTTTATGGGTGATAGCTCTGTCAATAGTTTTTTTCTATCAAAAGAAAATCCACGAGGGAGCAATCGGGCTCGGAATTTTCATTCTTGCACTTTCTATAATTATAGTTTTTGCACCATGGAAAATGCCATTAACAAAATATTGGAAACTTTTTTTACTTCCTTACTTTGTTATGCTTTTTGCTATTGTATGGGCTGTATGGGCTTCTGGCGGATTAAAACAGCTCGGGGTAAAATGGTGGAATTTTCTATGGGTTAGCTTGCTTTTTATTCCTGTACTAACACAGGGAAAAAAAAGATGGATTGACGGAGAAACCAAAAAAAATGATGTTTGAAAAAAAATCCCTGTTGTTATATTCTTAATCACCTGGAGTAACTCATTGGAGGAACTATGACACCTTTATCATTTATCTTTTTAATACCTGTTCTGCCTCTTTTAGGGGCG
>DYJZ01000027.1 GCA_020722885.1 Thermoanaerobaculum aquaticum
TTGCCGTCTTGAAGACGAAAACTCCTTACAATGAGGACTATTTGCTAATGAAAGGGGGCTTGACAACCTAATATGGAACATTGCGAGTCCTCCTTCGAAGCTTTGTCTTGCGAAGCAATCTTCCACTTTTTAACAAAAAACGCAGTTATTGCGTACCCTTTTTTCGAGGCTATCACGTGCGAAGCAAAATTTTCAAAATGTCCGGCACAAACCTTAATTCAATATCACACAGTATCCAAAAGCCTAATGATGCTTTCTTTTTCAATTATCTTACTCTTTTTTTGTTCAAGGCAGTGCAATTTTAATTTTTAATTGACAAGGATTCAAAAGAGGTTGACACTTTCTCTAATTGGTGGCATAATCACCATTTGAGCATTTTTTTGAATAAGGAGAAAAAGTGAAAGTTCACGAGTATCAGGCAAAGGAACTTCTAAGTAAATTTGGTGTTCCAGTTCCGAAAGGAAAGGTAGCTTTTTTACCGGAAGAGGCATATCAGATTGCAAAAGTTATAGGCGGCAGTGTTGTTGTAAAATCACAGATACATGCTGGAGGCAGAGGAAAGGGGAAATTTAAGGATGGGTATGTAGGGGGCGTAAAAATCGCAAAAGATGCTGAAGAAGCAAAAGAGATTGCGTCAAGAATGCTTGGTAATGTCCTTGTTACCCATCAGACAGGAAAAGAGGGTAAAAAAGTAGAAAAGGTTTATATTACTGAAGCAAGCGACATCCAAAAAGAGTACTATCTGGGAATTGTCCTCGATAGGGCAAAAGAACAAAATGTAATAATGGCTTCAACCGAAGGAGGGGTGGAGATTGAGAAAGTTGCTGCTGAAACTCCAGAAAAAATATTTAAAAGCTGGGTGCATCCAGTTTTTGGTCTTCAAAGGTATCAGGTAAGAGAACTTGGATTTCTTCTTGGTTTTAAAGGAGATCAGTTTAAGCAATTTTGCGAACTTCTTGAAAAACTTTATAGGGCGCACGAAGAGTGTGACGCTACTTTAACTGAAATAAACCCACTAATTACAACAAAAGATGGAAGGGTGTTAGCCCTTGATGCAAAGATGAACTTTGATGACAATGCTCTTTTGAGGCAGTTAGAGATAGCTTCTTTTAGAGACCTTACTGAAGAAGACCCACTTGAAGTTGAAGCTTCAAGGTATGACTTAAATTACATAAGACTTGACGGTACGATTGGGTGTATGGTAAATGGAGCTGGGCTTGCTATGGCGACGATGGATGTTATTACCCTTGAGGGAGGTATGCCTGCCAACTTTCTTGATGTCGGGGGAAGTGCTACATCGGAAAGGGTAAAAAATGCTTTCAAAATTTTGCTCTCCGACAAAAATGTTAAATCTGTCCTTATAAATATTTTTGGAGGGATTGTTCGTTGCGATGTGATAGCTGAAGGGGTGATAGAGGCTGCAAAAGAAATACAAATTACTGTTCCTGTGGTAGTTCGTTTGCAGGGAACAAATTCAGAAAAGGGAATGGAATTGCTACAAAATTCAGGACACAATTTCCTGACAGCCAAAGACCTCAAGGAAGCAGCAAAATTATCTGTAGCGTCTCAAAGGGAGACATAAGATGAGCATACTTATTGATAAAAATACGAGGGTTGTCGTTCAGGGCTTAACAGGTAAGGAGGGGTCTTTTCACGCAAGGCAGTGTATAAATTATGGGACAAAAATAGTTGCTGGTGTTACTCCCGGAAAAGGTGGACAGAAATGGGAAAAGGAAGTTCCTCTTTATAACACCGTTAGAGAGGCGGTAACTGAGCAAGGAGCAAATGCAAGTCTCATTTTTGTTCCCCCACTTTATGCTGCTGATGCCGTTATGGAAGCAGCAGATTCTCAGGTTGATTTAATAGTCTGTATTACAGAAGGAATTCCCTCAAAAGATGAAGTTAGAATGAAAGCCTTTTTGAATGAAAAAAATGTCAGGATGATAGGACCCAATTGCCCTGGTATAATAACTCCTGAGGAATGCAAAATGGGAATAATGCCTGGCTATATCCACAAAAAAGGAAAGGTAGGAGTTGTCTCAAGGTCTGGAACATTGACTTATGAGGCGGTCTGGCAGATTACAGAGAGTGGCCTTGGAGAATCAACATGTGTCGGAATTGGAGGAGACCCCGTTCCTGGAATGACTCACAAAGATATCCTTGAACTTTTTGCAGAGGATGATGAAACTGAAGGGATTGTATTGATAGGGGAAATAGGGGGGACGATGGAGGAGGAAGCAGCTGAATTTATTAAAACGATTTCAAAACCGGTTGTTGCATTTATAGCTGGACAGACAGCGCCTCCCGGAAGAAGAATGGGACACGCAGGAGCAATCATCGCTGGAGGGAAGGGAACAGCGAAAGAAAAAATGGAAGCGCTTGAAAAGGCAGGCGCTGTGGTAGTAAAGTCGCCGACAGAAATCGGAAGAACTATGAAAGAACTATTAGGATAGGGAGATACATATGGCAGATGAACTTGAAAAAAAGAGCGGCACTTACGAATATGGTGCAAATGTTGGCTCTGAAAGGTTAAAGGAAATTATAAAGGAAAAGAGTGTTGCTAAAGGTGTTAGCAAAAAAACAAAAAAGAATGTGATGATTACAGTGATCAATGCACATTGCAAAGGAGGTCTTTGCAATATATGTGTCAATTATTGTCCTGAAAAGGTTCTTGCAATGGGGTTCAGGACGGTAGAAGTAGTTGACCCGGATTCCTGTACGAAATGTATGCTTTGTGAACTAAGGTGTCCTGATTTTGCAATTTTTGTGGATTAGGGGATTGAGATGGAAGAAAAGAAGAATATAAGATTTTTGTCAGGCAACGAAGCGTGTGGAGAAGGTGCTATTGTTGCGGGATGCAGATTTTTTGGCGGTTACCCGATAAGTCCCTCTTCAGAAATAGCGGAATTTATGTCAAAAAGACTTCCTCTCGCTGGAGGCAAGTTTATTCAGATGGAAGATGAAATTTCTTCAATAGCAGCTGTTCTCGGTGCTTCTCTTGCAGGGGTAAAATCAATGACTGCAACATCAGGACCTGGATTTTCTCTTATGCAGGAGAATATAGGATTTGGGGCAATGGCTGAAATCCCTGCTGTAATAGTCGATGTAATGAGAGGAGGTCCTTCCACAGGAAATCCAACTGGGCCAAGCCAATCCGATGTAATGGCTATAAGATGGGGAAGTCACGGAGACTATCCGGCAATAGCGCTGTGTCCGGAAAGTGTTAATGAGGTTTTTTTATTAACCATTGAGGCTTTTAATATAGCTGAATTTTTGAGAACTCCAGTTGTCCTCGCAATGGACGAAATTACGGCACATATGAGAGAGAAAGTAGAGATTCTTGGTGAAGAGGATGTCAAAATTATAAAAAGAAAGAAACCAGAAAAACACCCCTACCTGCCTTATGAGTATGGTGAAGATCTGATACCCCCTCTTCCAGGGTATGGTGAAGGGTTCAGATTCCATGTAACAGGATTAAACCACGACAAAACAGGTTTCCCCACAAACAAATCAGAACTAATGGAAGAGGGAAATCGAAGGATTATGGACAAAGTAGAGGTAAATAAAGAGAAAATAATAAAGCATGAGGAATTTTTTACGGATGACTGCGAGATACTTGTTGTTGCTTTCGGGTCTTCAGCGAGGGCGGCAAAAAGAGCCGTTAGAACAGCACGAGAAAAGGGTATAAAAGCAGGGCTATTCAGACCTCTTACTCTTTATCCCCTTTCTGAAAAGGCACTTCGGAGTATCGCCCGGAAAGCAAAAAAAGTTATAGTACCCGAAATGAATCTCGGGCAATATATTTTAATTGTTGAAAGAGTTATAGGACAGGGAATCCCTATAGTTGGAATAAATCAGGTAGATGGAGAACCTATAACACCTTCGAGAATACTTTCAAAGATTGAGGAGTGAAAAATGGCTGTTGATTATTTTAAATATTTGAGAAAAGAAAAAATGCCGCATATCTGGTGTGCAGGATGCGGACACGGGATGATTGTCAAATCGATCATCAGGGCTATTGATAAACTTGGCTGGAAGAATAATGAAATAGCACTCGTTTCTGGAATTGGTTGTTCAAGCAGAACACCAGGATACCTTGATTTCCACACTTTGCATACCACCCACGGAAGGGCTCTTGCCTTCGCCACAGGAATTAAACTTGCCAGACCAAATTTAAAAGTTATTGTGGTGGGGGGAGATGGCGATATGATGGCTATTGGTGGAAACCACTTTATTCATGCCTGCAGGAGAAACATAGATATTAAACTTGTGGTCTATAATAACAATATCTATGGGATGACAGGTGGACAGGCTTCGCCAACAACGCTGACAGATGCAAAAGCAACAACTGCTCCGTATGGATTCTTAGAAGAACCTTTTGATGTCTGCAATATGGCTATAGCATCCGGAGCTTCTTTTGTTGGGAGGGCTCTTGACCTTGATGTTCCTCTAATGGACAGAGTTATTCTTGAATCCTTCAAACACAAAGGTTTTTCAGTAGTTGATGCCTGGTCGCAATGTCCTACATATTTTGGTAGATTTAACAGATGGGGAAATCCTTCCGAAATGATGGAAAAATACAAACAAATTACTTACAACATCAGACAAAAGGATCAACTTTCTGAAGAAGAGAAAAAAGGAAAATATCCTGTGGGAATTCTTCATCAGATAGAAAGACCGGAATTTTGTGAAAAATATGAGAAGCTAATTGAAAACTTAAAAACAAAAGAGGAGGCAGAATAAATGTCTCAACGTTATGAAATAAGACTTGCCGGGTCAGGTGGTCAGGGATTAATTTTGGGGGGAATAATATTTTCTGAAGCAGCTGCAATTTATGACAGGAAATTCGCAACACAGACTCAGTCCTACGGGCCCGAATCAAGAGGAGGGGCGTCAAAAAGTGAAGTTGTCATTTCTGATGAAGAGGTTGATTATCCCAAAGCTACAAACCCTGATGTAGTTCTTCTTTTTACTGAAGCGGCTAAAGAAAAATACCTTCCTATGTGTAGAAAAGATGCAATAATTATTGCCGATTCGGACCTTGTAAAGAGCGAAATACCATCAGAGTACTCTAAAGTCGTAAAAGTTCCTTTAACAAGGATAGCAAAGGAATCTGTCGGAAGAGAATTTGTTGCTAATATTGTTGCGCTCGGACTTATTAGAGAACTTACAAACATTGTATCGGAAGAGTCGCTTGAAAAGGCGCTTTTAACAAGAATTCCAAAAGGAACTGAGGAGATGAATAAGAAGGCTCTTAAACTCGGGAAAGAGGCAGCAAAAAAATACGGAGTGCACCTTCTTAAGGCTTAAAAAGGGGTAAATATTGAAAGAACAAACTCTGGCAATTATCAAACCTGATTCTATGGAAAAAAGGTGTTTTGGCGAAATAATCCAGAGGCTACTTGATGAAAAATTTAACATTTTAAAAATGAAACACCTAAAACTAACAAGGGAACAAGCCGAAAAATTTTATGAAATTCATAAAAATAAACCCTTTTTCAGGGATCTTGTTAACTTTATGACTTCAGGATCTGTCATAGTAATTGCTCTCGAGAGGGAAAATGCAGTCAATTATTTGAGAGAGATTATGGGAAGCACAGATCCAGGAAAAGCTGCTCCTTCGACAATAAGATCAAGATATGGTAGTGATATTCAGAGAAATGCTATTCACGGGAGTGACAGTGAACAAAACGCCAGAAAAGAATTAAGTTTTTTCTTTGCTCAGTATGAGATTATGGAGAACATAAGTGAGTGAAAACCAGAATCTTAATTTGCAAAACATAACTCCTCCCCATCAATTGTTAGGAGAAGAAACACTTCAGGTCGTTATAGCAGATTTTGCTATTATTATTAAGGGGTTATCTTCAAAACTTAAAGAAAAACTTGAAGATAGATACGAAGGGTTCTTAGAAGGTTCAGCCAAAAACATTTTTAATGTGAAGATAGGGAATGGAAGTGATTGTTTTATTCCTCCCACAGAGGATGGAATGCTCAATATTCAAGAGAAAGATGTGGGGGCACAGACTTACATTATTTCGACAGACTTTTCGGGCTTAACTGACATGGAAAGCAGAAGTGGCTTTGTACTTCTTGCAAGGTCAGATGATATTAAATTTTCAATGTTTGCAGTAGAAAATTATCTTATGCGACTTTTCAATATTATGGCGATTGAAATGGGAGGCTTTTTTCTTCATTCCTGCGGCATCGTAAAAGACAATAACGTTTATCTTTTTTATGGTCCTGCAGGTTCTGGCAAGAGTGCTGTTGCGTCCCTTTCTCCCGATCTGGGAATACTTTCAGATGATATGATTCTTGTTTTTCTTAAGGATGGAGATTATCTTGCCTCTTCAACCCCTTTCTGGGGGTCAATGGCGAGAGCGCTTAGAACAAAAGGTACTTACAGCATAAAAGGATGTTTTTACCTTGTTAAGTCAACTGAAACTGAGGTGAAGAAAATTGACAATATAAAAGCGATGACTACTCTCTTTTCATCTTCTCTTTTTGGTGCTTTTAATAGTAAAAGAAGTTCAAAACTTTTTGAAAATATAAAAGAATTTGTAAGAAGAAAAGAAGTAAACGAACTTGCATTGCCTTTAAAACCAGTCTTCTGGGATTTGATCTCCTGATGAAAGCTGGATCAAGAAAAAAAAATGGTTTTGAACAGGTTTTAAGGGTTGGGCCTTTTAGGGTATGTTTTTCAGGGATTAAGCCAATATATTATGATGTTTTTCTAAAAAGGTATTCACATTTTTTGGCTTCTGATGAAAATTATAATTTTAAAATACTAATAGAAGAAAAGGATAAAGAGTTTTTGAATGACGAAACTGGTTATTTAAGACTTGAAGAGATTCTTGAAAATGGCAGGAAAACTCTTCTTTCAACGACTTTTAAGGGTTATGAGGCTGATAGAGATGGTATTTCACTTCTCTGTGTATCCCCAGAAAACAATGAGACAATATATTTTACAGGAATTGAAAACCATTTCAGATGGGTGGTTGCGCAGGAACTTTTAAAAAACGATGGCTTTTTGCTTCATTCCAGCGGGATAGCCAGAGAAGATGAATGTTCTCTCTTTTTTGGAAGTTCAGGAGATGGTAAAAGTACAGTTGCCGAGTTTGGAAAAAGAAAGGGTGGCAAAATCTTGTCTGACGACCTAATAATAGTATATCCAGACAGGGATAGTTTCATTGCATATGGGGCACCCTTTTATGGGGTTTTACCGCAATGTGAAAAAGAACTTAATCCCTATAAAATCAAATCTGTTTACAAACTTATAAAATCTGAAAAAACTGAATTAAAGCCCCTTTCTAAGGCACAGGCTTTAGGATACCTTCTTTCCCATTGTCAATTTGTATTTTCAAAAAAAGTAAGGAATGAAATTTTGGTGCCGATTGTTGTAAAATTTTTAAAGAGCGTTTCCTCTTATGAACTATATTTCAGAAAGGACGACTCGTTTTTAGAGCTAATTTAAAGGAGGTAAAATGAGTAACCATTTTAAAAAAAATCCGGATGTTTCCTGGCAGATTGTTGAAGGGCAGGCTGTTTTGATTCACAACAGACTTGGTGAGATACAGGTATTAAATGATGTTGGTTCTGTTGTTTGGGAGCACCTTGAAGAAGGTTTTGACAAACTGACAGAAATTATTACATCTGAATACGATGTCAGTGCTGAAGAGGCAAGAAAGGATATAGAATCCTTTATCAATGAGTTAAAGGAAGCAGGTACTATTACGGAAGAATAATGAACCTTTCGCTTGATGACCTATTTGAAAAAGCATACAAAAATAGACAAATTCTTTATGCTTTTTTTGAAATTACATATAAATGCAATTTCGCCTGTAAGTTCTGTTACAATCCCGTTCATAGAAAGGGAAAAGAAGAACAAAGAGAAAGAGTTCCTCAAAAAGAATCTCCTTTAACAGTAGAAGAATACGCCCAAATTTTTGATAAACTGAAAAAGGGTGGCGTATTGTTTCTTACTTTAAGTGGAGGAGAGCCGCTTTCACACCCTCATTTTTTTGATATTCTTGAAGAAGCAAAAAAAAGAGCTTTTTGTGTTAGAGTTTTTACAAACGGCTCTTTGATAGATGCAAATGTTGCAAAAAAATTGAAAGAAAATGGGTTATTTTGTGCCGAAATAAGCATTTATGGTTCGGACAAAGATTCCTATGAAGAGACAACAGGAAGAGGTGAAGGTTTTGAGAAGGTCATCAATGCGATAAGATTTCTCAAAAACGAAGGAATCCTTGTTTATCTAAAATGTCTTCTCACCAAAATCACTGAAAAGAAAATAGATGAAATCCAACAAATTGCAGATGACCTCTCTGTAATCCTGAGGTGGGATCCTGTTATATCACCATCTGAAGATGGTTTTGACTATCCACTTAAATTTAGGGCTTCTAATGAGGCTCTTAAAAGACTTTTTTCTGATGAAAAGTTTAAAGTGGGCAGTTCCCCTTTCGATAGAGGAGAGGGAGAGTCTATATGCACAATAGGAAGAATTTCTGTGACAATTGACCCATTTGGCAACATACACCCCTGTCCACAATGGAAAGAAATTCTTGGAAATGTAAGAAGAGACGACATCTTTGAGGTCTGGAAAAATTCTGAAAGACTAAAAGAAATTGTTTCTATATCAGAGAAAATTCCTGAAGAACTAAAGAAATCTACCAGAGCATACAATTACTGCTTTCAATGTCCTGCCCGTTCAAGGCTTCTCTTTAATGACCCGCTTAAACCAGACCCCTCTGAAATGGAAATTGCTGAAATTAAAATGGCACTTGCTCAAAAAGGCAGTAAGTAATGAACAAAGAAGAGTTACTTGACTATTTTATGGTTGATGTGCCCTTTGGGGACAAATCTTTGACTATTGCAATAGGTGAGTTCTCTTTTACTTTTTCGGGATTTGATAAAAATTTAAAAGATTTTTTAGAAAAGGAATATTATGGATTTATTGTATCTAAAGGAAAAAACCCATTATTTGAGGTGAATGTAGCAAAACTTGAAAAAGAAATAGCAATAACAAATGAGGACTTTGCTTTTTTTAAATTTGATGATATTTACTCACTGATTGGTTCATATTTTATTGCTTTAAGAAAAAATAATGCAAAAGAGACAAAACTATTAATTCTTGACGGAAATAAAAAAAATGTTCTTTTTGCAGTGGAGAATTTTATGCGCTTTATGATATCAAATGCTGCGCTTTCAAAAAATGGACTTCTTTTGCACGCTTCGTCAAAAGTAATAAAGGACAGATCACATATTTTTCTTGGAAATCACGGGGCTGGAAAGACAACAGCGGTTTCTCTAATAGATGAAGGATTTACCATTGCAGACGATGTTGTTCTTATAATGCCCGATAGTGATGGATATAAAGCCCATTCTATGCCATCAATTTCAAAATTTGAACAGAAGAAGGAGGAGATAGGAAGCTTTAAAGTAGAGGCGTTTTATAAATTGATTAAGAGTAATGATAACAAAATGAAAAAAATGAGCAAACCCTGTGCATTTGCAATCCTTGTAGCCTCTGTGCCATTTGTTTCAGGCACAAACCGCCACCACTATATTTCAAAGAACATAATTGAAAAGATTCCATTTTTCAATCTCTATTTTAGAAAAGAAAAAAATTTTTTTAATGAGGCAAAAGTTAATATATGAATAATGAAACCCCTCTTGAAAGAATATTCAGGAAGATTTACGAAAAAAGACAATTGTATTACGCTTCCTTTGAACTAACATTTAATTGCAACTTTGCCTGCAGGTTCTGCTACAACCCTATTGAAAGAGAAGAACAAAAAAGAACCAAAAAGGTACTACAAAATGAAGAGGTGCTTTCTCTTAAAGAAATAAAGAAACTTCTTTCAGACCTGAGGCGAGCTGGAGTTTTATATTTTACGCTGACGGGCGGAGAGCCGATGGTTCATCCCCATTTCTGGGAAATTCTTGAATATGCCAGAGAAAAGGCTTTTGCCGTAAGAGTATTTACAAACGGCTCCTTAATAGGTGAAAAAGAGGCAAAGAAATTTGCAGAAATCTTTCCTAACTGTATAGAAATAAGTCTTTATGGTGCTTCAAAGAAATCTTATGAAGAGAATTGTGGAAGAGGGGAACAATTTCCAAAGGTTATAAAGGCACTTGAATTACTCAAAAAGGAGGGGCTCACAGTTTTCCTCAAGTGCACATTAACTAATGTAATAGAAAAAGAGATAGATGAAATTCAGGACATAGCGGATTCTTTCAATTTCCCTCTCAATTTTGACCCGATTTTGCAGATATCGGATGATGGAGATAATTATCCTCTTAAAATGAGAGCCTCAAAAGATTCAATTGAAAAACTTTTTAAGGAGAAAAGGTTTAAAGTAGGAGGTTCTCCCTTTGAAGGCGAAGAAAGAGAGACAGTTTGTAACATTGGAAGGAACTTAATTCACATAGATCCATACGGAAATATCTTTCCCTGCATTCAGTATAGAGAAAAAATAGGAAATGTTAGAGAAAATGATATTGCTGAGTTGTTCAATAAGTCGTCGAGGCTAATTGAACTTCAGAAAATTTCTGAAAAAATGGCTGAAAAAATGAAAGCAGAAAAGATTTTTTGTCGCCATTGCCTGGGAAAATCAAAACAGATTTTCAATGATGAAACAAAGCTTGATGAAACAGAAATTGAGATAGCTAATTTGAAAGAGAAGTACCAAAAAGAACTGTGAAAACTGGAATTGTTGCAGTTAGTGCTAACATTGATTACCTTCCATTATCACTAAAATACCTAAAATATTCACTACCCAGAGAATACCTCGAAAATGTTAAACTCTTGAACTTCAATTTTGAAGACGACGCATCTTCGATTACCGAAAAAATAATGAGTTTCAATTTTGACATAATTGGTTTTTCAGTGTATGTATGGAATGTCAAAAAAATTAAAGAAATAGTAAAAATTATTAAGAAATTCAAACAAGAAACAAAAATAATTTTTGGTGGTCCAGAGGTTTCTCCAAGGCCAAAAGAAATTTTAGAGGAAATTCCTGAGTGTGATTTTGTTGTTGTAGGAGAAGGAGAATTTACATTTAGAGAAATTTTAAAAAATTTAAAGATAAATAACAGATCTATATCGAAAATAGATGGAGTGTTTTTCAAAGATAACGGCACAATTATAGGAAATAATGAAACAAAGAAGATTGAACCGCTTGATTTGATTCCATCTCCTTACATTGAGGAGGAGTTTGATATAGAGAACAATTTCAATGTTCTTCCTGTTGAAACCATGAGAGGATGCAGGTACAGATGCAGATTTTGTTTTTACTCAAAAGGCAGAAATGAGATAAGGTTCTTTTCAGATGAAAGAGTCAGGGAATCACTCTATTATGGATTAAGAAAAAGTTCTTGTCAGCAGGTTTACCTTATGGACCCCGATTTTACAGCAAACAAGGAAAGGTTAAAGCGAATCTGCTCGTTTATTGCAGAGCACAACGAAAATAAAAAGAGCTTTCATACGGAAATTCGGGCAGAAGAGGTTGATGAAGGGATTGCTTCTTCATTAAAAAAGGCAAACATTACGGATGTTGAAGTAGGTCTCCAATCAACAAACGAGGATGTGCTTCAGATTTGCAGTAGACCGTCAAATCTTCAACTTGTGCAAAGGGGAATTTTATACCTGACTCAGGCAGGCATAAAAAGTGAACTCCAATTGATTGTTGGACTTCCTCTTGATACGAGGGAAAGTTTTTTAAAATCTATAGACGATGCTGTTTTAATGTCTCCAACCACTCTTGCATGCTTTAGACTTCTTGTTCTTCCTGGAACATATTTCCGCACATTTTCAAATGAACTGGGGCTCGTTTTTGAAAATGGTCCTCCCTGGAAGATTATCAAAACAAAAACGATTGATGAAGAAGAGATGACAAGACTTTCAAGAACAGCAATTTATGCATCATATCTTTATTCAAATTTTAAACTTACAACGAAATTCTTATTAAAAGAATTGAAAATGAAACATTCATCTATTTCAAACCTTTTTGCTCTGGATGAAACCTCGTTTGAAGTTGATGAGCCAATAACTTCTACAAAACACAGAAGGATTATCTTGACTCATATTCCTTATTTGATTGAAAAACTTTGTAAAGACAAAGGGCTTAATTTCAATTTTTACAAATCAATAATGATAAAAGAAATGGCTTTCAGGGAAGAATAAAGAAAGGAAATTTGTTAATAACTTTTCATAAAAAGATTCCTAAATGCTTCTAAAAAGTAATTGGAGACAATTTATTTTGCAAAAACATTTGTCAAAAAATAGCTTTTGTAGTATTTTTAATAATTTAGAAAGGAGATGCGTAATGAAAAAAAGTATATTGGTAAAAATTCTTGTCTTTATTTTTTTAGCAGTAATCAATTCTTCCATTTATTCTTCTCAAAATAGTATTTCTGTTGAAAGGTTAAAAAGCTATGTCACTCAGCTTGCTTCGGATGAATTCGAAGGCAGGCTTGCAGGAAGCGAAGGAGGTAGGAAAACTGAAGCCTTTATAGAGTTGAAATTTAAAGAAATAGGACTTTCTCCTTTAAAAGAACTTGGTGGTTATTGCCAGAGTTTTTCTTTTACTTCAAATGTTTCTTTAAATGAGGGAAACGAAGTGGTTTTTTATTTGGGAGGCAACAAAGAGATTAAACTTGTTCCAGAGAAAGATTTTATTCCGGCAAGTTTTTCTGAGGATTGCATTTATGAAAATCTGGATGTAGTTTTTGCAGGTTTTGGTATTAAATCTCAGAATCCTCAAAGAAATGATTACGAAGGAATTGATGTGAAAGGGAAAGCGGTTGTTATTTTGAAAAACGGTCCTGATGGAGATGATCAAAAGAGTCCCTATGTCCTTTTTTATCCTTTAAGATACAAAGCTTCAGTTGCAAGAGAGCTTGGAGCAAAAGTACTGATAGTTGTATCTGAGGATGATATAAAAGATGAACTACCAAAGATGAGAAGCGGGGCGGTAGCTGGCTCATCTTCTGTAACTGTTATTTCTTTAAAAAGAGAATTCCTTAAAAAACTCTTTGAGTCACAGGGGAGAAAAATACCTGAAATTAAAGAATTGACAGCCCCGTCACCGTTTCAATTTTCAAATGCAAAGGTATCCTTGAAAATAAGTTTGAAAAGAGTAAAAGCTACTTCAAAGAACATTGTTGGGCTATTAAAGGCAACAGAAAATTCCGATGAATATGTTGTAATTGGTGCCCACTGGGACCATCTCGGAAGGGGTATTGAGGGTTCTCTTGCTGAAAAATGGGGAGAAATCCACCATGGTGCAGATGACAACGGGTCAGGAAGTGCTGGAATGCTTGAGGTTGCAAGAGTGTTAAAAGAAGAGAAGATAAGGAAAAGAAATGTTATTTTTATTGCTTTCGCTGCAGAAGAACTTGGTGCTCTTGGCTCTGTTTATTTTACAAAAAATTCACCTGTTCCACTCGACAAAATTGTTGCGATGATAAACCTTGATATGATTGGCAGATTGAGGGGAAAACTTATTGTTGAAGGCTTAGGGACTGCAAAAGAGTGGAAGGAGATCATCAAAAAATCAAACACAGAAAATCTTCCTTTGGGTCTTCACGAAAGTGGGTATGGTCCTTCGGACCACACCTCTTTTTACACACAGAAAATTCCTGTTCTATTTTTCTTCACCGGGGCTCATAGCGATTACCATCTACCATCGGATACGGCAGATAAGATAAATTATGAAGGCGAGGCACAGATTCTCAATTTGGTGAGCAAAATTGCTCTGGCAATTGTAAACAGCCCGACAAAGCCAACATATCTTGAAACAAAAGCGGAAAGCGGCGGTAAGGCTACATTTAATGTTTATGTTGGGACTGTTCCCGATTTTACTGAAGAGGGCAAGGGCTTTAAAATATTGAGCGTTCGTTCTAACAGTCCGGCGGAAAAAGCTGGAATTAAGGGAGGAGACCTTCTAATTTCCCTTGCAGGTAAAAAAATTGAAAATATCTACGATTACGCATATGTTCTACAGGAGCACAAGCCTGGTGATGAGGTTGAAGCCATAGTGATAAGGGACGGAAAGGAAGTTAAACTTAAAATCGTATTTGGTTCAAGGAAACTTTCTGAATGAAGAAAAAAGAGCTTCTAATAACACTTGTTTCATTGATTGGGACGATTCTTTTTGCAATATATCAGGGACATACCGGGCCTACATATCCAGTAAAAGGAAAGGTAAATCTTGATGGAAAAGAGATAAAATATAAACTTTACAGGTCTGAAGTATGTGGCAAAGAGGCAGAAGTAAAGATAAATACACTTGGAGAAGATATATCTGGTAAAATTGCTTACAGAAGATATCCCACGAAAGATGAATGGACCGTTCTCGAAATGAAAAATGAGAACGGAATTTTAAAAGGATATATTTCAACACAGCCTAAAGCAGGAAAAATTGAATATCAGGTGCAATTAAGAGGAAGTGAGAATAGTGCAACAATCCCCTCAAAGCCCGTTATTCTTAGATTCAGAGGGGCTGTTCCATCATTTATTCTTATTCCTCATATAATTATTCTTTTTCTTGGGCTTTTATTTGCTTTTAGAGTTTTTTTTAAGGCTATTTTGAGCGAAGATGTACATAAAGATAGTATAATAACATTTGCACTTCTTCTCTCAGGAGGTCTTATTTTGGGCCCTGTTGTTCAAAAATACGCATTTGATGCTTTCTGGACAGGGTATCCATTTGGTCAGGATATGACAGACAATAAAACTTTTTTTGCGGTTCTTAGCTTTATTCCCGCAGTTTTCTTTTTCAAAAAAAATAAAAAAATGAAAAGATGGGCTGCTCTTTTTGGTTTTCTTGTTGTTCTAATAGCTTTTGGAATTCCACACAGCCATAGGGGTTCTGAACTCGATTGGAGTAAACTTCCAAAGAATGAAACGATTCAAAGGTAAGTAGAATGGAGCAGAATAAAATACGCAATTTCTCAATTATTGCTCACATAGACCATGGCAAGACAACACTCAGCGACAGAATTCTTGAAGCCACTAAAGCAGTAAGCCCCCGTGAAATGCAGGAACAGTATCTTGACGGAATGGAGCTTGAAAGGGAAAGAGGAATTACCATTAAGGCGCACACTGTTTCTCTTAAGTACAGTGCTCCCGACGGAGAAGAGTATCTTCTAAACCTGATTGACACGCCAGGGCATGTTGACTTTCATTACGAAGTGTCGAGGGCGCTTGCTGCCTGCGAAGGTGCCCTGCTTGTAGTTGATGCGTCGCAGGGAGTTGAAGCCCAAACTCTTGCAAACGCATATCTTGCAGTAGATCTTGGTCTTGAGATAATTCCTGTTATTAACAAAATTGACCTTCCCTCCGCGCAGCCTGAAAAAGTAAAACAGGAAATCGAAGACGTCATTGGTTTACCCGCAAAAGAAGCAATTCTTGCTTCTGCGAAAGAGAAGAGAGGTATAGATGAAATCCTTGATGCAATAGTGAAGAAACTTCCTCATCCCAAAGGCAATCTGGATGCTCCACTTAAAGCAATAATTTTTGATTCCTGGTATGACTCGTACAGGGGGGTTGTCACACTTATCAGAGTTATTGATGGTATAGTATCAGTAGGGGATAAAATCAAATTCCTTGCAACCGGTCAAGAATACATTGTCGAAGGTCTTGGAAAATTTTCGCCAATGCCAGTTGCTGTTAAGAATTTTCAGGCTGGCGAAGTGGGATTTTTAATAGCAGGGCTCAAAGATCCAAAGGAAATAATGATAGGTGACACCATAACATTATGTAGTACTCCCTGCGAAAAACCATTTCCAGGATTTAGAAAAGTCAAGCCGATGGTCTTTGCAGGGCTTTATCCTGTTGATCCGAACGATTATCCCAAACTTCGAGACGCTCTTGAAAAATTGAGTTTAAACGATTCCTCCTTCGTTTATGAACCAGAAACTTCTGAAGCTCTTGGTTTCGGATTCAGGTGTGGTTTCCTGGGTTTTTTGCATATGGAAATAGTGCAGGAACGGCTTGAAAGGGAATTTGCTCTTAATCTTATAACCACAGCACCAAATGTAGTTTATAAAATTAAAACCACAAAAGGTGAAATTGTTGAAATAGAAAATCCTTCTAAACTTCCCGAGCCACATTTAATCGAAGAATTCTACGAACCTTATGCAGATGTGACTGTTTTTACAAGGAGTGAATACATAGGTAACATACTTAAACTCTTTGAAGAAAAGAGGGGAAAGCAGAA
The DNA here is from genome assembly GCA_020722885.1 of Thermoanaerobaculum aquaticum. GTDB lineage: Bacteria > Acidobacteriota > UBA4820 > UBA4820 > UBA4820 > UBA4820. The sequence continues at coordinate 16,224 of DYJZ01000027.1, forward strand.
AAGTTTCAATTACGCAAGCAAGGATACGGTAATAATACAGTACGAGATACCGCTTAGCGAAATTATTGTTGACTTCTACGATAAACTTAAAACTTTTTCAAGAGGATACGCTTCAATGGATTATGTAATAGGGGATTACAAGGAGGCAGATTTAGTCAAAGTAGATATTCTTGTCAATGGGAAGCTTGTTGATGCTCTCTCATTTATTTCGCACAAATCTAAAGCAGAAAGCAGAGGTAGAATTGCCGCTTCAAAACTTAAAGAGGGCATACCGAAGCAACTTTTTGAAGTTGTTATACAGGCTGCTATTTCAAGCAGGGTAATAGCAAGGACAGTAGTTAAACCTTTAAGAAAAAATGTGCTTGCAAAATGTTATGGCGGTGATATTACAAGAAAAAGAAAACTTCTTGAAAAACAGAAAGAGGGAAAGAAGAGAATGAAAATGGTGGGAGAAGTTTCAATACCACAGGAGGCTTTTCTCGCCGTTTTGAGAGTTGATGAAGAAAAATAGAAATTTCTTAAGTTAATTGCAGTGGAGGTTTTTAAAAGTTATGAAACAATTTAATATATATATGATGATTGATTTGCCTGAAATCTCACTTTTGAAAAAGAGATGATGGATTACAAAATCTTTCCTCCTGTTAACAATTTTCTCTTTTCTCCACTAACTATAGCTATAATTGGATTCTTGCATACTGCATTAGCACATCTTGCAGTGGGAGGAGGATTTCTTTTATTTATTGAAGAAAGGAGAGGCATTAAGGAGGGAGATTCTTTTTCTCTTTCGTTCCTCAAAAAAGTCTCACAGAAATTTCTTTATATAGTGATTATTTTTGTAAGTATAAGTGGAGCAGGAATATGGTTTGAGATTGGACTAATTTCCCCCTTCTCAACGGCTTATCTTGTTAATACCTTTTTGTGGATTTTTGCAATTGAATGGGTATTCTTTTTTCTTTCAATTACCTTTTTACTTCTTCATTATGAATACTGGGGAAAAATAGAAGATAGGCTCCATTTACAACTCATAAGAAATTATGCAATTTCTACTTTCATGACACTTTTTTTTATCAATGCAATTTTAACCTTTCAGCTAACTCCAACTAAACTCAAAAGTTCGTTCAACCTTTTTAAAGCATTTTTCAACAGAACTTTCTTCCCGAGTCTTTTTTCAAGAAGTTTTCTGGCAGTAATGATTGCCTCTCTTTTTCTTATCTTTTTCGTTTCATTTATGGAAGAATCCTCTTTAAAAAGAATTATTGCAAGAAGATACTTTAAATTCTTACTTTATTCTTTCCTTTTACTAATAGTTTCTTTAATTTTATATGGATTTCAAATACCAAAAACCAGTATGCAGAATTTCGAAAAAATTTCCTACCTCAAGGGAATTCTTTTCTTTTCTTTATTTCTCCTTCTAATAGGATTAAGTATTTCCTTCTTCAGTTGTATAGTTATGCAGAGACTTTTGAAGCCACATCTTGCGCTCTCTTCTCTTCTTTGCGTGGTAATATCTTTTGGTCTTCTTGAATGGATAAGGGAGGATTTGAGACTGCCCTATCTAATTGTACAAAGAAGTTATGGAAATGACATCTCGGTTAAAAAATTGAAGGAATATCAGGATAACGGTTTCCTTGTTTTAGCGCCATATTTCGATAATAAGGAAGTAAAAAAAGATGATAAAGTGCAGGGCGAACTTCTTTTTAAAAGGTTATGCGGTAATTGTCATACTTTAAGAGGAGTAAATTCACTTAAGAAAACATTTTCCAATATAGATGAACAATACGCAGTTTCCCTTGTCAGGAAATCAAGTTTTTTCAAAGCCCCTATGCCACCTTTTGCGGGAGGTGAAAAAGAATCAGAACTTATTGGAAAGTATCTTAAATCGAAATTTAAACAGGAAAATCCTAAAAGCGGGTACGATGTTTTTAGAGCAAGGTGCGCTACTTGTCACGACTATGGAAGACCCAATAGAGACCTAAAGAAGTCTTTTAATGGTCTAAAAGAGAAAAAAATTGAGGAAATAGTGGAAAATATGGATTTGTTCACTGAATCAATGCCTAAGTGGACGGGAAGCGATGAAGAAAAAGCAAAACTTTCGAGGTTCCTTTCAGGAAGCGAAAAGGAAGGTTTGAAAAAATGAATAACTTTCCTCTTCCTGCTCCTGTTCCTATTCTTTCTTTCTTTCTTTATATAGCGTTTTTCATTCACCTTATTCTTGTTAATCTCGTATTGGGAAGTTCTCTACTTATTGGAATTTATTTAATCAAAGGGAAAGAGAAGCATTTTGCTATTGCAAAACCAATGGCTCAGCGTCTTCCCTATTTTATGGCTTTTCTTATACCCTTTGGGGTTGCCCCTCTGCTTTTTATTCAAGCATTATATCCTTCTTTATTTTATAATTCACTTATCAATTTCTCCTTACCTTTGTTCGTTGTTCTTTTTTTAGTGCTTTTGTCTTATATTTTGCTTTATGTGGGGACAAAGAAATGGGAAGAGATAAAATCATACAAATCAATTTTGTACTTTACTGTTGCACTGTCCCTTTCTTTTGTTATGTTCGTTTTTAATAACATCTTTTGCTTTATGGAAGAAGCAGGGGATAATCCTTCTCTATACCTTAACAGCAAATACGGATTTGATTTTTATTATTCATCTCCAACTCTAATGCCCAGATTCCTTCACTTATTTTTTGCTTCAATTGCATTAAGCGGGTTGTGGGTTGCGGTATGGGGGGTTATGAAACTTCAAAAGGAACCAGAGCAGGGGAGATGGCAATACAGGTCTGGTGCGACCTATTTTTCATCATCCACAATTCTTGTAATAGTTACAGGATTATGGTGGCTTATGGTTCTTCCTCACGATACGATGAAGATAGTGATGGGAAAAGAAATAGTCTATACAATTTTGTTTGCTTTTCTTATTATCTCATCTTTTTTAGCCTTTGTATTTGCTCTACTTGGAATGAACAGCGTAAAACCTTCTTTGTTTTTAAGAATAACAAGCTTTTTAACAGCAATAAATATTTTTGCTATGATAGTTTTAAGAGACGGTTTTAGGAAGAATCAATTAAAAAGTTTCTATGATATTTCAAAAATTGATGTTAATTTTCAGTGGATTCCATTTTCCATCTTTATATTTTTTATTTGCCTTGCAGTATTTGTGGTTTTTAATACCTTAAAAAAAATTTACAATAATACAAAAAGGAAATGATGGAATACCTCTTGACAAAAATGGGAGAAATTGCAGCACTAACAACTGCAATTTTGTGGGCTTTTACAGCAACTTTCTTTTCAATTGCAGGAAGACATATTGGCTCAAGATGGGTTAATTTGTTTCGTCTTCTTCTTGCTTCGGTTTATCTTCTAATTGCCCATAAACTTGTTTATGGCAATTTTCTTCCGGATTTTTCTCAAAAACATGCATGGGTCTATCTTGCAGTTTCCGGCATTATTGGGCTTGCGCTCGGTGATTCACTTCTTTTTCAATCTTTTCTTGATATCGGAACTCAGAAGTCCATGGTTATTATGTCCTCCTGGCCATTATTTTCTGCCTTTTTAGCTTATGTTTTTCTGAAAGAATCTCTTAATTCTATTGAAATTTATGGTATTATTCTTATTGTCATAGGAATTTCTTTTGTAATTTCTTCAAAAGTTGAACCCCATTTGAAACCAAAGCCCTTAAGGGGTGTTTTTCTATCTCTTGGTGGAGCAGTATGTCAGGCGGCTGGAATTTTGCTTGCCAAAGAAGGTATGAATAGGGGATTAAGCCCGCTCTCAGGGACATTAATAAGAATGATCTTTGCGGCTCTAACTATGGTGATTTTTAGTCTTTTTATGAAAGCTCTGTTAGGGGAACCTCAGAAAAAACTTAACTTTAAAGGTGTTTTGTTTGCATTTTTTGGTTCAATTGTAGGACCTTTTCTTGGAGTGTGGTTTTCACTCTACGCTGTTTCTCATGCTAAAGTCGCCGTCGCCTCCACACTGATGACAACCTCTCCAATTTTGCTTATCCCGCTTTCTTCAATGATACTAAAAGAGAAATTAAAGATGTGGGTTATTGCAGGAACTTTTATTACAGTTATTGGAAGTATTCTTTTGTTTGTTTCAAAAAACTAAATTATTTTTTTGTTAATCTTTCAACTTTCCTTAAAATTTCACTTCTTCCTCTTGCCTCTACCTTAAGAAAGCGGTCACCATAATTTTCAGAAAGAACTGTCAAATTCTCTTTTATTTTGTTGTAATCTTCTATTTTATCCAGAGGAATTTCAAAAATTTTTCCCTTGAATGCCTTCACAGCTTCTTTAATAATTGATTCTTTCAAAAGGTCAATATTGTAAAGGGTTTTTGCAGAAATGCAAATAGCATCAGGAAACATAGCCTGTGCCCTTGACACATAACTCTCTGGTGCAATATCACATTTGTTCAAAAGGGTAAGAGTCGGTATCTCGAGGCAACTGAGTTCGGCAAGCGATTCTTTAACAACCGAAAACTGTTCTTCAAAATTTGGGTGGCTGACATCAATTAGGTAAGATATCAAGTCAGAATTTGAAATTTCAGAAAGAGTAGATTTAAATGATGCTACAAGAGAATGGGGGAGTTTTCTGATAAAACCAATGGTGTCAACAATTAATATTTCCTGAGACAAGACAGAACCTTTAAGTTTCCTGAAAGTAGTATCGAGGGTTGCAAAAAGACGATTTTCAGAAAAAAGTTTTGAGGCAGTAAGAGCATTCATCAAGGTTGACTTGCCGACATTTGTATATCCTACTAAAGAACAAATAAAAGTGTTCTGTCTTCTTCGAGATTGAACATTTCTTCTTAAGGAAATATTTTCAATTTCTTCTTTGAGTTTTTGAATCCTTTTTCTGATAACCCTTCTGTCTGTTTCAAGTTGAGTTTCCCCAACTCCTCTCGTTCCAATTCCACCTGCCTGTCTCGAGAGGTGTCCCCATGCCCTGGTAAGTCTCGGCAGCAGGTAATTATATTGGGCTAAACTAACCTGAACCTTTGCCTCTCTTGTTCTTGCTCTTTTTGCAAAAATGTCGAGGATAAGGCCCGTTCGGTCAAGTACCTTTATTCCTATTTTATTTTCAAGATTTTTAACCTGCGAGGGAGAAAGTTCATCATCAAAAATTACAAGGGTAATTCTTTCTTTCCGGCATTTTTCAGCTATTTCAATCGCTTTGCCTTCTCCTATAAAATAGGCAGGGTCTAATCTCTCTTTCTTTTGAATTATTCTTTCAACTTCTTTTGCTCCGGCAGTGTCAGCAAGAAAAGAAAGTTCATCAAGATACTCCTCAACTCTTTGATATGGAAGATAGGGAAGACAAACACCAACAAGGAGACATCTTACCATTTTTTATTGTTCAGGAAAGAAGTTAAAAAAAGTGGGGGAGAGAAACACCTCTTACTTTCTGTTGTGTACGCCATTTTCAGAAAGAAGGTGGGTTTTCTTTAAAAAAATTTTTTACCTTTTCGTATGTATCTCTGAGGGCTTCCGGTATTACTCTTAGATTTCCTGTAACAGTTACGAAATTTGTGTCTCCTTTCCATCGAGGGAGAATGTGAAAATGTATGTGGTCCACAATTCCAGCTCCAGCGGCTTCTCCCAAATTCATTCCCACATTTATTCCTTGAGGTTCATAGATTTTTCTCAATGCAGCTTCTGAAAAACAAAGAAGTTTTGACAGCTCCAATTTTTCTTCTTCGGGAAGCGAAAATAATGAATCGCTATGAGTTTTAGGCACCACAAGAAGATGTCCGTTGTTGTAAGGAAATCTGTTGAGAAGAATGGCAGAAAATTGTCCCTTAAAAACAACAAGATTGTCAAAAGAGGGCTGCTCTTCAAATGCTTTGCAGAAAATACAGCCCTCTTCTCTTTTGTTTGATTTAATATAATCAAGTCTCCAGGGAGTAAATGTGATTTCCAAAAATACCTCAAATATTATTGATAAATTCCTTTAGCTCTTTTCCAGGTTTAAAGTAAGGGATCTTTTTTTCTTCCACAAAAACTTTGTCTCCAGTTTTAGGGTTTCTTGCGTTGTGAGGTTTTCTTTGCTTTACTTTAAAGGTTCCAAATCCTCTTATCTCAACTTTTTCATTTTCTTCGAGTGCCTCTGTAATGGAAGCAAAAACAGTATTCACAATCATTTCCGCCTGTTTCTTTGGTATAGAACTGTTTTTTGAAAGCATTTCAACAATGTCACTCTTTGTCATTTATCCTCCCCTTTCTTCTGAAAATGGCTTAGGTCAAATATTTCACCGAGACTTACCCTTCCGTCTCCAGTAGAACCTTTTTCTTCTTCCTTTTCTTTTTCAGTGGTTCCTTTCATAGACAATCCTATTCGCTTCTCCGCCCTTTCAAGTTTTATTAGTTTAAAAGGATAGGTTTTTCCCACTTCAAGAACTGAGGAAGGGTCTTCTATATGTTCTTCAGAAAGTTCAGAAATATGAACAAGTCCTTCCACTCCATTTCCAAGATCTACGAAGGCGCCAAAATCGACTATTTTTGCCACTGTTCCTTCTACAATATCATACTGTTTGTGCTTATCAAAAAACTCTTCCCATATATCCGGAAGGGTATCTTTGATACTTAAGGAAATTCTTTTATTGACAAAGTCGAGGTTGGTAATTTTGGCTTCAACCACATCTCCTTTTTTAAACAGTTCAGAAGGATGTGCTACCCTTTTCCATGAAAGGTCTGAAATATGAACGAGGCCATCGACATCAGGCAAAACTTCGACAAAAATTCCAAATTCAGTAATATTTTTAACCGTTCCCTGAATTACATCTCCTTCTTCAAGGTTCTCTTTTATTGTTTCCCACGGATCTTCTTCTATCTGTTTAAGACCGAGAGAAATTCTTTTATTTTCTTTGTCTATCTGGAGAACAGCCACTTCAACTTCGTCTCCGACATTTACCAGGCTTGAAGGATTCTTTATTTTCTTTGTCCATGACATTTCGCTTACGTGGATCATTCCTTCAACCCCTGGTTCCAATTCTACGAAAGCTCCGTAGTTTGTAAGAGAGATTACCTTTCCTCTAACCCTGCTGCCTGGGGGATATTTTTCGTCAATATTTTCCCAGGGAGAAGGTTCAAGTTGTTTCATTCCAAGTTGAAGTTTGTTGTTCTCTTCATCATAATCCAGCACCAGAACTTCAATTTCATCACCCACTTTAAAGAGTTCCGATGGGTGACTGATCCTCTTCCATGACATATCGGTGACATGCAATAGACCGTCAATACCGCCAAGGTCCACGAACACTCCAAAGTTTGTTATGTTCTTAACCTTTCCTTTAATTGGTTGTTTGGAGTCTCTGGCTGAAATTAGTTTTTCTCTATGGCCGGTCATCATCTCTTCAAGGTATGCTTTTCTTGACAGGACAATGTTTCCTCTTTTGCGATTGACTTTTATAACTTTGAAATCAGCCTCCTGACCTCTTAAAGCCCTGAGGTTTCTTACAGGCTGAATGTCTGCAAGAGATCCTGGAAGAAACGCCTTAACTCCAACATCAACGGCAAGTCCACCCTTAACTCTATCAAGTATTACGCCTCTTATAGGTCTGTTTTCTTTAAATGCGACTTCAACATCTTCCCAGGCTTTCATCTTCTGGGCTTTTACCTTGGAAAGGACAACATATCCGTTTGCGTCTTCCATTTTTTCAAGGAAAACTTCTATTTCGTCCCCCGGTTTTACTGAGATATCTCCCCTTGGAGTGGTGAACTCTTCAAGAGGAATTATTCCCTCGCTTTTCAAGCCAACATCTACAAGGACATCGGTTCCCGTCACTGCAACCACTTTTCCCCTTAGAAGTTGATGTTCCATTGAGTCCGCCGCTGGAACGTCTACAAATTGAGACATATCAAATGGCTCTGAACTGTCTATGTTGTCTGAAGTCAAGTCTGTAGGCGGAATCATAGAATGTTTTTTTCCAAACACTTCCTTTGTGTCCTTTTTATTGTCTGAATTCATTTGAATGTTACCTCCTGTTTATCTTAAGATTTCCCTCAGGCAGAGCCGCAGGGTCCTGTCAAATATACTCCAATTTTTTGTCAAAGTCAAATTTTGTAGAAGTCCACAACATTTGAGACTTTTTGGGAAGGAAAGGCAGCAAGACAAA
>DYJZ01000028.1 GCA_020722885.1 Thermoanaerobaculum aquaticum
GGAAAAACCGCAAAAAGATTAAATAATTTTTGCAAACCTCCATTGAACCACCCCTCAATATCTTTCCGTTTGGCTCCGGGAACAAAAGGTTAAGGAGTGGAAAATAAAGAAACAAGACTGTGGAAGCAATTCCCACAGCCTCAAATAATTATTAGTTAATTAAGGGGACATTTCTAAATAGTATTGACAGAGATGAATAAGTCATTGTCATAACTATCCTGTCATCTCCTGTCTGCCCCTTAAAAAGTCAAATATGTTACGGGATTTAATGCTTTTGAGGATAATTTAAAACGGAAACAAGATCCTGAAAAATAGGGACTTTGGACGGATCTCAGGGATTTGAAAAAGAGGCTTACTATATAGACATTTACATTTTGGTTTTCACTCGAGGGATGCCTCTAACCTGTCTGACAAAAGTTGAGTTCCCTTTCGTTATATAGTAGTTCTCTTCTTTGAAAAAACTATTTTATTTAGGAATTACAAGGCTTTTTTCTTTTTCCTTTAACTTTTTCGATGCTTGTACCAGGATTTATTTTTTACAGATATGGTCATTTCTGTACAAAATTGGTTTTTTCCTGGAAAGCATTTTAACCCCCGTGACAACCACGGAATAGTGCTGCCCTAACATTTGTAACCTTTCGAACCCTTAGAAACTTTTTATTTTGAGCAATCGGCACCCATTTCCCTTCCTACTCGTCATCTTTCTTCCTGTTTTGGACAGCATAGTTCACTTTTCTAACCGATATGCCCCAACTTCGTTTTCAAGCCCCACTTGAAACCCGTCCAAAATCCTGTTTTTACTGAATTACTTTTCTGATTTTAAATTATTTTAGACAGCAGTAAGATATGGTAAAATCTAATATTAAAATTTTGGAGGTTAAGCATTGACTCTGAATATAAAAAGTTTTACACTCGGACCCCTTCAGAATAATTCTTACCTATTGTGGGATGAAAACGGAAAAGTTGGTTCTGTAATTGATCCCACATTTGATTCTGAGGTGATTGCAGGCTTTGCAAAGAAAAATGAAATTCATATAGGGAAAATTCTTTGCACCCACTGCCATTTTGACCATATAGCAGGGAATGCTATTATTTCAAGGTTTTTTAAAAGTGAAATCCTTATACACAAAAATGATCTTCAACTATTAAGAGAAAGCCATAAAATCGCCGATCATTTTGGCTTGATTGTAGAGCCTTCCCCTGAGCCATCCAGATTCATTTATGACGGTGATGAGATCGTTGCTGGCAGAGAGAAAATAAAAGTAATAGAAACACCCGGACACACCAGAGGAGGTGTTGCGTTTTATTTTAAAGGACATCTCTTCAGTGGTGATGTTCTATTTTCTGGAAGTATAGGAAGGACAGACCTTGAAGGGGGAGATTTTGAAAAACTTGTAAGATCAATTAGAGAAAAACTTTTTACTCTTCCTTCGGATACAATTGTACACCCTGGTCATGGAGAAGAAACTACCATTGGGAGAGAAATAGGCGAAAATCCTTTCCTGTTGAGTAAAGGAGAAGAATTTGTCTGAAGAAAGATTACCTCTTCAAAATGGAATAGTTTACGGACCGGTAAAATCAAGACGATTGGGCAGTTCTCTCGGGATAAACATTTCACCTTATGAAATAAAAATGTGCTCTTTCAATTGTGCGTACTGTCAGTATCCCTCGACAGGTCTTCTCGTAAGGGATGGAAAATCTTTTAGAAACATTCTTCCAACAAGAAAGGAAATAGAGAAAGCCTTAAGAGAATTTATTAGAAAACTTGAGAAAGATGAGGAAAAAGTAGATTTTCTAACATTTAGTGGCAATGGAGAGCCAACTCTTCACCCGGATTTTGCTGAGATTGTTGATGATGTCATCAAAATTAGAAATAGTATTAAATCAAAGCCAAAAATAGCGTCTCTGTCAAATTCTACTACGGTGCATAACCAAAAAATATTTGATGCTCTAAATAAAATAGATGAGCCAATAATGAAACTTGATGCCGGGAATGAAAAAATGTTTAAAATTCTGAACCGACCTTCAAAAGGCATTGATTTCAATTTACTGATTTCACAGCTCGCAAACTTCGAAGGAAATTTGACGATACAGTCTCTTTTTGTAGAGGGAGAGGTAGACAATACAACAGAAGAGGAACTCGAAACTCACCTTCAAAAGTTGAAAATTATTAAGCCAGGATGTGTTCAAATTTACTCTCTTGACAGGCCTCCAGCTTTCAAAAAAATTCACAGGGTTGCAAAAAGAAAGCTTGAATCGATAAAATTGTTACTTTTAAGGGAAATAAATTCTAATGTTGTTGTTTATTAGTATTGGTATAATTGATGTTTTTGGAGGTTAAAGTGGAAAATAATTCTATGATATATACACTAATCGCAATAGGGGCTATCGTTGTTTCATTCCTTCTGGGTTTTGTTGTCTCGTACATTTTAAGCAAAAAAGCGCTTTCGGGAACGAGACGTCTTGCCCATATGCTTCTCGAGGATGCAAAGAAGCAGGCTGAACAGTTAAAAAGGATAGAAACAGCGAGGGCAAAGGAAGAATGGCTGAAAGAACAGAACAAACTTGAGGAGGACTATCAGAAGAGACTTGATTCGGTTAAAAACATTGAAAGGGCTATGAACAGAAGAAGTGCCAAACTTCAGATGTTTGAAAAGCAGCTGGAGCAGAGAGAAAAGGAACTTAAAGAAAAATTTGTTCAACTGGATTTGAAATTAGCTGAAGTGGATGAAAAAAAAGCATCCTTTATTGAAGCAAAAAATGAATACATTGCAAAACTTGAAAAGACTGGGGAAATTTCTCAAGAAGAGGCAAAAAAGAGTCTAATAGAAGAAATGAGAAAACAGGCTGAGTTTGAAGCCGCGGCTTTTATAAGGCAGGCGAAAGAAGATGCGCAAAAAACAGCGGAAGTTGAAGCGCAGAAAATTATAACTCTCGCAATTGAAAGAGTTGGGATTGAGCAGGTTGCAGAAAGAACAACGAGTCAGTTTAAATTACCTGATGAGAGTCTAAAGGGAAGAATAATAGGGCATGAAGGGCGAAATATAAAAGTTTTTGAGGAGGAAACCGGGGTACAACTTCTAATAAACAATGATGATCCCTTAACCCTTGTTCTATCCTCTTTCAATCCTGTTGCACGTGAGATTGCAAGGCAGAGCCTTGAGAGACTTGTTCAGTCAGGGAAAATTCATCCCCAGAAAATAAAAGAATTTGTTGGTAAGACAAAAAAGAAAATACAGAAGGATCTTATTCAAGCCGGAGAGGAAGCTTTTAAAAGGCTCGGGTTGAACCTACCCCATCCTGAAATTGTAAAACTTACTGGACAGTTGAAGTACAGAACGAGTTATGGCCAGAATGTTCTGAACCATTCGATAGAAGTGGCGGAACTTTGTGGGGCAATGGCAGCAGAATTGAAACTTGATGTTAAACTCGCCAAAAGAGCTGGTTTACTGCACGACCTTGGCAAAGCAATAGATGTTGTAAGAGAAGGAACCCATCCCGAACTTGGTGCTGAAGCAGCGAGGAAGTATGGCGAACACGAGGTGGTTATCAATGCAATAGAAAGCCACCATGAGGATGTTGAAGTAATACATCCGATTTCAGTGCTCGTTGCAGTTGCTGACGCTATTTCCGGCAGTCGCCCTGGAGCAAGAAGGGCTTCTTTGACAGATTATTTCAAAAGAATTGAAACTCTCGAGTCCATAGCAACATCTTTTGAAGGCGTAGAACAGTCCTTTGCAATTCAGGCTGGTAGAGAAGTGAGAGTGATTGTTAATGCGGATCAGGTAAGCGATATGCACCTGCCTTTTCTCGCAGGAGAGATAGCCAAGCGCATTCAGGAGGAGATGGATTATCCTGGAAAAGTAAAAGTTACGATCATCAGAGAAAGAAGAGCCGTAGAGTATGCTGGAGCTGTGAATTAAATTGAGTGGTTATTTTTGCAGAATTTTCAGGAAGTAATTTTGGCGTAACCTTGAAAAATTCAGAAGAAGCAGACAAAATTCTGGCTAAAGCTGTAAATTTCAAAAGAATCTCAAAAGATGAGTGTATTAAACTTTTGAAATTTGCCTGCCCATCTGAACTTTTCTATACCGCAAATTATATTCGTGAAAAATTATTTGGTAATAAGACTACTTTCTCTGTAAACCGACACATAAACTACAGCAATATTTGCGAGAACAGATGTCTCTTTTGTGCATTTAGAAAAGAAGATGGTTCAAAAGAGGCAAAGAGGTTGACTATAGAATCTATTCTTAATGATATTGAGAAAATGAGAGATTTACCGAACCTTGAAATACACATTACAGGTGGGCTCGACTCTCAATTCTCACTTAAGGATGCACTAAACCTTGTAAAGGGCATAAAAGAGATAAAAGGTGATGCAATAATCAAAGCTTTTACAATGGTCGAAATAGACTTTTTTTCAAGGACAAGCGGCATTTCTGATTTTGATGTTATAAAGAAGCTTAAAGAGGCGGGAGTTTCAGCATTCCCGGGTGGAGGTGCTGAGATTTTTTCTGAGGAGATAAGAAAAAGAATATCTCCCCGGAAAATCGATGGGCAAAGATGGCTTGCGCTTTCAAAAACTGCTCACAAACTTGGAGTTCCGTCTAATGCTACAATGCTGTACGGAATAGGCGAAACAGAAGAAGAAATAGCGGATCATCTTGACAGACTGCGTACCCTGCAGGATGAAACTAAAGGATTTATGTCTTTCATTCCACTTCTTTTTCAAAAAGAAAACACCCCTTTACATACATTAAAAGAGCTTTCACTTATAAAGCAGTTAAAAATTTACGCAGTCTCAAGAATTTTTCTTGATAATATTGGGCATATAAAAAACCATTGGGTTATGTCGGGCCTTAAATCCGCTGAACTGTCACAATGGTGCGGTGTTGATGATCTTGAGGGAACTGTAGTTGAAGAAAGAATCGGACATGAGGGGGGTGCAAAAACGCCAATCGGAATGACAAAAGACGAAATTGTCAGGTTAATAAAAAGTGCCGGCAGAATTCCTGTGGAGAGAGATGGCCTCTATAGAAAAACAAAAAAAGGGGACGGTAAGACCGTCCCCGAACACAAAGGAAAAGGAGAATAACGCTAAATTCTTTTATTTTTCTTTTCGCTACTGCCAGAATTGTTTTTCTTGCCTGAATAGGAAGTTTTTGAATAGGTGGTAGTAACTTTGCTTGTTTTTCCTGAGTTTGAGGCTAAGATTGTTATCTTGCTCTTAGATGGCTTTGCCATGCTTAATTTATGTTTGTTGGTTTTGTTAAAGGAGGAACCTGAAGAGCCTGCTGGTGGGGAAGGCGGTGGTGGAGGAGGAGAATAGTTATTGTCCCTTGAATGAGAATCTCTGTTGATGCTGTTATCTCTCTGAGGGGTTTCTCTCTTGGGTGTTTCTCTCTGAGGAATTTCTCTGTTCTGTGGCTCTCTTGTTGGTGGTGGCGAAGGCGGTGGTGGAGGAGGAGAATAATTATTGTCCCTTGAATGAGAATCTCTATTGATGCTGTCATCTCTCTGAGGAGTTTCTCCGTTTTGGGGTTCCCTTGTTGATGGTGGGGAGAACGAGCTATCAGAGTTACTAAAGTCTCCTCTTGAAGGTTCGGGCGTATCGGTATCAGAGTAAAAGTCATCAGCATTGTCTATGGGGGTTCTTATTCTTGTTGAAGGAGATGTCCTTGCTGGTTTATCAATAACAGAATTGTCTGTCACTCTTTTCGGAGAAGTTGGAGAGGTCAAGTTTCTATCCCGAATATGAATTTTATCACGAGGGTTATCAATATCTCCGTCAAGACTTGTGGGCATAATATTTCTTTTTGCTATTACAGGTTGCTCAATCAAAGTTTGTTTAATATCGTCAAAAGTTACTTTTTTGTTTTTAAAATCGTGTATTTTTGTAGGACTTATATTTAATCCACCTGAATGAGTGATAACTAAATCAGAGTCCTTTGAAACTTTTTTTGCAAAATTCTGGTTTGTCTGAAAAGCTTTTTTGGGAATAGGAACAACAGGTTTTACTGGGGGAGGAACATTTTTGTTGACTACGACCACTTTTGTAACATTTGTTACATAGATGTTGTCTATGTCAATTCTATACCATCCACAGGGTTCCCAGATAGGGCACCACCAGCCGTTATAGTAACCCCAGGGGCACCAACCAATCCAGCCGTCCCCCCAAAACCACGCAACCCATGCAGGAGAAAACCAGACATCGGGAAACCATCCCCAGCCGTAGCCAATTATATATGTCCAATGTCCATAATGGAATGGAACCCAGCCCCACGGGTCATAAGAAACCCAGGTGCAGCCCCACGGTGTGTATCTCCAGTAGCCGTTATAATAAGGTGTCCAGCCATAATACACATAGGCTGGTGAGGGGAACCAAACATGACCGTATCCAGGAACATCTTCCCAGTAACCGTAGTAATCAAGGTCTATTGCAAAGGCATACAATTCAGGGTCGAGATATTCCCACGATTTTGGTGTTCTTATCGGCTTGTTTGTCATCTTTTCTCTGAATGCTATTATTTCAGGATAGGCAACTTTTCCGGTAGAAACTGGAGCCGAAGGCTCATATCCGTATTGGGCGTAACTCATCTGATTTGCCCATACCGTATTAGAATATCCTCCGCTTGCAATAATCGCACTTCCGTCAAGAACCGTAAGCCTTGTCATATCCACATTTTCAACTTCAATTATTGAAAGGCTTTTTCTTGCAGTTCTCACTGAAGCAGATGGAGTGATAATGATATGGGAACTTTCAGTAGGAATAGGAAATTTTGCTTCAAGAACTGCCATTCCTCTCCAGAGATTGGCTTTTAATCCCAATGGACTTTCGGAGTATGGGTAAGGAAATTGAGATATTTCTATATGAGAATCACTCGAAAGCCATATTATTGTCCCCTCAGAAAAAACGATTCCCATATTGCCCTCAGTAAGCCAGATATTATCGCCTTCAAAAATAGGGGAATTGATGGTCAGCAATTCTCTCTCTTCAGAGGAAGCCCCCTGCACATAAGCCTTTCCTTCAATATAACGAACGACGGCTGTATTTTCTGCCATAAGGCTTATTGAAAATGTTATAAGGGTAATAAACGAAATTAACCATTTTACCCGTTTCATCTTCATCACCTCCGCTTATCTATTTAGCAATTGTTGTGCCAGAGTTTAGAAAAAAGAAAAACCCCTCAAAATGAGGGGTTTTCTGATTTATGAAAGAAAAAAATGTCCTATTTTAAGGACATGTACAGTTATTCACCTTCAGAAGTTGGGGGAGGAGTTTGAGTCTGCTGGGGTGGGGGAGCCTGTTGTTGGGCGGGTACCTCAACTACAACAGCAGGTGTAGATGCTATTTCCTGCTGTGTTATTTGAATCTGGCTTTCTATCGAAGAAAGTTTGGATCTTGCTTCTGTTATTTTATTTTCAAGGTCTGTCATTTCTTTCTGAAGCCTATCCTTGTCTGCAGCCAATGTGGCAAAACCGAATTGATCTCTTTTTACACTCATTTCCTCCATCAACGAATTAAGATTTCCTTGAAGTATAGATCTTTGCTGCATAAGAGAAGCAAGTCTTTTCTGAGGGTTCGTAGCAGCACTTTGCTGCCCTATTTGGTTGCCAGCCTGCTGTCCTCCAGCTTCAGGAGATGTATATTCAAGGGCTGCAAGTTCATCTTCATTTGCAAGTCTCGCCCTTTGCCTTATCTCTTCTAATTTAGACTCGTCATATTTAACTACCTTTTTTTGCTTTTTGGGCTCACTTGTTGTCGTTTCCTGAATTGCCGTTTTCCCTTTTTCTGTTTTTTTCAAATCCACAAGGTTAACCGGCACATAAAGAAACATTCCAAGCCGCTCGAAGTAAATTCTATCTCCTCTGACATCTGGCTTAACATCAGAAGTAATAACTCTACCATCATTTAAGTAAATTTTATATGTTTCCTCAGCGAAAACAAAAACGGCAAAAAGGCACAAACAAAAAATTACCAATCGCTTCATAGCGACCCCCTTTCCAGAAACACTATTTATTATGTTAAAAAAAATTTAAACTGTCAAGTGACCGAATGACTTTTCTTCTTTTCTTCAGCAATTTTCAGAAGTTCTTTTGCATAAATTACAGCGCTCTGAGTAATTTTCTCTCCTGCCACCATTCTTCCCAGTTCTTCGATTCTCTCTTCTTCTGACAGAGTTTTTCCGCAGACGGTTGTTTTTTCCTCCTTCATTGTTTTTTCAATTTTTATGTGCTGGTCAGCATATGCAGCAATTTGGGGAAGGTGAGTTACACAAATGACCTGATGTGAAAGAGAAAGTCTGTGAAGATAAATTCCTACTTTCTCAGCTGGCTTCCCTCCTATTCCTGCATCAATTTCATCAAATATAATGGTTCTGCCTTGATAGTCTCCTTTTGCGGCTGTAAGAATTGCGAGCATTATCCTGCTCAATTCTCCTCCCGAAGCTATTCTGGAAAGCGGAAGGGGAGGTTCTCCCAGATTGGCTGAAAACATAAAGTTGACATCTTCTAATCCATGCTCGGTTATGTCTATAGGTTCATCGATTCTCAAAGGAATGAAATTTACTTCAAATCTGCCCTTTTCAAGAGCGAGATTTTTTAAAATTGCAGTAACATTTTTCGAAAAAAGTTTTGCTGCATCACTTCTTGCCTTACTTAAAGTTTTTGCCTCGGAAATGAACTTTTTAAAACTTTCTTCAACTTCTTTTCTAATGGTATCTTTATCAAATCCTGCCTCCTTAAGTTTGTTGAGTTCTGATAAATTTGAGTTTCTTCTTGAAATTACATCATTTAGTCCTGGTCCATATTTTCTCTCCAACTTCTCAATTTGATAAAGCCTTTCCTGAATTTTTTCGAGCTCATCAGGTTCAAAGTCGAGGGATTCTATTTCTTTTTCAACAATATTGTAAATTTCAGAAAGAACTGCCCTTGAGTTTTCAAGCTCTTTATGAAGCTCTTTCCAGTTTTCTTTGTAGCCGGCAAGTTCTTCTGCCTTTTTTATGACATCCCTGAGTAAGGGCAGGATTGAGTTTTCTTCTGTTTTAATTTTTGTGGCAATTGAAAGAAGATTCTCATAAATTCTGGAACTATTTTCTACGATTTTTTTCCTGATTTTCAATTCTTCATCTTCATTTTCTTTGGGGTTAATTTTATCTATTTCTCCAATTTCCTCTTCAAGAATTTTTATTTTCATATTAATTTCTGAAGCTTTTCCTTCAGCAAGTTTTAAAAGTTTTAATTTTTCCCTGATTTCGCTTGCCAGGCGACCTATTTCTTTTGATAATTTACTTACGCCATTTAAAGAATCAACTATTTCCAGATGATTTCTTTCGTCTAAAAGCTTTGCTTCCTGATGCTGTCCGTTAATTTCTATAAGTTCTTCTACGAGAGATTTAAGCCTGTTAAGAGAAATTGTTTCCCCGTTTAAGAAAGCCCAGCTTTTTCCAGTTCTGTCAAATTTTCTCTTCACTGTAAAGGGCTCTTCTGATTCAAGCCCCAATTTGTTTGAGGGTTTAAAGGTCTCTGTAAAAGTCCCTTCGATTATGCATTCTTCTCCTCTTTTTAAAAGAAGAGAAGGGTCAAACTTTGCACCAAGTAGATAGGATATTGCCCCAATTAGCAGTGACTTGCCAGCCCCTGTCTCGCCAGTGAGAACTATAAAATTTTTATCAAAACAAATTTCAAGATTTTCAACGAGGGCAAAATTCCTGACAAAAAGTCTTGAAAGCATATTTCTATCTGAACCAGCAGGGAGAGGCGCATCCAGGCTGATTTGTAATTCTCTTTGTTCCTGTTCCGTCAGCGCGCATAATAAAAATCTGGAATGAACCAAGTCTGTTTGAGGAGAATGCTATATATCTTCCGTCGGGTGACCAGGAGGGAGATTCATTGTCGCCCTGTCCTTGAGTTAGAATCGAAACTTCATTTGTCGAAAGATCCAGAACAGCAATATTGAATTTGCCTTCTGAAACTGTTGTATATGCAATTTTATCTCCCCTCGGTGACCAGGCGGGTTGGTCGCACCTTTTTGAGCCTTCAGGTGTAATTCTTCTGACATTGGCTCCATCTCTGTCCATAATATATATCTGGGGAGAGCCTCCTCTATCAGAAGTGAAGGCAATTTTGCTTCCATCAGGCGAGAAGCAGGGTGCTGTGTCAATTCCGTATGAAAATGTTAGGCGTGTAAGATTATTTCCATCAACATCAATTGTCCATATATCCGGATTTCCTGACTTTGATGAGCAAAATGCTATTGTTTTTCCGTCAGGAGAAAATTTTGGGCTTGAATTTAACCCTTCACCCTCACCGTAAAGTTTTGTCCTTTTTCCGCTCCTGTCAAGGAAGAAAATTTCCTGCCTGTCTTTGAGAATGGATGTAAAAACAATTCTGTCTCCTTTAGGGTTAACATCGGGAGTCACATTCAAAATCCCCATTGATGTCAATCTGACAAGATTTTTTCCATCGTAATCGCAAAGATATATGTCCTGGGTTTCTCCAATCTGGGATGCAAAAAGAATCTGACTTGTAGGGAAAACTCCCGCTCCAAAAAGATAATCAAGAACGACGCTCGAAAGATTGTGTGCAAGAAGTCTTGGTTGGTTTGTTGCGGCACGTATTCTTTTGCCTGTTACAAGTTCCTTTCTTTTGATGTCGTAAAGTTTTCCTTCGAGCGTCAAAACTCTTTCTGTTTTAAAAAGCCTGGTTAAAAGAAGATATTCTGCCCCAATTGCGCTCCAGGCATCGTAATCAACCTTCGCATCTGTCGGAATTCCAGTTTGAAGTGAGGGATCTATTATTGAAAAGAAACCAGAGAAATCAAGGTCATCCGTTAAAGTTAAATGAACTTCTTTTGCCTCAACTGCAAGAGAAGAATCATATTTTGTTTCGGGCATAGCTATTTTTGCTGCAGTAAAACCGCTTTCTTTTATAATTCCTACTATGGTTTTGTCTTCAGGTGTGGTTTCAGTTTTTTTTTCTTGAGGAGAAATTAAAAGTCCAAAAAGGCAGAAAAAAATTAAAAGAGATTTAAATAGGTTCTTTCTCATAGCATCCTCCCTTCCAGGAGTTCTTTTATCAACTCTTTATTGGGCGATGGTATAACGGCGTAATTTGTAAGTAGACCTTTTTGGCCCAAAATATCTTTTCCTGTTTCAACAGCAGCTTTTACGGCAGCAACGCTACCGGTTAACACTGCAAAAGCTTTTCCGCCAAGAGCCATAGCGATTCTTATTTCAAGAAGCTTAACTTCAGCAGATTTGACTGAAGCATCTGCTGCCTCAATCAGGGTGGCAACATTAAACCCTTCTATTATTCCAAGCGCTTCAACATTGTTGACAGGAGTTGCCTGAGATATTGCGGGAAAAATCTGCTCGTGGAGGTTTGGAATTACAGTTGAATCGGCAACACATTCAGGGGCAACTTTCTCGCCCGCCTGAATTGAAGAATAGCATGCTGCCACATCGCCTCTTACCAGAATCATATATTTTCCTGAGCAGATAGATCTGCTCATCAGCAATTCCACATCCGAAGCCTTTAACATAAAGTCTGTTGCCTCAATCCCCTTTGCAATTGAGGTGAATTCTAATAAGCCGAGTGCATTCTTTCCTGCTCTAATTTCCATTTACTCTCCCTATTTAGTTTCAACCACAATTTTTTGTTTGTCAATTGCCCTGACAATCCCGCTTATCGAAGAGAATATCCTGCTTCCCATCTTTCCTTCTTCTGTTTCAGCAACGACCTCTCCTTTTTGAACAAATTGCTCCTTTTTAACCAGAGGCTTTGCCGGTTCTCCCCTGTGCTGATTAAGTTTAAGAATAACCTCTTTGGGAGTAAATTCTTTTTCCAAAAATTTGTGGGGTTTTACAAATTCTGAAAGCCCAAGGCGGTTAATCAAAAGTTTCGTGGGTGTCCTTCTGTAATGATACATGGGGTTTATTTCACAAAATTTCTTCTCTGGTCTAACCCCCTCTTTATAAAGTGCTCGTTTGCTCAAAATCATAACATTTGCCGGGTCAAGGTCTTCAGGACAGGAGTAAAGAGTGCAAAGTGAACATTCACAACAGTACAAAGAGGAAGCCTGATACGAGGTTTTCTGTTTTAAATTCATACTTACGGAAATCATTGCTCTATGCGGTTTTACACCGTGCCCAAGAAGGTCCCTCGGACAGAGGTCTGAACATCTAAAACACTGGTCACATGTATATGCGATTTTTTCTATATTCTGCTTTGTTCTGCTTTTTTTCCTTATAAGTGGATGATCTTCTGGAAGAATAACAATTCCAGAATCTCCCTTTGTGACAGGAATGCTCAAATCGTTAGAGACAGAACCCATCATTGGACCACCGATTATAAAACTTTTGTGGTCGGTTTTTATATTTAATTCGCTGAGAATATCACACCATTTCATTCCAATGGGAACTTTCAGAGAAACCGCCTCTTTAACATCTCCAGAAACAGTAATAAATTTTTCAATCACTGGCTTATTTATCCCGATGTTGTAAAGAGTCTCCACATTATGGACAATTACTCCGACATCGAGAGGAATTCCTCCTTTTGGTATCAATTTTTGAGTTACATCATAAACAAGCAGGAATTCATCTCCTGAAGGGTAGGTATCTTCAAGCTGGAAAATAGAGAAGTCTTTTGGAATTTTACTTTTCAAATCTTCAATTAGTTTTTCGTGTTTTCTCTTTATGCCTATTATACACTTTTTGGCTGAAACGCATTCTTTAGCAAGAAGCGCACCATTTAAAAATTCATCAAAAAAATGACTTAAAATGGTTTCATCCTTGTATAAAAGAGGTTCGCATTCTGCGGCGTTGACTATAAGAATATCAGCTCTTGAAGAAAGTTTTATGTGCGCAGGAAAGGCTGCTCCACCAGCTCCGACAATTCCATTTTTTTTTGCAATCTCTTTGGCATCAAAACTCAAATCGACCTCCAGGTTCTTAAGTTAACAGGATAACCGCAAAAATTCAAGAGGGAGTAGAAAAAACAGTAAAGAAAACTGAAAAAATATAGAATGTCAGAAGTAGAAAGATTTAAATTATCGGTTTTTGAGTTCTGTTATTTTCTGCTTTATTTCGTCAATTTCGTTAAGTATAGAAAAGAGTTTTTCTTGCAGGTTTGAAATTTTTGTGAAGAGTTCTTCAATTTTTGGGTTTCTACTTTCAGAAGGAGCTTCAGATTCGAGGCTGACATTGTTTTGAGCCATTTTTTCTTCGATCGGCAGTTTTCTGCTGTCGCTGTCTGTTATCTCATCATCAGAAACCACTTCAAGTTCCTGGACTTCCTGCGCTTCTTCTTCAATTTCCATGGGCTCTGGTTCAGGTGGGGGAGGAGGAATAGCTTCTTTTTCTTCCTTTTTTATTGGCTCTTCTTCTTTCAGGGGTTTTTCTAAACTTTTTGCAGGCGCAGCCTTTCCTCGCTTTAGAATAGCATCTTTTTGATGTAAATTGATTATTACAAGTTCAATAATTTTTCTCAGAGTTTCATTGACGCCTATTCCCTTTACTGCCACGGCATTGAAAGATGGTACCTTTCTGTAGTTCAAGACCTTATTCATCTCTGAAGGGTCAGAAAGGTCTGGAAGGTCTCTTTTGTTGAACTGGAAAACGAGTGGAACTGAATTTGGATCAATGTTGTTTATCTCGAGATTGATTTTAAGGTTTTCAACGCTTTCAAGATTTGCATCAAGCATTGCTCTTTGTGAATCTGCGACAAATACTACTCCGTCTGCTCCTCTCAAAACTATTCTTCTTGTGGCATCGTAAAAAACCTGACCTGGAACTGTGTATAACTGGGTCCTTAGCTTCATTCCCTTTACAGTTCCAAGTTCCATAGGAAGAAAATCAAAGAAAAGGGTTCTGTCTGTTTCTGTTGCAACAGTAAGAAGTTTCCCTTTCTTTTCAGGGGTGGCTGTTTTATAAATATATTCAAGGTTTGTCGTTTTCCCGCAAAGACCGGGACCGTAATAAACAATCTTAATTGTGATTTCTCTTGTTGCATGGTTAATCATTACCATAGTTTTTCCTCCTAACGAATCTTAAGGGCTGAAAGTTTTCTGTATAAGTGTCTTCTTTCTATTCCCAGTATTTCTGCAGTTTGTGCTATGTTTCCTCCGGTTTGATTAAGCACTTTCAAAATATAATCCCTCTCAAAAGATTTTCTCGCTTCCTTTAAAGTTCCAGAATATATATTATCAGAACTCTTTTTTTCACTAAAGGGCTTGTAAAAAAGGTCTTCTTCTAAAATTTCTGTCCCTTCGTACATTATTATAACTCTTTCTGCAAGATTTTTGAGCTCTCTTACATTTCCGTTCCAGGGACATTCATACAGGGCGTTGATTGCGGATTCTGTTAAGCGTTTTTTTTCTTTTTTGTATTTTTTTGAATAATAATCGAGATAATATTCGAAGAGGAGGGAAATGTCTCCATTTCTTTCTCTTAAAGGAGGAAGTTTAATAAAAATAACATTCAGTCTGTAAAACAAATCTGCTCTGAATCTTCCTTCTGAAATCTCCTTTTCAATGTCTTTATTGGTTGCAGCAATTACCCTGACATCGACTTTAATTTGTTCGCTGGCTCCAACCGGTTCAATTTTTTGCTCCTCGAGAGCTCTGAGAACTTTTGCTTGAGTCATTAAACTCATATCACCAATCTCATCAAGAAAGAGAGTTCCTTTGTTGGCAAGAAGAAATTTGCCTTTCTTGTTTTCAATAGCCCCTGTGAATGAACCTTTTCTATGTCCAAATAGCTCAGATTCGATAAGTTCAGATGGAATTGCTGCACAGTTAACCTCAATAAAAGGTTCATTGGAGCGATTGCTCAACTGGTGAATTGACCTTGCGACAAGTTCTTTTCCAGTTCCATTCTCTCCGTAAATAAGAACTCTGCCGTCAGATGGAGCAATAATAGAGATCTGCTTTTTGAGTTCTTTCATTGCCGGGCTTTCACCAACCAATTCAACATCGCTTTTAAGTTCACTTTTAAAAAACTTCTCTTTTTCGACCAGTTCCTTTTTTTGGGAGGCGTTTTTTACAGCAACAACAACCCTCTCAAGAGAAAGAGGTTTTTCAAGAAAATCAAAAGCCCCTATTTTGGTAGCTTTTACTGCCTGTTCTATAGATCCATGCCCTGAAATAAAAATAACCTCTTCCTCCCTCTTTTGTTCTTTCATTATTTCAAAGAGCTTAAGTCCATCCATCTTTGGCAGCCATATGTCAAGAAGAGCAACATCAAATTCCTCTTTTTCAAGCATCTTCAGAGCGGTTTCGGCGTCAGAAGAGGTTTTTACGGTGTAACCTTCATCTTCAAGTATGCTTGATAAACTGATTAAAATGTTTTCTTCATCATCTACAACAAGAATTTTGTTCGAACAGATCATACCTTTACCTCGGAAGATAAATTAAAATACCTGCCCCTTCGTTATATTCATTATCAATTTCAATTTTTCCACCATGTTCTTCAAGTATCCTGGCAACAATCGCAAGACCGAGCCCTGTTCCTTTTCGCTTTGTTGAAAAATAAGGCAGGAACATTTTGGTTCTTATTTCTTTCGGAATTCCTGGACCGGTATCTTTTATAGAAATAACAATGTTTTTTTCTTTTTCGAAGATGGAGACCTTTATCTCCCCGGCCATTTTCATTGCTTCTATCGAGTTTTCAAAGAGGTTTTTAAAAACCCTTTCTATCTGCTCCCTGTCAAAAAGTATCTGGGGAAGATTCTCCGATATGGTGAGCGAAAATAAAACCTTGGGATAAGCATTCTGATATGGAAGAGTTGCAGAAAGAACCAATTCGCCTATGTTTCCAGGTTTAAGATGAATTTCTGGCAGTCTTGCGAACCTTGAAAATTCGTCGACCATTGCCATCATACTTTCAACTTCCCTTTCAATTGTTGTTGTCCCTTCGTATATTGCTTCGTTAAGATCGGTAGCGTTGTCACGCAGTTTCTTCCTTATTCTCTGGGCACTAAGTCTTATAGGTGTTAGAGGATTTTTTATTTCATGTGCGAGTCTTTGAGCCACTTCCTGCCATGCCGCTATCCTTTGAGTTCTGCTTAAATCTGTAATGTCTTCAATTATTAAGATGCTTCCAGGGTAAGAAACTTCTTCTCTTGTAAGAGGTACCATTTCAATGACCATAACTTTAACTTCGTCTCTGAAAGTCAGGACGATTTCTCTTTTTTCCTCAGGTCTCTTCTTTAAATCGTTTATTGCGTCTCTTATAGTTATCCATGAAGGCAGGGTAACAACTTTTTGGGGGGGGGCTTTGGGAGAAAGTTCAAGAAACTCTTTTGCTTTCTTGTTCATACTGACAATTTCCCCCTCTGCTCCGAGAGAGACTATTCCAACATTCAGGGACTCCATTAGAACCTCTATGTAGTTTCTTCTTTTCTCTGCAGATTCCTTTGCGGCTTTAATTTCTTCGGTCGATTTTTCTATTTCCCTCTTGCTTTTAAGAAGGTCTTCAACCATAGCGTTGAAGCTTGTAACAACCTGTCCAATTTCATCCTTTGCGGAATAGTCAATTTTATGCTCAAGATTGCCCTTTGAAACTTCTTCTGTGCCTTCAAGAAGAAGTTGCAGAGGCTTGTTGATCTCTTTAGTGAGTCTTGTCCCTATCCATACCGATGCGAAAACCACCGCAAGAGTTAAAGCAAGAAAGGAAGATATCATACTTATCTTAAAAACTTTTCTTTCTGATTTAGCCTGAAGATAAAGTTTCTGGTTTTCAGATATAAATCGTGCCTCTTCAAGAAGGTCTTCTGGAAAAAGATATCCAACGAGGACCGCCTTTTCATTGTTTATTTTTGCGCTCGAAAAAACATAGCTGTTTTTGCCTAAAATTATATATCCTTTTAACCCGGTTTCAGAAAAGATTTTTTCTGTCTTAAATCTGTCAATGGCTATAGAATCCTCAGGTTTTGAAAAAAGAATTTCCCCTTTTGAATTTATCAGACATATTGCATCGATATCTCTGGAGTTTGAAATATGGAAAATGAATGAAGTATAAAGATTTTCGGGGACACTCTTGACCTGCTGTGCAATTCCTTCCGCTCTTTCATAGGAGAGTTCTCTTAAAATGTTCAGAGAAGAGTCAACAAGCTTTTGTCCCGCCTCGTTTATTGTGTGAACCGGAAGGCGAAACCAGCTTTCAACAGCAGATTCAATCATAATAATCGCTCCCGTAAGGAGCAAAAGTGATGGCAGAAGTCCAAGGAAAATAAAAGCAGTAAGAAGCCTTGTTCTTATCTTTGCGCCTTCTTTTGCCCTTCTCCACTCGAGGTAACCCTTTATAACCTGCCTTAAAAGGACATACATTAAAGTTAGAAGAAGAAAAGAGTTGAATATGGCGAGTATTACAAGAGGGGCTGTCAAAGAATCAGCCCAATTCTTATAAAGAAAGTATCCCAGTATGAAAATTGTAATGGTTACTAAAGCAAAAACAATGTTGTAAAACCCTTTTTTTCTTTTTGTTATGGCGTTTTTATATTCTTCTCTTTCCATCCCGTATCCACATCATTAGGAAAAAGTAGAAGGAAAAAACCCTTGAAAAGGATCGCCTGAACCCTCACATAATAAACATTTTCGCCTGGGGACAAATCTGTCGTAGAACCGAGATTTACCTCTTTTACCATAGACAGCTCAGTGGTAACTTCGTCAATAGAAGTTAAGCTCTTTTTTTCAATGACTTTCTCATCTTGAAAAATGGTAATTTCATATTGGTGTGTTAAATTGTCATACTGTACGGTTTTTTTTATTGTAGTTCTTAAAATAGTTTTGTCAATCCAGAGAGTTTTTCTTTTTGCAAGTTCAATTTCGTACCTGAATGTGATCGGCTTCGTGGAATCAATTGCTTCAACGATATCTTTGTTCAGAAAACCTTCTTTTAAAAAAAACGAAACAAATATATGCTGTTTTTCAAAGAAATAGGAAATATCCTCAATTTCAGGCCCTTTTGGAAAAGCGGAAACTGACAAAAGAAAAATTATCACAACAAAAAAAAGTTTCTTCATAGCATATTTGCCGCCGCTTCGGCTAAATTGGACCTCTCTCCTTTTGTCAGCGTAATATGTCCTGCGATTGGTAGTTCTTTGAATTTTTCTGCGACATAGGTAAGTCCGTTGGAAGAAGCATCTACATATGGATTGTCAATCTGATACGGATCTCCAGTCAAAACGACTTTTGTCCTTTCACCCGCTCTCGTCAAAATTGTCTTTACTTCGTGCGGTGTCAGGTTCTGTGCCTCATCAACAATGATGTATTCGTTGGGTATTGACCTTCCCCTAATGTATGTTAACGCTTCAATCTGAAGTATTCCATGCTCTGTCAGCTCTTTGTAAGGGGTTGTTTTCTTTTGAGTATCTGTCAAGTGCAAAAGGAGTTCAAGATTGTCAAAAATCGGCTGCATCCATGGCCTTAACTTCTCTTCAAGTTCTCCAGGAAGGAAACCAAGTTCCCTGCCCATTGGAAATATAGGTCTTGTCACAAGAAGTTTTTTGTAGCTTTTCTCATCAGCTACTTTGTAAAGTCCTGAAGCTATCGCGAGAAGGGTTTTTCCCGTACCAGCCTTTCCAACCAGCGTAACAAGGGAAATTTTATCATTAAGAAGAAGGTCCAAAGCGAAGCGCTGTTCTTTATTTCTTGGAGAAATTCCCCATACTGGTTTTATATCTTCCAGTAAAGTAAGAGCCCCATCATTGTCGTATCTACAGAGGGCGCTTTTGGAAGTTCCATCAAGAGATTCCAGAAGAAAGAATTGATTGGGGTGTATTTGTTCAGGTTTTTCTATTTCAGAAAGGGAAAGTTTTCTTTCTGTATAAATTTTGTCAATCAGTGAAGAGGATCTGACTTTAAGGCTTTTCCATCCGGAGTAGAACTCTTCAAAGTGAATTTTTCCTCTTTCGTAGTCCTGTGCTTCAATTTCGAGAGCGTTAGCTTTTATCCTTAAATTTGTATCCTTAGATACAAGAACTACTTTCTGTTTCTTTTTCTTAAGTGACAGGGCTACTCCAAGAATAAGATTATCAGCCTTTTTTTCGTTTAAGGTTGGCGGGAGAGAATCGTCAACTATTTCCATGCTTATGGAAAGAATTCCTCCTGTTTCAAGTTCAACCCCTTTTGCAATCTGTCCCTTTAGTCTTAATTTATCAAGTTCTCTCGAGACTTCTCTTGCGCTTCTACCTATTTCTGTGACTTCCCTTTTAAATTTATCAATTTCCTCTACGACCCAGATTGGAATAACAACATCATTTTCCTCAAACCTGAAAATCGCTTTGGGATCATGCAACAAAACATTGGTGTCAATAACAAAAGTTTTCTTCATTTGAATTCCTCCAGAACTCTTCCGACCGCCTTGATGGAAGGGGGTCTTTCTTCCGCTCTTTTCTTTAAACACATCATAACAAGTTTTGCAAGTTTTTCAGGAATATTTAACCCGTCAGGGAATGGGGGGGGTTCTTTCTTGAGGTGTGCATCTATTATTTCCTGGGTGGTTTGTCCTGTAAATACCTCTTTACCGGACAGGACAAAATATGATAACAGTCCGAAAGCATAAATATCGCTTTTACCGTCAAGAGGCTTTCCCTCGATCTGCTCAGGAGAAACATATTTAGGGCTTCCCACGAACCTTCCCTCTAAAGTCAGATCTGTTCCTTCTTCTGTATATGCGATGCCAAAATCGACTATTTTTGGCTCACTTTCCTTTGTGAGCAAAACATTTTGGGGTTTCAAATCTCTGTGAATAACGCCAAGAAAGTGGGCTGCTTCAAGACCTTTTGCTATTTTGTAAAGTATTTGAACCCTTTCCTTTAAAGAAATATTCTTTTTAAAACTCTCTTTTACCCATTCGCTGAGAGTTGGTCCATCAATAAATTCCATTGTAAGAAATGTTATGTCTTTGAAACTGCCAAGGTCATATACTCTTATCACATTCGGATGAGATATTTTTCTTGCTACTTTAATTTCTCGTAAGAAGCGTGCTCGTTCCGTTTCTGATATTCCACTTCGAATTCTAAGCATTTTTAGAGCAACCGTTTCTTCGAGGTCGAGGTCTCTTACTTTGTAAACCTCTCCCATTCCACCTTTGCCTATTATACTCAGAATTTCATATCTTTCCGCTATCAGGGCGCCAGGGAGAAATTCAAGGGGTTTAATTTCCTGCAAGGCTTCGCTTGCGTCTTTGAATCTTCCCACAACGGAAAATGAAAATAGGCCCTTTAAAACCCTCGTTACTTGTGATGGGAACTCTTTAAGCCTTTCCATATCGTTTATCGACAGTCCTTCAAACCCTTCCATTGGTGGCTCTCGATGGAACAAAAGTGTGTAAAACAAAGCGCCTGCAGAGTAAAGGTCAGAAGAAGGCGAAATAGCAGCTCCTCTTCTGGCTTCAGGAGAAAGATAGGGCATAAACTTAAGACGCTCATCAATTGATATTATAGAAGGCACAGGTAAACCAAAACACCCCACTTTGGCTTTTCTATCGTTTTCTACAAGAACTGTTTCTGGATTTAATTGTCTATGAAGAAATCCTCTTCTGTGGGCTTCATAAACTCCTTCAACAATTTGCCTTATAAGGTCTACAGCTCTGAAGAGAGAAGGCTTGAATCCTTTTTGCAGCAACTGCGACAAAGTCACCCCTGAAAAAGGTTCATAAACAAGGTAGAGTTCTTTTTCCAGAAGAATAATGTCTTTTAGCGTCAATATGTGTGGATGAGAGAGAGAGAAGATTGATTTTAAGGCTGCGACAGAATCTTGTATCTCTTCTTCAGAATAGACTTCATTTTTTGCTTTAAACAAAAGAGATGGCATATTCAGGGCGGTGTCAACTGCCATTATCCACTTTCCGCCAAGTCCATCGTGTACATCTTCCTTGGGTTGATACCTGAAAGAGAATTTTGGGGACTTCTCAAGTATGTTGTGAAGTCTTTTTTGGGCATCCTCAAATGCGTAGTTTTTTCTTATTACTTTATTGTAAAAGGAGATTGCATCCCTGTTTTTCCCGAGTGCTTCTGCAATTCTACCTTTTATATAATCAGGCCATGGTTCCTGAACAAAAGAGGGGTCTAAGTCAATATTTTTAATTATTTCTTGAGCACTTTCAAGATTCCCTGTTTCAATTTTCAGTCTTGCCAAAGCCACTTTGACGCGAGGAAGGTTTTTTATTTCTGGAGAGAGAGCCTCAAATTTGCGAATAATCTCTTCAATCATTTCCCTTTTCTTTAAAATGAAAGCTACCGCTTCCTCCCATTTTTTTGCTTCTATTGCCATTGCCGATGCTTCAAAGAAAAACCCACCCTCACGATATGCCTGCATCGCCATTGTGTATTCGCCTATAAGAGCAAGAGCACTTCCTGCCTCCTGAAACTCTCCTCCTTTGTAGTACAGATGGGCTGCCTTTTCTGTCTGTCGGCAATCTCTGTAAAGGTTTGCAGCCTCAACATACTTACCGAGCATTTCCTTTACCCTTGCAAGATCAAGCTTACTTCCGCATTTTTGATAAAGAGATTCTGCTTCCTCAAGTTTGCCTTGCTTTTCTAATAACTGAGCCTCTTTTAAATATTTTTCATTCTCTTCTTTTTCCATAAGTTCGGCTGCTTTTTCAACGAAACCGAGTTTATGATAGAGTTTAACAGCTTTTTCTTTATCGCCGGAAAGTTCTCTGCACCTTGCAGCCGCTTCAAGTAAACCAAGATTTTCATAGAGTTCAGCCGCTTTATCAAAAACACTGCCCTCTTCGAAAATTCTTGCCATCTCTTTTTTCTTTTCGCGCCATTTGAAAAGTTCGTGTTTTGGAATTGACTCATCGAGAGGAAAGTCTCTCATGGCTTTTGCAAGGAGAACCACTGCTTTCTCTTTCATTCCCCCTTTGTAAGCGGCAAATCCTGCTTCGAGGAATCTTCCGTCTTTTTCATATAGGGCAACAGCGAGAGGAAAATTTTTCCCTTCTTCAGCTATTGCGGCAGCTTCTTTAAGCATCTGCGCTGTGGCAAGAATCTCTGCAGCTCTTTTATAATTTTTTCTCTGAATAAGAAGCCTTGCTGCACCCTCCAATTCCCCTGCTTTGAGAAGATATTCAACTGCCTTTTCTGGATGTCCCAGCATAGACTCAATTTCAGAGGCAGAAATGAAATCCTTGGCAATTAAATACATTTTAAGGGCTTTTTGTAAATTTCCATTTCGCCTATAAATATCTCCTGCTTTCTTATAATCACCTTTTAAAAAAGCCTTTAAACTCTCTGAGATAATGCCTGCCAAAAGATCCTCCACATATTAAACTACCACGCATTTGGTTTAAAATCAAATTCTTTCTGAAGAGAAGGTCTTTTGCTTAAAAATCTTTTTTCTTTTAGAATAATACTTAAGTTTTAGAAGGGTAACTTTGAAAGGGGGAATCGATGAACTTAAGAAATATAAAAGAAAAAATTGAAAAGGAAGGAATAATTTCAATCGATTTGAAATTTGTTGATCTTAATGGAGAACTAAGAAAAGCTACTGTATCAAGCGCACAGTTTAATGAAGAAATAATGAAGTCAGGAATAGGATTTGACGGGTCTTCGGTAACAGGGTTTAGAAAAGTTTCTGCTGGAGATCTTGTTTTAATTCCCAACCTTGATTCCTTCTATTATGAACCGTTTTCAAAAACGAAAGTGGCTTCTTTTATTTGCGACATCAAAGAAGCGGATACGAGGGCTCAATTTAAAGATGATCCAAAATATGTCGCAGAAAAAGCGGTGAAATATCTTAAAAATACCAGAATTGCTGATACAGTATTATTTGCGCCTGAATATGAGTTTTATCTTTTTTCTGATGTCAATTTTTCTTTGGGAGAAAACTACGCCCATTTTTTTGTAGATTCTGAAGAGGGGTACTGGAATACAGAGGCCACAAGAGAGAGAGGCTATCTTCCTATTGAGAAAGATAAGGGGTACCACAGGGCATTGCCTCTTGACCGCTATTTTGAAGTGAGAGAGTCAATTATAAGTTATATGAAACTTATGGGAATAGAATTTAAATACCATCACCACGAAGTTGGAGGACCTTCACAACACGAAATTGAGGTTCCCTTAACTGAAATGTTCAAAGCTGCTCAGGATTGCGTGTTTATAAAATATATTGTGAAAAATGTGGCTGCAAAAAATGGGCTATTTGCAACATTTATGCCGAAACCTTTGCCAAACGATGCAGGTTCAGGACTTCACTGCCATATACAGCTTAAGAAGAACGGGGAAAACATATTTTACGGCAAGGGTGGATATGGAAACCTATCCCAAATTGGACTCAATTTTATAGGGGGAATTTTACATCATTGTCCGGCGCTGAGTGCTTTTACAAATCCTTCGGTTAATTCTTTCAAAAGACTTGTTCCTGGTTTCGAAGCCCCAACAAATCTTTTCTTTTCCATAGGCAACAGGTCTGCAGCCATCAGAATCCCCAAATATTCAATCTCTGAAGAGGAATTGAGGTTTGAATTCAGAACTCCAGATGCAACATGTAATCCATTTTTTGCATTTCCTGCAATTTTAATGGCTGGGATTGATGGGGTAAAAAAAGAAATAGATCCAGCGAAAAACGGTTTCGGACCCTTTGATATGAACATATTCGACCTTTCTGAAAAAGAGCTTAAAAAGATAAAATCGATTCCGCATAATTTTGAAGAAGCCCTTAAAGCCCTCGAAAAAGACAATGAATTTCTTTTTGAAGGTGGAGTCTTTTCAGAAAGTTTGATAGACGCCTGGATAACTACGAAGAGCAAAGAGATAAAGGCGTTCAGGAAATCAATAGATCCTCTTGAGTATAAACTCTACTTTGACTGCTAAGGAAGTATCATCTTTAAGAATATCAAAACTATTTAGAAATGTCCTCTAAATTAACTAACTAAAAATGTTTCATTGAGAGTAATCCTTCGGGGCAATAGCATGAGCAAGCGAAGCAATCTTCCTCCTTTAACAACTAACGCAGTCATTGCGAGCCCCTCTTCGTAGCCTCATCCCCCGAAGCAATCTCCCTCTTCCCAAACAAAGGAACAGCACTGCGTCTGTTGACGCATCGAAGTAAATCCCACAAGGACTTATCATATAGTTTTGAAAAAGAGATTGAAAAATCATTAACAAAAAAATTTAATTTTGGTAAAATATTTTTGAGGGAATAAATGAGAGAGGTAATGCTTAGAGAAGAAAAGAAACAATTCAATGCCACGCACGACTACGAACCTTTCGGCGTTGAGATACCGCCGTATAACGAAAGCGCCTCAAATAGCCACAAATTTACAGGGCACGAGAGGGATATGAGCACCGGGTATGATTATATGCA
>DYJZ01000103.1 GCA_020722885.1 Thermoanaerobaculum aquaticum
CGAAGGGTGAGGCGAGCTTCAAATTTTCAAGGCGATGAGTCAAATTTATTTGAGTAAATTACTTTGACAGGGTTCTGGTGCGCCCGGCGAGAGTTGAACTCACGACCTTCGGCTCCGGAGGCCGACGCTCTATCCAAACTGAGCTACGGGCGCAAAAAAAGATGGGGTGAGCAACGGGGGTCGAACCCGCGACAGCCGGATCCACAGTCCGGTGCTCTACCAACTGAGCTATGCTCACCACCTTTCATCCCCCCTCACCAATATAAATTACCCTGAATTTTCAATTTGGTCAAGAGGCTTTATTGAAAATATTATTTAAGAATTTCTAATAGCCCTATCCAATACATTCATCAGTCTCAAAGAAGACTCAATAATTAACTCCATTTTTTCCGCATCCGCTTTCCCTGTTTTCCACTTTATCTCGAGACGGTCGGGACATAAAATCACAGAAGGTGGTAAAGACGAAATATTAATTAAAGAAAGAGAATCAATCTCTGCCTGAAAGCCTGAAGAAAGAACCTTATAACCAAAATCAATAGAAGTAGCAAGGGCTCCATATTTCCATCTGCTATTTCCTGATGGAATATCGAGTGATTTGGCTTCTCTAATATAAGAGAAAATTTCTGCCTTTGATGAATTTTTATCATTATCTTTTGAAATATTTTGTTCCCCGAGTTTTAATATATATTTCATAAAAGGTTTTAGCAGGAGGTCTGTTTCTCTTTTATCGGAAAAATAAAATACGCCAACTGGAAGTGTAAGTGATTTCGAAGTGAAGATCAGTGAACCGTTTCTGTCTCCTCCTTTTCTTTGTTCGAGTTCCCACATATAACTTCCGTTTGTTCCTGAAACTTTAAACCCTTGAGCGCTTGAAGAGGATTTTTCATAATTCCATCCTTTTAAGAGAGCTCTCTCTTTCCTTAAGGAATCATTTTTTCTTTCAAAAAGATAAGCCCAAAAGAGTATAAAAACAATCAAAATTATTAATGAAAACACCAGAATGGGAGCATATTCAGCCTGCACTTATTTCCTCCTTTCTAAGGTTACTTTTTCTGAAGCCGAATGCGACGTAAAGAATTACCCCAAAAAGAAGCCATAAACCAAATCTCAGGTATGACAATTTGGGTAAGCCTAAAATTAAATAAAAGCAAAAAAGCATTCCCATAATAGGGACAAAGGGAACAAAAGGCGTTTTAAAAGCGAATTGCCTTTGTGGGTTTTTGTATCTGAGTATTAGAACTGACATACAGACAACGATAAATGCTGCAAGTGTTCCAATATTGCACAAATCTGCCATTTCTTCAAGACTGGAAATTGCTGCTCCACAAGCAACAAATGCTCCAGCCACAATCGTGGCTATATAGGGAGTTTTGAATTGCGGATGGACTTTTGCAAAAGAGGAGGGTAGAAGTCCGTCTCTTGCCATAGAAAAGAAAATTCTCGGCTGTCCTAATTGAAACACCAGAAGAACTGCAGTATGAGCCACTATCGAACCAAAAGCGACAATTCCTGCCGCCCAATTCATATTGACAACTCTCATTGCAACGGAGAGTGGTTCGGCGGTGTTAAGATTTTTTGAAGGAATCATACCAGTTAAAACAAAAGTTACCAGAAGATAAACAAGTGTTGCAAATCCGAGCGAACCCAGTATTCCAACTGGCAAATCCCTTTTTGGATTTTTTGTCTCTTCTGCTGCAGTCGAAACGGCGTCGAATCCGATAAATGCAAAAAATATTATTGCTGCTCCAGTCTGAATGCCCCTAAAGCCGTTAGGTGAAAATGGCCTGTAATTTTCTGGATTTATAAAGAAAAAACCTATGATTATAAAAAAGAAAAGAACGGCTAGCTTTATAAAAACCATAGTTATATTAAAGCGAGAACTTATTTTGACACCAAGAGTCAAGATCACTGTCAGGAACACAACGATAAATACTGCTGGTAAATTAAAAACTACTGGTATCCCAAAAATTTTTGGTGCGGATGCTGTAATTTCGGGATGTTTTGCTGCGGTGACCCAGTCAACCGAAAGATATTTAGGGAAATCAATTGAAAAAGTTTTTAGAAACTCTACAAAATATCCTGACCATGAAACAGCAACAGCTATATTACCCACAGCGTATTCAAGAAGCAGGTCCCAGCCAATTATCCACGCTACGAGCTCTCCAAGAGATGCGTATGCGTAAGTGTAGGCACTTCCTGAAATTGGTACGGTAGAGGCAAACTCTGCATAGCATAAACCGCAAAAAAGACAGGCTATGGCGGTAATCAATATTGAGACCATTAAAGCTGGTCCAGCCCCATCTCGCAAACTGTCTCCTGCAACGGCAGTTCCTATGAGAGCAAAAATTCCAGCACCGATTATGCCACCGATACCGAGCATGAAGAGGTCAAAAGGACCAAGTACCCTTTTTAATCTTTTATTGTTGTCTTCAGACTCTCTGATAATGTCTTCGACCTTTTTTGTTCGGAAAAGCGATTTTATGAAACTGCCTGACTTCGCCATAGTTAAAAAATACAACAATATAGAAAAAATTACAACATCATAAAGAGAGGTTGCCATAACTATATGATAATGTCCTCTCTTTCACTCATTAGAAATGCCCTCAAAAATAGTAGTTTAGGAAATGCCTATGGAATGTCACTGCGAGCCCCTCTTCGGGACTTTTTCTCCCGAAACAATCTTCTTCAGAAAAACGCTGTCATTGCGAGCGCTCCTTCGTAGCCTTGTCTTACGAAGCAATCTCCCTCTTTTTAACAAACAATGCTGTCATTGCGAGCCCTCCTTCGTGGAAAAGCCCTCCGAAGCAATCTTCAACTTATCAACAAAGGAAGGTCACTTCGTCTGTGGACGCATCGAAGTAAATCTCATAATCATATAGTTATGACAGAAAACCTACAAACCCTGACAAAACCAAATTTTAAGTATTAGACTATATTTGTAGCGTTGATTGTCGTGAGGAGGTTAAAATGAAACAAAAATGGCTTAGAGTTTTTTGTTTGGTCATTATCCTCATTCTTTTATTGTCTTTTTCTGCTTTTGCTGCAAAGGTGAAAAGTGGAAAAGCAATTCTTGATTCTTTAGCTTATGTTGTGCCTGAATTGAGAGTTGTTGAGACAAATGAAGATTTCTGGGTGATAAAGGAAGCATTTGTAACTCAGGAGGGGATTTTAAAATTTCTTTCTGAAAACAGTGGGGAATGGAAGGTGCTAGTAGATAAGCGAAGGGGAGTTCCCTCGCTTATAGATGGTGGTGCGATTCCTTTCATTCCTGGTCCTGCAAACTCTCTTTCTTTTAAAGATTTTGGCTCGAATTGCTATTCTATTCAATGTATTCCGAAGGGAAAGATAGAAGTTTTGGCCCGTAATTTTCTCGAAAAATATCCTGATCTTTTCCCGGTTAAACAGGAAGAATTGGAGATGGATCCAGATGGAACAATTGCCGTAGGTGAGTCAATATATTTAATAAGGTTTCAATGGGTGAAGGACGGGATACCAGTAGAAAATGGGTCTATATTTTTCAGGATCAACAACGGCAATTTGATTCAGATCGCTTCAACAAATATTGCTTTAGTAGATATAAACACGAGACCACTGTTGACAAAAGAGACAGCCTTTGAAATTTTAAGGGGGTGTCTCGGGAAAGATGCCATTTCGGAAAAAGACAGGGTAGTAGACGATGGAAGTCTTTTAATTATTCCAATGACTCCTAAAGGGATGGATGCAAATGTTTACAGCGGTCCTGTTGGGTCTATGATTTCGTACAGACTTGTATACAGGATTGTTTTCAAGCGAGAAAGTGTTATGGGCACCTGGGAAGCACTCATAGATGCCCACAGTGGAGAGATTATCAGAT
>DYJZ01000029.1:0-16586 GCA_020722885.1 Thermoanaerobaculum aquaticum
GGAGGGGAGGGGCTGGCTGAGAGGGCAATGAGTTTTTTGGTTTTGTTCGATTTGCTAATGTTCAGAAAACTACGGAACTTTTGGGAGGGTAAAAAGCAAAAAACTATTTTATTTGAATTTAGAGGAAGACTGCTTTCTATTTAAGCCTGACTGAGGGAGGGCTATCATTCCAATCAAAAATAAGGAAGATTGCTTCGTGAGTTAAGACTTCGAAGGAGCACTCGCAACGACGGGTTACTGCTCTCGCAATGACTGCCTTCAAACGGAACATTTCTAAATAGTCTTGACAGTCATATCCTAACCGTGAATTGCCCTTTTTTCGACATTCAATGTTGCTTCTTTTATTGTTTCTGACAGAGTTGGATGTCCAAAGCATACTCCATTTAAATCTTTATAACTTAACCCTTTTTCAATGCACAGTACCCCAAGATGAATTAGTTCTGATGCTTTGGGTCCAACTATGTGCATGCCGAGTAACTTATCATTTTCTTCTGAAGCAACTATTTTAATAAAGCCATCCTCTTCACACATGCTTTTTGCTCTACCATTAGCCTTAAAATAAGATTTCCCAGTTTCAGTTTTTATACCTTTGTTTTTTGCTTCTTCTTCCGTCATTCCTACCTGTGCAAGTTCTGGAGAAGTGTATACAACATTTGGTATTGCATTGTAGTTAATATGTGTTTCCAGATTTGCCAATTTTTCAACCACAAATATTCCTTCCTTAGATGCTTTGTGAGCAAGCATAGGTCCTCTGTCTATACAATCCCCGATCGCATAAATTGAAGTGATTGAAGTTTCAAAATTTTCATCTACTTTTATCATTCCTCTTTCGTTGATCTTCACTCCGATTTCTTCAAAGCCCTGTCCTCTGGTATTAGGTTTCCTCCCGACAGATACAAGGACCTTATCAAAATCAAGGGTTTCCTCCTTCCCTTTTGAATCGATTAGTGTTATTGAAGCACAATTTTCTTTCACCTCCCCTTTTATCACTCTGGTTTCGGTTTTGAATTTCATTTTTTGTAATGAAAGATATCTTAATAACATTGCAGAAGATTGAGAATCGGCAAAGGGCGCTATTTTTGGAAGAATTTCAATAAAAGTAACATCACTTCCGAGCCTTGCATAGACACTACCGAGTTCTAATCCTATTGCCCCTGCTCCAATAATAGCCATTTTTTGAGGAACACTCTCAATATTCAGCGCATCCGTTGAATCAATTACCACTTTGTGGTCGAAAGGAAGAAAAGGCAGTTCTACTGGAACGCTTCCGACTGCTATAAAGATTTTATCAGTTTCAAGTTCCTCTTCATTCTGGCATTCTGTTATTTTTACTTTTCCCCTGCTCAATATTTTTCCTTTACCCTTAAATATCTTCACACCATTTTTTTTCATCAAAGCTTTTATTCCATCAGTGAGTTCCTTTACAACCTTTTGCTTTCTTTCCATCAATCGGGACAACTCAATTTTTGTATCTGAAAAATTAATCCCCATTTCGAGAACAATATTTTCTATTCTGTATAAATTTTCTGTTGCCTCAAGAAGGACTTTTGAGGGAATACACCCTATATTAAGACAGGTTCCTCCAAGTGAATCTGAACTTTCTATAAGTGCAACTTTCATTTTAAGTTGAGCAGCTCTTATGGCAGCAACATAGCCTCCCGGTCCTCCTCCGATAATAACAAGGTCAAACTTTTCCATTTTTTACTCCGCTTTGGTCTTGAAATCCTTTCCCACCCATGGCTTAGCAAGAAAGAGAAGAATGGGGGATGCAATTGCAATTAACCCGAAGTACATCCACATCGTTTGGGGGTCTTTTGCTCCTTCAGCGGGGCAATATTTTTCAATCATATAACCAGAATATATTGCCGGGACAAGCAGTTTTGTTAAGAACCAGGGCAGCTGAGCCACTCCCATATATTCTCCTGTTCTTCCCTGAGGCGCTATTTCTGCGGCATACTGCAAAAACCTTGGCTGCCACATTGCTTCACCTATTGTCATAAAGACAAGGTATCCCAATAGAGTCCAGAAATTTGTTCCAATGGCAAGAAAAAAAGCTGGCATAGCCATAACGAAGGTTCCAAGAATCATCATATTATAAACTTTTCTTTTGTATGTAAGTGCTGTTATAATCGGTACAAAAATAAATATAAGTATCGGATTAAAATTTGAAGCAATTTCAAACTTTTCCCCTATCCACCCTTCATAACACCTGCTTATATATTGTGGGAGTATAAGCCAATTGTATGTAAAAAGAGTTTGAACCGGGATTAAAGCAAAGATAAAAAAAGCAAATTTTAAATCGGTAAGGGGATGATTTTTTAGCCAGTTTTTTAAATTCTTTTTCTCTTTAGGCTTTTCTTCTGAAGAAGTTTTTATTCCTTTTTCTTCTTTAGCTTTTTCTACTGCATCCTTATAAACATTCCCAGAAAGGATAGAGATTGTAAGAATAAGTGCAACCATAGTAAAAAAAGTGTAAACCCAAAAAGCACCTGGAATTCCCCATCCCAGATACTCTTTATCTCTAACCAAAAATGCGAATGTTGGAATGTATCCTCCGAGATTCATTAAAGCATATAGCATCGCAAAAGCCATAGAGGATGTTTTTTCTGTGGTAATTTCCCTGATTCCTGCATAGGCAGCAGGTTGATACATTCCGTATCCAATTACAACAATCAATATTCCAGCCATTGTAATCAAATGAAGTCCACCCCATAGCCCTGGTTCTAATCCTATAAATGAACCTGAAGATATCATAGCCCTTCCAATAATGAGCAAGAAAAAAGCAAAAACAAGTGTTTTTCTGACGCCCATCCTGTCTGCAACGAATCCCAGAAAAAACATTGATATTGTGATGCCGGCGGTAAGAACCATAACCATTTTGTGTGACCAGATATCGTTGTGCTCAACACCTTTGAAAACATAATCTGAAAAATAGATGGCAAGATAGCCCAGAATCCCAAAATAACACATTCCTTCTAAAAAATAGGGGAGGTTTATTCCCCAGATTGCTCTTGGGGAGTGAACAAGGTCAATAAAAGGTTGGACAATCTCCTTAAACGGGTTTTTAATTTCTTTAATCTCTTCGCTCATAAATCCCCCTTAAAAAAATTTGTAAAAATAAGTTTAACAAATTTACAAACCAAATGAAAATAAAAACTATCCACTCATTTAACTAAACCAACTTTTTTGGCTCTATGATAGAAAGCCTGCCTTGAAATTCCAGCCTCTTTTGCACTTGCTAAAATATTAAAGGAGTTTCTTTTAAGAATTTCTTCTATAACCTCTTTTTCATAATTTTCAAGTTTCTCCTTAAGTGTCATTTTTGAAAATCCTCTTCCCTTTTCAAAAGTAATCATCCTTTCATCAATTATTCCGCTTTTTCTTGAAGAAACTATCGCTCTTTTAGTGAAATTTTGAAGCTCTCTTACATTTCCATACCAGTTGTGCCTTACTATTTTCAAGTAAACACCTTTCTTAACCTCGGGTTTTCTTATTTTTTCTTTTTCGCATTCTTCTTCAAGAAACTTTTCGAAAAGAGTTATTATATCTTCTCGCCTTTCCCTTAAGGGTGGTACTTCAATCGTTATAACTTTAAGCCTGTAGTACAAATCTTCCCTGAATCTTCCTTGCCTTACCTCCTCTTCAAGATTTCTGTTCGTTGCGGCTATAATTCTTGCATCTGAAGTAAATGAAATATTTGAACCCAGTGGTTGATAAGAGCCGTCCTGAAGAAATCTTAAAAAGTGTGCCTGTGTTTCAAGGGGTATTTCTCCCACTTCATCAAGAAAAAGGGTCGAATTTTTTGCTGCTGCCACTAACCCCTCTCTGTCACTATCAGCACCCGTAAAAGCACCTTTTCTGTGACCAAAAAGCTGGCTTGTCGCAAGTGTGGGAGTTAAGTTTGCACAGTTAAAAGCAATCCATTCCTTCTTCGCCCTTGAGGATAAAAGATGTATACATTTTGCACAAACTTCTTTTCCTGAACCAGCCTCTCCAGTTATCAGGACAGGAAAATTGAATTGAGAGGCGTTAAGAATTTCCCTTTTTACTTCGACAATTTTTTTACTTTTTCCTATTAGAATCGCGTCAACAATTCCAAAATCTTCTTCTGAATCTTCATCTGTTTCTGTTTCTTGAATTTCTGAATCATGGAGTTTAAGGTATAAAGACAAAAGTTCTTTCTGCTTCTTTTTAATTTTTTCTTTTGATGTTATGGCTCCCCATATCCCATTTTTATTAGTCGTCGAATAAATAAAAAATTCTCCCATTTTTCTTTCATTTTCTATTCCTATCAAAGACACCATTTCTTCTTTGACAGGATGGCTTCCCTCCATCAACAAATCCCCCTTTTCGAAAATAATCACACCCTCTACTCCCGAAAATTTGAGGAAATCTGAAAGGGTATCTTCTGTCTTTAACAATGAGGAATTAAATAAAAAAGAAATCAGTTTCTCCTCTCCTGATTCAACATTAGATTTCTTTTTTTCACAAATTTTAAGAAGGTCACAAAGCTCACCTTTTATTCTGTTTTCTCTGATAAAGATTTCAATTCTCTTGAGCTCATCATCAGAAACTACTGGCATTTTATTCATTTTGTAAAGAAGTAAAAGAGCCTGCGCTTTAACAAGAACACTATTGAATTTTTCTCCTGAGTTGAAAACCTCCTCTGCCGCCTCAAAAGAGCCTTTGTCTCCACTTCTTGCTGTTGAAAGAAGATAGGTCATTTTTGAAAGAGGAGAACAGTTTTTGAGTGCCTCCTTTGCGGCAATGAGACTTTTATCTGGAAGAGTAACGATTTTTTTGCTGTTTGTGAGAAGCATAAGTCCAGCATATTCCAGTATAAAGTCTGGTCCCATTGAAAGGATATCCTCATCCTCCAGCTTTTTAATTAAAATTTGAAGAGACTTAAAATCATTCATAGCATATAGTATGTTGCCCCTTAAAATTTGAAGCGAAAGATAAATTTCCCTGTCAAGGAATCTTCTTTCTGCTTTTAAGGGGGCTTCAACCATTTCGAGTGCCTGAATTAGTTCACCCCTTAAAAACATAATCTTGGAAAGCCAATATTTTTCGATAGCGTTTTCTGCAAAGGTAACTTTTTTCTCCCTCCTCTCTATAAGAGAAGTTATCTCTTCCTGCACTTTTAAAAGGTTGCCCTTTTCTACTTCGGAAATTAAAATGTCAAATTGCGCCTGCTTTTCAACTTCTTTAATTCTTAAAACTTTCGCCTGAAAAACAGTTTTTCTTAAAAAATCAAGTGACTCCTCAAATTTACCGAGAAGTCTTAAAGAATTGCCGATCTCCATATCTAAAAGAGTTTCGAAAAGTCTATACCCTCCCTTTTTAGCCCATTCTGCCGATTCGAGATAAAAGAAAAGAGCATTTTCCATGTTGTTTTTGCTCTTCTCGAGCGCTGCATAACTATAATTTAAAAGAACATTTTCTTTGAAATCTTCTTCATCATTTATCTCTTTTAATTTCTTTAGTGTTTCTTCCGCCTTTTTCGTCTCCCCGCAATTAAGTTGAAGAAGAAAAATCTGGCTGAGAATTCTAAATTTCTCTTTGTCATTTCTTGCATTTCGGGCAAGAGCTTCAAGTTCTGCCATTCCTTCGTCAACTTTACCAGAAAGCCATAAGGCTTCAGCAGAAAAAAGGGATAAAGAAAAATAATCCCCTTCTTTAATGTCTCTTATTTTATTCCTTTCCTTTAACACATAATTAAAATCCTTTAATTGTGATTTTGCCCACAATTTAAGAAACAAAAGTTCATCATCAGGTTCTTTAATTTTACCGATTTTTTCTAAAGCTAAAATAATCTGACCCGACTCAATTAGACTTCTTATTTTTAACTTCTCCTTTCCGATCTGACTTTCTGTTTTTAAAGATTGCAAAAAGAGGGACACTGACTCCGTATTTTTTAATCCGTCTGATTTTTTATAACAATTTTCTGCCATATCCTCAATAAAAAGTGAATCATAGGGAGAAAATCTCAAAAGTTCCTTATTTGCCACAAATCTAAAAATTTCCTCCTCGTCTCTACAGCCCAAAAGATGGCAGTTATCCTTAATCCATTTTTCACCTTCTTCAAGAAGAAAAAGAAAATTTATCTCTTTAATTTTAAGCGCAGGTTTTTCAGTCCTATCCGAGAAAACAATAAACGGAAGTGAGGTTTTCGCCCGGATTTTCTCTATTACATCGAGGGATTCTCTATCTGTATCTTTACTCCAGATCAAAAATTTTTCGTTGCTGTCTTCAAAAAGTTTCTGGAGTTTATCGACTGCCGAATCATTTCCTCCCCTTATGCACTCTTTTAAAAAAGTAGAAGATTCATCCTTTTCTTGAAAAAAATGATCAACAAGTGGAGCCAAAGAGGAGTATGGATAGGGAAGTTTGCTTTCTGCCCTTAAAATTGTAAAAGAATGGATTTCTGCCCAACTTTTGAGGATGTAAAAGAATGCCTCATTTTGGGAAGAGAAAACCCCTTTTTCGTCAGAAAGAAAATCCTTTTCTGGTTCCCAGACAACGCC
Organism: Thermoanaerobaculum aquaticum; assembly: GCA_020722885.1. Lineage (GTDB taxonomy): Bacteria > Acidobacteriota > UBA4820 > UBA4820 > UBA4820 > UBA4820. The sequence goes on from DYJZ01000029.1 coordinate 6,528, forward strand.
GAGGCTATAAAGATGTGGAAGAGAAACTGAAACACGGTCATTGTAAAGAGTTTCAAGAATTTCAATTAAAAGTTCTTTTATCCAAAAATTCCTTCTTTTTTGAAGTTCTTTAACCCACTCAAAAGTCCCGCCGAACTGCTTTGGAATTTTCCCTTTTATTATTTCTTTTTCTTTGAAAAAGATCTTTGTAATAAAATTTGCGATTTCACTTAAGCTACCTTTATCTTCAGTGTCAGGTTTAGAAAGGTCAATTTTTGGAAGGAGATTTTCATCCAGAGCAAAGTCTTTTTCTGAAAAACATTTTATATTATGTCTTTCTAAGAATGAAAGAGCAGAAAGGAATCCAACAGCTGCATTTGCCTTTTCACGAAAATTGCTCAAATTTTTTATTGAAAAAAGTTTTTTAGCCGAAAACTGAAAAGCAGGATGAAAGCAGTAAGTCATATCATCACAGGAATCTCTTTTGGGACTCATTTATATATGCAGCATTTTAATAATGTTGAAAGCTAATGTTCCCTTAAACATATTTCGGATTAAGTCTGACATAATGCTCCTTTTTCAGTTGATCAATGTACTGTTTATAACTTTCTGCGAACTTCTGCTCTTTTATCATTTCAATAATAGATGACCTTGCTTCATCCATTGTGGGAACTTTGGGCTCTTTTCTTTCTACTAATTTAAAAATGTAATAGCCCTGCTTTGTTTCAACAAGTTCAGAAACCTGTCCCACTTTTAAATTAAAAACAACTTGGCTTATTTCCTTGGAAAGATCATCTGAAAAATACCAGCCTGCGTCTCCTTCATTCTGCCTTGAATAAGCAGCCGAATACTGCCTTGCCATTTCAGAAAATGTTGCGCCTTTTGAAAGCGATATTAGGATGTCGCTGTACGCCTGTTTTGCTGTCCCTTTACTGTATTTTTCTTTGGCTAAAAGAATCTCTTCAAGATGAACTTGAGGTTTCCCCTGCAATTTTTCCTTGTTTTTGATGTAAAAATCTTCTATTTCTTGCTCTGACAGGCTTATTTTTGATCTTATTTCTCTACTTTTCATGAATTCTGGAACATAAATTAAAAGAACCTGTTTCTTAAATTCTTCTAAAGATAAACCTTCTGCTTTAAGAGCCCTGTCAAATTCTGCTTCATCCTTTATACCATTCTCTTTCATGAAATTTTCAACCTGCATTTTTACTATCATATCAACCTGATACATCTGTTTGGCTTTTTCTATTAAAAGAAGTTCTTCTATCATCTGGTTAAGAAGTTTTCCAGGAATTTCCTTAAGTTGTTCATCAAAATCAGGTCCTTTATACTCTTTTTTAAAAGCCTCGATTGTTCTTGAAAGTCTTTTTTCATATTCGTCTTTTGTTATGATAGAATCGTTGACTTTTACGACTATTTCATCGACAACTTTTGCAAGGCAAAAAAATGAAATAAAGAGTAAAATGGCAATAAAAATTAGCTTTCTCATATTAATTCTCCTTTACATATTCAAACCACAGCCTATCTGTGAACAAAGTAATATTATACTGTTTTTTTAGCGAGTTAATAAAATCTATTTTCATCTTTTCAGCTTTCTCGTCAGAGATTTTGAGCCGTATTATCTGCCTGACCATATCGAGAGGAAGAATGTATTCCTTAACTTTTTTCTCTAAAAATAGTATCTGATAGGTATCTTCAGAAATTTCTAAAGGCTTCGAAAAACTTCCTTCTTTCAAAACAGAGACCTGTGAAAGCAAATACTCAGGAATTTCATCTTTTTCAAAAAACTGTTTCTTTCCTTTTTCAGGTGAAATTGAATAGAGTCTTGCCACCTCTTCAAAGGAGTAGTTTTTTAATAAAAGTGAGAATGCCTCATCTTTTAGTCTCGCTCCACTTACTATTATCTGTCTTATAAGAAAACCTTCCTTTTTCTTAAATTTTTCCTGGTTTAAGGTGTAAAAATCCTCAACTTCCTTTGTATTGACCTCTATTTTTGAATAGACATTTTCTTCAAGAATTATCGAAATAACCTCTCTTCTTTTTGAACTATTTGAAAATTCACCGAGAGGACTATTTTTTTTATTTTTTTGATTTTTAAAAAACTCATTTAACAAAAGAGTTTCTTCAACAAGTGAATCGTAAATTCTGCTTAATATTGCTGGATCATCAACTTTTTCATTTAAAGTTTTAATTTCGTCCTCAAGATCTGTTTTGGTAATATAAAAAGAACCAACTATGGCAATAGTCTCCTTCGAATTTTGGGGATCAAATCCTCTCCCACAATTAAGACCAAGAAGAAAGATTAATGTCAGCAAAAGGGTTTTCTTCACCATACTAATTTTTACCATTTATTTTTAACTTTGAAAAGAGGGTTATAAGAAAATTAAGCCCTGATTCATTTTTCAAAAGGGGGAATCTAACCATATTTTCTACAATTGTACTTCCTTTTCTTTCTGAAACTATATCAATTAAAGACTTCACATCCACAGGAGACTCCTTTCCAAAAATGACAGTGATAGTATCGTGGAATTCTGTAATTTTTTCAATCAAAAACTTCTCCGCCTTAAGTCTCATTTTTGTTCCTTCAAAAAGCGTCCTGACTTCCTCGGGACAATCACCGTATCTATCTCTGATCTCAAGTTGAATTTTTTCGACTTCATTTTCATCCTGGGCTAAAGAAAGCTCTCTGTATAAAGAAAGTCTTTCGCTATCGCTCTCCACATAGGTTTGAGGAATAGACATTTTCGAAAGAAGTCTCATTTCTGTTCTGAATGCCTCCTTTAACGGGTATCCCTTCATTTCGGCAACTGCCTCCTCCAGAAGCCTCATATAGAGTTCAAAACCCACAGATTCAATATGACCGGACTGCTCTTTGCCAAGAAGAGTGCCAGCACCTCTGAGTTCAAGGTCTATGGCAGCCACTCTAAAACCAGAACCAAGCTCTGTAAATTCTTCAAGAGTTCTGAGTCTTTCTACCGCATCCTTTGAAATGCTTTCTCTATTAGGAATGAGAAAAAAAGCATAAGCAGGAACATTGCTTCTTCCTATTCTTCCTCTTATCTGATAAAGTTCTGCTAAACCAAAATTGTGAGCATTCTCCACTATTAAAGTGTTAGCACTTGGAATATCGACACCATTTTCAATGATCGTCGTGCTTAAAAGTATATCAGCCTGATGACGATAAAATTCAACCATCCTTTTCTCAATCTCTGTCTTTTTAAGTTTACCGTGTGCCACTATAACTTTTGCTTCAGGAATTATCTCTTTGATTTTTGCACTCTTTTGTCCAATGTCTTCAACTTTGTTATAAAGGTAAAAAACCTGACCATTTCTTTTAAGTTCATTTACTATTGCCGACTTTATTAGATCTTCATCGTAAACTGAAAAAACCGTTTCTATGCTCAATCTATCTTTTGGCGGTGTCTCAATTAAAGACATATCTATGATGGATGAAATGCCCATTTGAAGAGTTCGGGGAATCGGGGTAGCAGAAAGCGTTAGAAAATGGGTGGAGGGCTTTGATTTCTTAATCTTCTCTTTGTGAAGCACACCGAATCTCTGCTCTTCATCAACAATAAAAAGTCCAAGTTTTGGAATATCAACATCCCTCGACAAAATTCTGTGAGTTCCAATAACTATATCAACAACTCCTGCCTTAATCTCTCTTACAATTTCCTTTTGCCTTTTTACTGGAACCAGACTTGAAAGCATCTCTATTTTTAATGGAAAAAGTGAAAATCTCTCCTTAAAGTTTTCAAAGTGTTGAAAAGCAAGAACCGTTGTGGGACATAGAATTGCTACCTGTTTATCTGAATTTGCCACTTTAAAGGCTGCCCTCATCGCTATTTCAGTTTTTCCAAAACCAACATCACCGCAAATTATTCTATCCATAGGAGTTGTGGATTCAAGGTCTCTTTTCACATCTTCAAGCGCCTTTTGCTGATCGTATGTAAGCTCGTATGGAAAAAGGTTTTCAAACTCTTCTTCAAGCTTTTTATCTCCAATTGCAGGAATGGAATCAGCCTCTTTTCTTGCAGCATAGATTTTTATGAGATCTTCCGCTATATTCTGCGCTGCTTTCTTTGCTTTTTCTTTTCTTTTTTTAAACGAAAAAGTTCCAAGTTTATCAAGCTTTGGCTTATACCCTTCAGGACCCTTATATTTTTGAATAAGGTCAAGTCGTTCAATTGGTAAAAGGAGCTTGCCGTTTCCATCATACTCTATGTGAACAAAATCTTCTTCTTTTTCTCCCCTTTTTATTTTTTCAATCCCTTTGTAGATGCCTATTCCGTGTTCAATATGAACAACATAGTCACCTATTTTAAGGTCTCTTAATCCTGCAAAAAAGAGCTCTCTTTTTTTGCTTTTGATTTCCAGATTGATTACTGCTCTTCCAAGAAGTTCCTTTTCAGTTAATATTGCCCATTTTATAGAAGGAATTTGGGCGCTTTCAATATCAGGAGAACAAATAAAGTAAAATCCTGGAGCAAAGTTTTCAGGAATAATTTCAGAAAAAACAGGCGAGGAAACCTCCCTTTCTGCAAAATCCTTTACCCTTTCAATTACTCCCTTTGCCGAAAAAGTAACCACCACTCTAAAACCAGCCTTTACCTTTTCATCCATTATATGCAAATTGTCAATTACTTTTGAAGGAATTAAATTGATACTTTCCGTTTTTAAATCAAAAGAGGATTCTGGTTCTTCTATTTTTTCCTCAATATCTTCCCTCCTTGAGAAAACTTTATCAGGTGAAAGAAATAGAGGTCTTAAACTTCTTTTAAAATCCTGTTCAAGTCTTATTCTTTCATTTTGAACAAAAGCTTTAATTCCCTTGTTCAAAGAAACAATTCTCGCTCCACCCATAAACTCAGGTAAAGGACAAAAAATGCTGTCGTCTATTCTTGCTTCAACCTGCAAAGTCGGGTAACTTCCGCTTTTTTCGAAACACTCGATCCTAATTTTTCCAAATTCTCCACTTTCCTTTAACTTATCCATCAGGTTTTTAAGTGCATCATCACTTCTTATAACTTCAGAAAGCGGATTTATAGTAAATGCTCCATCCATAGTTGTGAAAGATTTTTGACTTGTTGGATCAAAAAATCTGATCTCTTCAACCGTGTTGCCCAAAAATTCAATCCTCAATCCGAAATCAAATTCGGGGGGGAAAATGTCGAGAAGGTTTCCTCTAATTGAATACTCACCAACTCCCTCTACAAGTTCACTCTTTTTATACCCTAAAGACCACAAGAAATGTTTTAACTCTGTTAAAGAGAGCTCACTTCCCTTTTCAATAAAAAACTGGTGACTTCTAAAAAATCCTTCTTGGGGAACTTTAAAAATAAGAGAAAGCGGGGATACTATGACTGCCTTTTTTTTGGCAACAACAAGTTTTGACAAAACAGCACTTCTTTGTGAAACCACCGATGGATGAGGGCTAAGGGGTCCATAAGCATCTTCAATTAATGCTGGAAGATAACAAATAGTTTCATTACTGCCAGAAATTACATTAATTTTTTCGGTTAATTGTTTTGCGTTTCCCTCTGATGGCACCACAAAAATGATTGGTTTATCAGATTTTTTTAATTCAAGTGCGAGCGAAAAGGGCAAAAGTTGCTGTTTTAACGAGAGCCCATGTAAACCCTCCTTTTTCAGATCATCAAGGATTTTTTGCCATATTGATATCACTTTTTGAAATATCCCGCTCTTTTTAGAATTTCTGTTGTGGAATGTCCATCGAGATAAGGAATGATAACAACTTTTCCACCATTTTTTTCAACGACATCTTTTCCCACCACCTCGTTTATTTTGTAATCTCCACCTTTCACCAGAATATCCGGTAAAAGAAGTGATATTAAATTCAGTGGGGTTTCTTCATCAAAAATTGTAACCACATCAACACATTCAATAGCGGAAAGGATCTCTGCTCTTTCATTTTCAGGGTATATTGGTCTTTTTTCTCCTTTAAGTTTTTTAACCGACCAATCACTATTCAAACCTACAAAAAGGCTATCTCCCAATTCTGCCGCTTTAAAAAGATACTGGATATGTCCATAATGTATAATATCAAAACACCCGTTTGTAAAAACTACTTTCTTTTTCCTTTTTTTTAGTTTCTGTCTATATTCCAACGCTTCTTCAATCAAAAAAATTTTCCCCCCTGTCATTTCTTAAGCCTCTTTTCTATCACCTTTTCCTGAAAACTTTTAAGAACGCTTCTACTCAAAAGATTCAAATCAATCATTCCTTTATTTTTCGTCACAGAAAGTGCAAGCCTGCGTTTGAGAACTCTATCTCTATCAAAAAAGAGCTTCCCGCTTAATTCAAGCATTGCGGGACTGTTTCTAAAGATTTCAGGAGAATTTTCCTCTGGCAAACTTTGATTCAAAATATCTTTAAAAAGAAAAATTGATTCGTAAATTAACGAAGATTGGTAATCAGGCTTTTCTCCGGAAATATCTTCATACCTTTGTACAAATTCTTCTACTTTTAATGTCTTTTTGCTGAAATCAAACCACGGAAGGCTTGTAAAAACTCCATCAAATGACTCCAATCCATTCAAAACACAAAAGGAATAGGGAGCAATAAGAATAGAATTTTCAATTAAATTATAAAAAGGTTCAATATTTTCTTTTTCGAGACCTGCAAAAAAAACTATCTGGGGAATTTCTTTCTTAGAAAAACTATTTATCAATTTGTTTTTGCAATCATCTGCGGAAAGCTCCTTGCATTTCAATACCTCAGTTTTTCCTCCATTTTTTTCAAAGCATTCTTTAAAATGATTTGATATTGTTTCATCAAAATCGAGAATCAAAGCAGTGTCTGAATGAAGTGAATAAACCGCAGAATCGGCAAGAAAAGAAACTTCAGAGAGAATTTCTCCTCCTAAAAGGAAACTGTATTCACCTTTTTTAAAATATGGGAAAAGATAAAAAAGAGGAACCTTTTCTGTCTCAGAAAATCTAATCGCTTTTTCTACAGTTGCATAATTGCAGGGGCTAAGAAAAACTGCTGAAAGCTCCCTTTTTGTTTCTTCAATTATTCGAGGTTCGCAAAATGATAGCCTCAACTTATGACCATTTGCTCCACCTTCTGCATTGATAATATCTACTGCAAGTTCCGCTCCCCTTTTATATTCATCACAGTATGCTGGACTATCTGAAATTACAACTATCTCAATGACAGAAGGCTGACAGGAAAGCAAAAAACATACAAAAAGAAAAAGAAATTTTTTCATATTTAAGATTTTTTGTATGAAGAGTAATCAAATGCATCAATTTTTATTTTTCTTTTCCTCATTTTTAAAAAGAATAAAGGATATGCAAAGATTTTTATTATTTTCCTTCTTAATTCGAAAATGAATTTTCTTATCGAAAGTGGAGAAAGTTGAGCAGCATCATCAGGATTTACAATTAATGAAACTTCTATGTTGGGAGCAAGCCCGATTGGTATACCTTTTCTCATACATGATTCATACATATACCTCATTACAGTCAGCATATCTTCATACTCAGGAGAGGAATGACTTTCAAGCTCTGCTCCAATAAGAGGTCTAAAAATACAAACCGTCGGGAAACAGCCCACATCTGTGATGTAATCTATTGCCTTAAGAGTATCTTCTACAGGTTCAATTCCGGCAATTATTTCCCCACTGTTTCTGCCTTTCCCCATTTTCTTTGCAACATATTCCATAGCATTAAAAAATGTTTGATGGCCAAATTTATTAAACTTTCCTGGACAGTATTTTTTAAGATATTCGGGGTTATGAAACTCATAACAGAATGAAAAATGGTCTACACCAAGGTCAATTAGCCAATCATACTTCCATAAATCTTTTGTGGGAGTGACTTGAACCCCCACAAGTAGCCCAACTTTTTCTTTTATCGCTTTTACATAAGGAGCTGCTGTTTCGAGACCACCATTTTCCTGATCTCCAGAGTTGAAATGAATAAATGTTATTTTTGATTCTTCTTTTGCAGCAATGGCGGTCTCGACAACATCTTCCACTCTTTTTTCAAGATCCTCATTCGCTCCAACATTGAACCCTGTAGTGCAAAATTTGCAGGCTGACTTTGGAGTAGTTTTCCAGAAACTGCAAACATCTCCAATATAAACTCCAAGATATGTTCCCTGGATGACTCCAATCCTTGACATCAATTTCCCGCTTGAAGTTCTTTGCTGGTACCAATCAGGCAATTCGGGAACATATATTAGATATTGGATATGAGGGTCCCTGTCGTCAGTTAGAATATAATGTCCAAAAGACTTCATAATTCTGAATGGAGAATTTTTTACAAACTCTTCTTTTATGGGAACATTAATGTATCTATGTTTTCTTTTTCCTGGAAGAATTATATCAAGACCTGAACCGAGTCCTGCCCTTGTTCTTGCAGAAATCCTTGAAGTTAGATCTGTAGAGGGGTCAAGTCGAACCCCCCTACAAAAAAGTTCCACTTCAAGCTCAGCTTCGTTTCCCATTTCGTGTTCTTGACTCTATTTTTCTTAAAACTGCATATTAAACTGCAATGAGCTGCCCGAATTCCGATATTTCCTTTTTTAATTCACTGTAAACCCCGTTGTAAAGAGTGTAGGATGCAGCCGGACAACAATGACATGCCCCTTTCAGTCTAACTTTCAAATTGGGCTCTTCAATAGCCACAATTTCTATATCACCACCGTCCATCTGAAGCGCGGGCCTTATTTTTTCAATAACTTCTTTAACCTTTGCTTCAAAATTTTTATCTTCTGCCATTTGTTCCTCCAAAATTTTACAAATTATATTTCCTCAATTGTTTCGAGAATATTAATATTTCTCTTTTTCAATTCTCTGTCAAAAATTTCATAGTTCTCATTGTAAATGCAATCTTCCGGGGGAACACATCCCTTTTCTTTAATGAGCCCCTTTCCGACCATTACAGCACTTATTGCCGCCGGGAATCCGGTAACTCTTCCCATAGCCGATATATTGACACTTGGATCGGGTGTGTCCCACATATGATGTTTTATACAAACTTTCTTTCCGTTCAAAATTCCATAAGTTGTATTGTACATTACGCAAACATCTTGATCGCCTTCCTTTGCCCTGAGTTTTGGCTCTATGCAGGCAAGAAGAACCTGTCTCGGAACAACTTTCTTTCCATCAACCTCGACAGGGTCTAATCCAAGCATTCCGCACTCTTTAAGAGTATCAACACCTCCATAATGTCCTCTCCATCTTATTGTTTTCTCAGCGAAGTAATTTAGTTCTGGCCTTGTGTAGATAAAACTTGGCATTCCTGGTGTAACAGCGCACTCGAGCTCTTCGCTAAGTCCAAATTTATCAAAAACAAACTGTTCCCTATCAATCAGGGCAGGAACTTCAACTTTTCTTCCGTCTTTAAGGATGAACAGTTTCACATTGTATTCTCTTAACACATGAGAGAATGCCCAGGTGATCATATATTTTAATGGTCTTTTTTCAGCACTTTTCTTAGAAGGAATTCCACCGACTCTTGCAACTGCCCATTCAGCCTTATCAAGCTTTCTAAGTGCCTGTCCCACAGTTATATTGCTTAAACCAGGTGCGAAACCTATACCGTCAACGAATGTAACTCCATTTTTTAGAGCAGTTTGATGAATCCATTCACCATACTCCTCAAGTGTCATTCCCTGAGGGATAACGAGCCCTTCAAGTTCATAAAGGTCTGGTTTTCTATGATATTCTTCAAGCATATCAACTATGTTTAAACCATTCTCGACGCAGGCAGAGACAACAGTGTAACTTGTATGTCTATCGGGAAGGGTTGAAACCCCAACATCGTATCCCTTCATTGCCGCAAAGAGGGCTTTCCTGTCATCTGTATCAACAACATGTATAACAGTTTTAGGACTATTAAGCCATCGTTTTGCATCTTCGAGCGCTTCTCTTCTTCTACCGAGAAGTCCTACCTGTTCAACTTCATCAACTTTGCAAAGGTCATAAGCTACCGCTCTTCCCATTTTGCCATTTGCTCCGAAAACAAGAATCTTCATTTAAAACCCCCTTTCTATTTAACAAAAACAAAGTTTGATTATTTCAAAAAGATTGAATGTTGTCAATTATTT
>DYJZ01000029.1:16686-23315 GCA_020722885.1 Thermoanaerobaculum aquaticum
TTTAACAAAAACAAAGTTTGATTATTTCAAAAAGATTGAATGTTGTCAATTATTTGTAGAAGTCTGTGTCATAACTATATGATAATGTCCTTAAGAGATTTACTTCGATGCGTCCACAGACAAAGTGACCTTCCTTTGTGAAGAGTGGAAGATTGCTTCGGGGGATGAGGCTGCGAAGAGGGTTCGCAATGACACGGTTAGTGAGCACTCGCAACGAAGTGTTTCTAAATAGTCTTGACATTTTTTCTCCTGACTTTTTAGATGGTTCTGTCAAAATTTATTTTGGACAGATGTGATCCAGTATAAAAGGTGAAATGTTACTGGTATTGTGAAGACGAGGCTATCAACCCGGTCAATGATTCCTCCATGACTATCCCCAGTGATTTCAATACACCTCCTGTTCTATTCTGGAGTACAAAAATAACCGAAAGAGTTAAAAAAGCATAAGCCGGGACAAAAATTATGAAAAGTTCGTACCATTTTATGTAGGCAAGGTAAATTACCAGAGGATGTAATAGCCAAGGTAACTCCTGAAATGTGGAAAGAAAAATAAGAGCAAAGAGAGTATTGACATCCTCATTGCTCTGTCTGGCTTACCTCCCAAAAATGTTTCGTGTCTTCTAACTCCTCCATGGAATCCTTTGCCCATAACTCCAAAAAATTCTGCCATCCATATCATTATCAGGAAAAGGGTTATCTTCAAATAAGGTGGAGATTCTATAAAAAGTAGAACTCCATAGCAAACTGTGTCTCCAATTACATCATTTGAAGTCAATTAAAACAATTTCGCCAGGCAGCGGGAATCTCATCGGGGGGCCCCATGTCCCGGTTCCCAATGTTATTATCAAGTCCATATCTTTCACCTTAAATCTACCGTAGTTATAGGGATAAAACATTTTGCTGAAAAAATTAAAGGGCCAGATTTGCCCATTGTGGCAATGCCCTGAAAGCATTAAATTTACCCCCATATCGGAGGCTCTTTCTACTTCTAAGGGAGAGTGGCTCAGTAAAATCAGATAACCCTCTTTCCTGTTCTCAAGAGCTTTTTTGAGAAAATCTTCCTTATTAGCAAAATGATTTTTTGACGATAAATCATCTACACCTGCAATTACCAGATTTTCATCTATTTCAATTTTTCTGTTTCTGAGAAGAACTATCCCTGATTCTTCAAAAAAAGCAGGATTCTTATCACCACCATGATAATGCTCGTGGTTTCCCAGAACACCATAGACTCCTTTTTTTGTTTTTATTTCCTTGAAAATATTTTTTAAATGTCCTTCCTTTCTACCGTCAGTATCTATTATATCTCCTGTAATAACGACAATATCAGGATTTAGTCTATTTATTTCTTTTACAACCTTTTTTAAGAAATTTTCCCCTCTTATTGAACCAAGATGCAGATCAGATATTTGAACAATTCTTAATCCTGACAGATGTTGATTTGAAACCCAGACAATCTCTTTTTTGACAACAGGCGTTCTTAGCCCCTGATGAAAAGCAAACAATGTTAGAATTGAAGATATAGCAATGGCTAAATATCTTAAAAAAATTGTAGTAGATTTAAAATAGCCAAAGAAAGAGAGAAGATCCGCAAAAAAGATATAAACAACAAAAATAAAAAGAACACCTATCCAGAGTGCGCCTGTTATTTCAAGAAAAACTGCAAAGCCTCTATATTCCATATTGGTAAGAATTCTGCCCAAAACATAACTCAAGGCAAAAAAAAGCACTATGGCACTAAAAACTATTTTTATCGTTCTGAAATAAAAAAGTGGCAGAGAAAGAACCCTTAACAAAAAATAGCCGTTAAGGATTGCCCAGATTAAAAGAAGTGCTATTAAAAAAATTATTACCTTTAGAGAAAACTTCATTTAATATTTGGGTCTGCCTTGCTGTGCAGTTCTATCTTCTCCTTTTTCTCAAGTGAATCGTAGTATTCTTTTAGTATCTCAATCACTTCCGGTTTGGAAAATTCTTTTGGAACTTTTTTACCTTCACTCATAAGTTTTCTTAAAAGAGTTCCAGAAAGAAGAAGTCTCGCCCCACCCAAATAGTTCCCATTATCATCTATTTTGGCAATGCTGTCATGGGGACAGGTTTTCATCGACGCCATTGTTCCGCACTCATAGCAGTAAAAAGTCCAGTCGAGTGGAAGGGGTTTTATCTTCAGAGCCCCTTCGGGTAGCTCCTGAAAAATTTTCTGTGCATCAAAAGGACCGTAAAAATCACCCACCCCGGCGTGGTCTCTGCCTACTATCAAATGAGAACAGCCATAATTCTGCCTGAAAAGAGCATGTAAAAGAGCCTCTCTCGGCCCTGCATACCTCATATCAAGTGGATAACCTCCTGCAGCAACTCTCTCTTTTCTAAAATATTTATTTATAAGGGCATCAATTGCCTTTACTCTTATATCGGCTGGTATATCTCCAGGTTTAAGTTTTCCAATTAGTTGATGAATATAGACTCCGTCACACACTTCTATTGCTATCCAGGCAAGATAAGCGTGTGAATTGTGCATAGGGTTTCTTAACTGTAAAGCCGCAACTGTGCTCCATCCTCTCTCCTCAAAGATTTTTCTCGAGTCAAAAGGCGTGTGATACAAAGAGGGAAACTTTTCCGGGAAATAAGATTCAGAAAGGACAACCACTTTTCCACCTATGTTTATCTCTTTTTGTTCCATAACCATCTTCACACCGGGATGCTTCATTTCCGTAGTTTTAAAGACTTCTTTACACTCCAGCTCCCTGTCTATTTTGTATTTTTCTTCAACCTTTATAATCCCGAGAATCGTCTCTGTATCAACATCGAAAAGAGCTGCCTCATCTCCTCTCGAAAGAGAACCTGCAATGCTTTCCTCAGCAGAAAGAGTTATGGGGATTGGCCAGAAAAGGCTGTTATACGAAGGAAGTACCATTTCTTTTGAACAAGTTAACCAATCCTCATACCCCATAAACCCTTCTAATGGAGTGAAGCCCCCTATGCCAAGCATAATCAGATCACCACTCTCCCTGCTTGTTATGGGTATTTTCTTTAATTTTTCAGCTTTTTTTATTAGTTCTTTTTTTTCTCCCTCCTTTGCAAGGAGCGGTTTTAATTCTTTCGAGCCATGTGGTTGTATCAAAGCCATTTTATCCTCCATAGAAAAAAATATAGAAGTAAGTTTATAACAAAACCAAACAAATCGGAAATAATGACAAAAATGGCTCTTTATGGACAGAAATGACACACAATTTGCCTTTTTTTATGGATTTTAGCAGGAACAATTCTTGCATAAAAATTTGTCTGGAGGTTATGATTGTACTACCAGCAAACTATTGAAAAAGAAATTTCCTGTATCGGGATAGGGCTCCATTCGGGAAAAAAAGTAAATATGAAACTTCTTCCTGCCCCCCCAGACACGGGCATTATATTTAAAAGAGTGGATAAAGGCGGAATAGAAATTCCTGCAAAAGCACTTCTTGTCCAAAAAGTTGATTTTGCAACAAGTCTTTCAAGAGGAGAAACTTCCGTTAAAACAGTTGAACACCTTCTTGCAACTTTTTATGGCTTACAGATTGACAACGCCATCGTTGAACTTGACAGTCCAGAAGTTCCAATTATGGATGGGTCAGCCGCATCTTTCGTCTTTCTCGTTGAAGAAGCAGGAATAAAAGTTCAGGAAAAACCGAGATTTTATTTAAGGATTTTGACACCTATGGAGCACAATGACGGTGACAAATTCATAAAAATAGTTCCATCTAATGAATTCAGAATTACTTACTATGTTTACTACAATCATCCACTTATATCAGAGCAAACCCTTACTCTTCCGATAACACCAGAAATCTTCAAAGACCAGATTGCTCCCGCAAGGACATTCGGTTTTCTTTACGAAGTTGAATATTTAAGAAAAGTAGGGTTAACCCTCGGAGGCTCGAAAGATAATGCCATAGTTCTTGATGAAAGTAAAATTCTCAACGACCATTTGAGGTTTCCGAATGAATTCGTAAGACACAAAATGCTTGACCTTTTAGGAGACCTTTCTCTTTGCGGCTTCCAGATAAAAGCCCACATTTATGTTCACAAAGGCGGCCACAGTCTTCATACAAAAATGGCCCAAATTATTAAGGAAAATGTAAGTTCTCATCAAACTACCCTTATAGACGATACACCTTCTTACCAGCAAGTAACCCAACCTCTCGCATAACCTCCTGTTTTTCAACCTTCCTCCACTTTCTAAGAGCCCTCAACCGAGGGCTCTTAAATTATAAAAACCATTAAACCCATCTTCTACAGTTGTGTTTGACAAGTGCTTATTTTTCTGATGGTTACAAGCGCGGAAAATGGGCTTGTCACTACGCTCTCTGATGTAGCAGGGACGGGGCTTCCAGAGTTACACCCTCTGTAACCTCGGCGGGACGGTCACTCCAGAAGCCTGAAATACCCTCCCGCAGCACCCCGTCTCGCCCACGCGGAGGAGGAAGCGCTTGCCGTCCCGCTCCAACTCCACCTCCTCCAACTCGTCCAGGTCGCGGATGACCCGCTGCCGGACCGCGCCGTCTTTGCGGCGGTTCTCAACGATCTGCAGGTAGCTGTACTTCCCGGACTGTTTCCTTTACAGCTTCCGAAAAAGTGCCGCATTGATAACAAAGGACTTATGGCAAAAAAGACCGCGAAATCGGGGTCAAACTGTAGAAGATGGGCTAAAGCACCGACAGGCGTTTCTATTGATACACAGGTAAAGTTCCCACAATGAGCTGCTGAACGCTGGTTGTCCTCTTAATCGTCGGTCTTTGTACGGCCTGTTCCTTAATTCACAAACAAAGTGGGGTTAAGGAAATGGCTCTTTCCGTTGAAGGCATTTGGTGGCATGCTGCTACGCCTTGGGAAAAATCTCCACCCGTTCTAGAATACAAGGAATACTCCTCACCCGGGAGAATCATTCGCTTCTGCCCTGGTGGAAAAAGTTCATTATGGTTGGTTGTCTTTTCCTGCGGGTACCCCATGGAAAAGTTAGCATCAGCTGTGGTGATGGGCTGGCATTCTATGAAGGGACATGGACTCAGAAAGGCACGATTGTTAAAATTTACTATCGGAAGACATCAGCTGACATTCTTAGCATAGGTGAAACACTTCCGGGGCCGCTTAAAAGCACAACTATTCTCTTGAAAGATCGATTATTTAAGTTTGAAGGAAATACTTACCAACGGGCAACCACACTCTCAAAAGAATCGGTTGAAAAGTTCCTCTGTTGCTCTCTTTAGAATTAGGCTTACCCACCAGCCGGTTGATATCATGGCTTTGTTCTTTAATTGTCAAGCCGTTCTTTGCTCATAGTTTTTCTTTAGCCGCCCCGCACCAAGGGGTGCTTAGTTTATCCCGTCTGCTCATTGGAAGGTGAAGATTCGTAATGCCAAGAAAGAGTTGGAAAAAAATGAAAAAGTTAAGATACATATATGCGACATTAGGGGATGAATAATGGGGGATTATTTGAAGGTATATCCTGTATTTAGGAGAATAAAAAAGTTCTATGGCAGGAGATTTTTTATACTCTTCGTCCGAAAGTCAATACCTACATTGAGAGGTATAACAGAACCATCCGAGAAGAATTTATAGACAATAATCGCAATATAATTGATGATAAGAGTGTGTTTAGTCAGAAATTGGCTGATTATTTGATATTTTATACTAATTTGACATCAACAGTAGGCAAATCAACTTCGCTTGTAGGCTGGAATACATATCCCAACTTGGAGGGCGATAGGTATCCTCACATACAAATTCATTAACGACGAATGTTAAATTGGTATTATAATGGAGAAAGACCATATAAATTAGTTACTAAAAAAGCACTTTAGAGTATTTAGTAAAGAAAGGAGTAATGTCGCAAATGTTTTTAACTTATACATCCCCTTGACTTTTTATAGGTTTATTTTAAAAATTATTTTGGAGAGATGTGATGTCAATGTTAAAATTTATTTCAGTTAGGCTTGAGGGCAATTGAAAGATGAAAAGAAAAAAATTTTTGACGGTCGTTGTGATTTTAGGGTTTTTACTTTGGGTTAACTTTACTTTTGCGCAGGATTGGAATAGCAAACTTCTTGATGCCGCAGAAAAAGGCGATATTGAGGGGGTCAAGACCGCACTGGCAAAAGGCGCTGATGTGAATGCAAAGGACTGTTTTGGCAAGACGGCGCTAAAATTGGTAAAAGACAGAGGCCATAAGGACATTGTCAATTACCTTCGCTCCGTCGGCGGGAAGGAGTGAGTCAGGGCTGCAATTGCCGTATCTATATCTAAAATAATACTATTCGTGAATTGGCGTTATGAAAGATAGTTCAATGAGGGAGATTGCTTCAGGGGGCTTTCCCACGAAGGAGGGCTCGCAATGACTGCTAAAACTTAAAAATGAATTTGTCTTGCTGCCTTTCCTCCCCAAAAAATCTCAGATGTTGTGGACTTCTACAAGCAATTGACCAAACCAAACAAAAAAAGTATAATGAAAAATTGCCATTCTGCCTTTTCGGAGAGGTGCTGGAGTGGCCGAACAGGACTGCCTGCTAAGCAGTTGCCCTGGCAAAACCGGGGCCGGGGGTTCGAATCCCCCCCTCTCCGCCAATTTCCATAGAATAGGGATTCGAAGGGTGAAG
>DYJZ01000104.1 GCA_020722885.1 Thermoanaerobaculum aquaticum
ACATATACAGCCCTAAAAACCGTGAACCTCCTTTTCAAACCCCCTTAATACCCTCCAAAACCCCCGTTTTTACAGGATCACTTTTCCGATTCTAAATTATCTTGGACAGCAGTGATCCAGAATAAATTCTAACACAAAAATTTAAGAGTTCATTTTCAGGAAAAGCCCTCTTATTAGTGCTTTGATGGCAAAAGTCCCTGCCTTGCAAATGAATAGTAACTGTTTCCACCAACAACAATGTGGTCAAGAAGCCTTATATCCAGATGAGATAATAAAAGTTCAAGTTTTTCAGTAAGGATAATGTCATCCTGGCTCGGTGTCGTGTTTCCTGAAGGATGGTTGTGGGCAATTATTATTGCGGCTGCATTTTCTTTAAGTGCTTCTTTTATCACTTCTCTTGGATGAACTGCGCTTCCATTTATTGTTCCCCTGAATAGCTCCGAAAATGAAATAATAGAATGTTTCTGATTTAAAAATATTGCGCCAAAAACTTCGTATGGTAGGTCTCTTAGTCTCGGCTTAAGGAATTCGTAAGCTTCCTGAGCCCCTTCAATTCTTTCACTCTCTTTTATGCTTTCAAAAGATAACCTTCTGGCAAGTTCAAATGCGGTTGATAGCGTTACAGCCCTTACATCTCCTATTTGTAAAACCCTGGAGAGTTCTTTTGGGCTTTTGCTCGCCATTGCTCTTAGAGAGCCAATTTCTTTAAAAAATTGTTTTGCAAGTTCTACTGCACTTGTTCCTTTTTTGCCGTTTCTAAAGAGTATTGCAATCAGTTCACTGGTTGTAAGTGCCTCCAATCCCTTGATTAAAGCCCTTTCTCTGGGCCTCTCTTCAAGAGGAAGTTCTTTTATTCCCAAAAATGAAGACTGAAACATTTTTCTCAATCCCTTACCATCTTTCATATTCCAGCCAGTTTTTGTTTTTGCATTTATACACTCTTATTCTTCCGTCAATCCCTGTTACTCTTATTGCCCAGCCATCACCTCCAGATCCTTCTTTAATGTATAAAGTTCCTGGTGTTGCAGTTCCCTTTGGACTGAATGTGAGAATATCTCCTTTTCCAAACATTATCGGGTCGTTTCCTGAAAGATTTTTGCCAGAAGGGTCTTTCTCTACTCCTTCTGGAATTGCTATTTGTGCATTTTCTTTGGTCAAAAGTTCTGGTAAAGAAATTGGTTTATCTATACTTTTTTCTATGTCCTCTTTTGTTATTCCATCAAAATCATCGTCTTTGTAGATTGTAATATAAACCCTGTCGCTTTCCTCCTTAAAAGCAATTCCATATTTTACTCCCTCTCCTATGCTTCTTCCTCTTGCTTCAGATGTTGCCGCCTGAACTGTTCTTACAAGAGCCTCCGAGGCACTTTTTTCTTTTATAGCGCTAAAAACCCCTATTGAAAATAAGAAGAGAAGTGTTACAATAAGTAAAGCAACCATTGATTCAACGAGGGTGAATCCTTCTTCTCCTTCTTCTTTTAATCTTTCTTCTCTTTCTCTTATTTCTGAAATCATTTTTTTATCCTCCCTTATGAAAGGGGGGCGGGTATTCCCGCCCCCAAAACCTCACTCTCTCCATTTAAAGGGTCAGGTAAGGTCTCATTTTTTCGAATGTTTTCTCTCCAATCCCCTTAACATTTTTCAATTCTTCGATTGTTTTGAATGATTTAACGCTGTTTCTGTATTCAATTATTCTTTTTGCCATAGCAGGTCCAACTTTTGGAAGTTGCTGAAGTTCTTTTTCAGAAGCTGTATTAATGTTTATTTTTCCGCCCGGAAGTGCCTTCTTTACACTTTTAGTAACTTTGGGAGAGCTTTGCGATTTTGCTGTGGCTTTCCCGCTCTGGGGAGTTTCAGCATTTACAGGGAATGAGGTAACAATCAGAAATGCAACCAAACAAACCATTGAAACAACCAATCCAACTTTTTTTAATCCTTTCATCTTTCTCTCCTTCTGCCCTTTTAAGGCTCAAAACTTTTAATTTTTTTCCGAACCAATTTAACCTTTTTCTTTTTTCCACCGGCTTGTTTCTCTTCTTCATCGCCTCCTTTCCGCCGGACACTTTACTTATGGCAAGAGGCGTGCCAGGATGCATCAAAACCTGTAAGTGTTTAATAATCAGTAAACTAAAGAGCGTCAGGAGATTTTTATTTTTTCTCTTTTTTGTATAAAGAGGAATTTGCCAAACTTAACTTCTTTTAAATCTGAATGTTAGGTTGTCCAAAATATTTTTATTAATTTTTTATTCGAGATATTCACGAAAAAATCTTTATCTTTAAGATTTTAAATGAGTTATTTAAAAGGAATACTGCCAAAATTAAAAGACCATTGGGTACTTTCTCTTTAAGAGACCAGTTTCTTCAATTCTCTTATTTTTTCAATCTCTCCAATAACGATGATGGTGTCACCTTCGTTTAAGACCATCTCTGCCCTCGGGTTGAACTCAATTTTGCCATCTGCTCTTCTTAAAGCTACCACCACACACCCGCTTTTTTGCGGTATCTGAGCTTCCATTAAACTCTTTCCTAAAATTAAACTATTTGTAGTAATTAAGGCTTCCTCAACTCTTAATTTACCATCTTTCTCTCTTATCATTTTGTCAATAAAATCGACAACTGTGGGGCGTATTAACTCCGACGCCATCCGCAATCCACCGATATGGGCAGGGCAAACCGCCTTGTCTGCTCCTGCTCTAATGATCTTTTCGCTGTTTTCTTCCTCATTCACCCTCGCAATGATTCTAAGGTTGGGGTTTAACTGCCTTGCCGTGAGAACCACAAAAAGGTTTTCACTGTCTGTAGGAAGAGCACTTATAAGTCCCTTCGCTCTGAAAATTCCTGCCTTCTCGAGAATTTTTTCGCTGGTGGCATCTCCCAAAAGTGGAAAAAAGCTGGATGACGGGGATTCGTATTCACTTAGGTTTTTTTCTTCAGAATCAATGGCTACAAGAGGATACCCCATTCTTAATATTTCGTTGGCTATATTTACTCCAACTCTTCCCAAACCACACAAAATAAAATGATTATTAAGTTTATCAAGATTTTTTTCCATTCTACTTTTCCTTAAAATTTTTCTCAAATCGCCTTCGACAACAAAAGCGGTAAGGTTAGTTATTCCATATACAATTGTTCCCATTCCAAACAGAATGAGGGTTATGGTGAACCATTCCCCTTTTAAATCAAGATCTCTTACTTCTTTGAAACCAACAGAAGAGACTGTGATTATTGTCATATATAGAGATTCGGTAAAAGACCATTGTTCTATGATCATATATCCGACTGTTCCTGCAGTAAGAACACCAAAGAGGCAAAAAAAAGAAATGTAGATGTTTTTTAAAGGATTGAATTCTTTAACCATTCTTCTCCAGAGAATATTTTATCATAAAATTTTGCCAATTTCTTCTTCATGTAGAAGTCCACAACATTTGAGACTTTTAGGGAAGGAAAGGCAGCAAGACAAATTCATCTGGAACCTCCATACTTTTGCACCGCTACCTTAACCTCTCATTGCGAGCGCTACTTCGTAGCTTTGTCTTGCGAAGCAATCTTCCTCTTTTACAAAGCTGAAACGGAAAGTCTTAGAGGGGTGTTCAATAGGGGTTTGCAAAAATTATTTAATCTTTTTGCGGTTTTTCCACTGCCATTTAAAAGAACATTTCTAATTAGTTTAAG
>DYJZ01000030.1 GCA_020722885.1 Thermoanaerobaculum aquaticum
CTACCTACCTACCTACCTACAATCGCACCCCTTCGGAGAAAAGTCTCGCCCGCCCTCCGCCTCAGGTAAAAAATGGACAGAGATTTTTTAACCAGAGGAAAAGTTTTTATAGGAGGGTTAAATGAAATTCAGATTATTTATATTGGCGATATTGATGGCGGCAAGCGCAATAGGCGCTTTGGCTCAAGCGCCGGCGGAACTTCTTGTCAACGGCGGCTTTGAGCAAAGCAAATCCCTATATCCCTGGGTTGTTGAAACTACGAAAGGAGGTGTTTTGATATCTGGCCCCGGCGAACACATGGCAATCCGCACGGCGGGAACAGGTATGTCGTTTTAGGCGGGACAAATAAAGAAGAGGATGCGATCGAACAAACGGTGATCATTCCGCAAAGCGCCGCCGATTTGATCCTTTCCTTTGCTCTCAGGATTAAAGCGACCGGCAACGACAGCACCCCGCACGACTTTTTTAAAGTCTCTTTTCAAGGGGAGGAAATCGACGCCACTTTAGTTCAATATAGCAATATTGACGCCTGCGATTGGCAGGTCATAAGCGTCCCTAATCTTGCTTCTTATGCGGGCAAATTGATTACACTTCGTTTTGAGGCTGTGACTGATGGCACAAAGCCCACTAAATTCTGCATTGACGATGTTTCCCTTGTTTATACGCCTGGTTCTGCGGGAGGCAGCGCACCCAACCTCGAATTCATATCGCCCCATTACGGCTGTATTTACCCAATTTCAACAATTTCTGGTGCAACGCCTTTGAGGATTCTTACTGATTCGCCGGACGGCATCCAGAGTTTGACGGCTTCAATTGATGACCAAATTGTTGCGACAACGACAGAACCAACGCTGGAAATTCCAATCAACTGGTCAACTTTGACCCCCGGCGAACACACTCTTACAGGGGAACTGATTGACCCTACAGGCCGTGTAATTGTAAAAAGATGCCTGATTACAAGTTCAAACCTTCTTGAGGGGGCTGATTTTGAAAACGGCGGCGCCAGTAGTTGGGTTGGCTCAAATTCTGACGGAAACACAAGCCTAATAAGTGAAGTAGGCACGGAATCCGCATATAGTGGAGAAGGGATCGCTTTACTTGGAACCACATCCAATGCAACAGAAACGCTTGAATATACTATAGGAATTCCCGATGATTCTCAAGATACCCTGACTCTTTCTTTTTTTTACAATACACCCATGGCAGGTGGGTTGCTTAAGGACAACTCTCTTTCTATTCATCTTATCGATGTTGAAACCGGAGAGGATTTTATCGTGGCAACTGTATATCCTTCCCAAGCAGGCTGGATGTTGACCCGCAGCGTTGTTTCTATGGCTGAACTTGGAATGACCCCAGGCAGGGATTACATTCTCAGATTCCAGGCAAATACTGCAAGCGGTTCAAATTACAGCTCTTTCTATATTGACGATGTGGCATTGTATGTTTATTCTGATACTCTTGTGGCTGGCTCTGGATTAAGAGATGAAGAGGGTGATCTCCCCGGGATAAACACGCCAGGTTGTTCCATAGTTGATGTTACTCCACACAGAGATCTGCCGAATACTTGCAATTGCGGTCACAACAGTCATGCGATTGTCACCATAACAACCTCCGGATTTAATTTGCCACAAGGCAATAACATCTCTTCAAGCATCCTGAAAGTCAAATTTAAATTCGATAGTTTGACAACTGGTGTGCAAGCGGAGAATGTATGTGTTAGTGGAAATGTCATTTCATGCCGTGTGCCTAACGCAAGCGATAAAAACAAGTTAGGGCCGGCCAAAATAAAGGTCAAAGTCGTCGCCTCAGGTGCAAAAGCGTGGACACCGGCCTATAAAGTATTAGACCATAACACCGGCGCTCAACGAGGCTTTTTTTATGGGTTTCCCGAAAAGATTCAAAACATTCAACTTCAGTCATCATCATCGGTAAATGTCTTGGGAGGGACAAGCCAGACTTTTAAAGTAAGCGCCACAGGCCTGAGCGCGTTTAAACAGGTCAAGAACGGCGTGTGTCAAACGGGGGCGGCATTTATAAAAAACCCTGTAATTTTTGCAAAGGAGAATAGCACAGTAAAAGTGCGCGTAAAAAGAGACAGCCTTGCAAATTCATGTGGCAGTTCAATTTGGACAGGCTACTGGACAGGCGACGGCGCGCCGACGGTTTGTACGGATAGCACTCCCTGCATCACTACAGACATCCCAGTAAGCCTTATTCTTCTAAACCCTGATAATATAAATCCAGTTCCCGATCCTAATACCGGATTTCCAAGTGGAATCCCTGATTACAGATGGTTCAAAGGCGAGCTTTCAAATGCCGTGAAATTTATTGCGCCGGCAACAACGCCTACCTTTACAACCGGCACGGGATATGGGCCCGCTAACAGTGTCGGATATGGTACAACGGGAACGATTTCCAATCTTCAGCCAATAAATATAGCGGTACGTCCCTTAAATAACGCGACAAACAAAATTAAATTTCAAGGGACTAATCTTTACAGAATCAATGAAATCAATAATGATAGCTACAATGATGTCAACGATTCATATAACCGCAAGTTTTTTAACGGACCAAGATGGAACGAGGCAGGATGGGGCACATATTTCTATGCATGGGCGCCTGCTCATGTCCCGGGAATCGCCACTCCAAAAGTCAGAACAAAGGACAGCGGGACAACATATAATGCGCCCCCTCTAACCTACAAAGCGTCTATTGCAGACAACGGTTCGACAAATTGCCTTTCTTCGCCAAGTTCAAGCAATTGCACATGGCTGGTAAACAATCTGGTAACACCAGTGCCTGATTTTGGGCCTGTAGAGAATTTTATGATCGGGCCTCAAGAACCGGCTATAACAGCTACAGCGACTTGTATAACCGGCGATTGTACCAAGATCTCCGTTTCAGCGGTGCCTGTTACAGAAATTAGAAATGGCGATAAGTGGCAAAGGCAGAAAGCAAGCGTCTTCCTGAATGTCAGCCGCCAGGCGTCAACTTCACAGATTTCTGCCACCTATGCGATCACTCCAAAATCTGCCTATGGCAACGTCGATACTCTCAGTTACACATTTGTTTTTCCCGCTTCCGGAAGCGGTGATCTGATAGTTTCAGCTTATGGGCAACCTGCAGGATCATCCTCGCTCACGGTAAATTTCAGTTCAATGGTTTCAGGCGGATGCGGAAGTTATACATATTTATGGAACTTCGGCGACGGCCAAAGCGGAACGGGTAATGCTCCCTCTCATACTTACCAGACAGCGGGGACATATACTGCGACGGTAACAGTTACTGAGGCATCCGGCGGCTCATGCACAGGAAAAACCGGCGCAGCATCGGTTGTGGTGACTGTCGGTGGCAGCGTACTGGAAGTGACGGCTTCGGCAACCCCTTCAACTGGGCCAGCCCCTCTATCCGTCAACTTGAACGCAACCGCTTCCGGGGGGAATGGAGACTATACCTACAGCTGGAACTTCGGTGATGGCCAGAGCGGAGCCGGCCAAACTGTAAGCCATGTTTATTCCTCGGCGGGAACATACACGGCAAAGGTTACCGTGACAGATACCGCGAATGCAGCCGGCTCTGGAAGCGTTGGGATTACAGTCACCAGTGGCTCAAGTTTGACTATCGCTGCTACGGCTTCGCCCACTTCAAGCGTCTACGCGCCCTTGACAGTGACTTTTAGCTGTAGCGCAAGCGGTGGAACAGCGCCTTATAGCTACTTATGGGATTTTGGTGATGGAGCTTCTTCAACAGAGGCAAATACAACACATACATACAATAATGTTGGCATGTTCACTGCAAAAGTAATCGTGGCTGATTTTAACGGGAACACCGCGTCTAAATCTTTTGTTATAAAGATCGGTGTGGTAGTGAAGCCACCGCATGATTTATAGTTGCATCGGGTCGGGGGCGGGTATGCCCGCCCCCTGAAAATAAGAGGAGGGAAAAATGAAATTGAAAAATGAATTTTTCATCTTATTTGCGTTGTTGCTGATTGCTTCTGTTTTTTCACCTGCGCAGGAACTTTGGGCGCACCTCTATCAAGAATTCCAGTTTGAAGATCCACTTCCTGATCACTTCCGCAACACTATTTCGCCATTTTCTGCGGGTGGATATCTTGGCGCTTTTCAAAGCCGAGGATGCTATTGTATATATTTCTTCAGGATTGACATTCACGGAAATGTCATATGGGCGAGGAAATTCGACAACATAGATGAGGGAGAGGTCTTTGATATTGGTGAAGGGAAGATTGGTTTAATCGGGTCACATATTTTTGGATTGCCTTCAATTGGAACTTGGCTGATGACTTTTGATGAAAATGGCAACATTATTTCGCAGGAATTTAATGACAGCATTATATTTTCTACTGCGCGCAAAGTTTTGGGAGACAACTATTATGTTCTGTCCGGTAGAAGCAGTGTCGCATTTGCCCGGCTAAACCCTGAAACAGGTGTTTTTACTCACAGTAAAAATTATTTTTTTTCAGATTCCGGTGATTATTTTGTTTCAGATGGAAATCTTTTCCTTAACGATGACGGAGTTTTGATAGGGGGTGTTGGGATTGGCATGCCCGCTAATATCACTCTCACGGTGATTAAAGTCGATTATGAAGGCAACCTCATTTGGGCAAAATCTTATGAGGCAGCTGATGGTAGTATAATGTCGCCTTCATCAGATGGAGGTTTTTTTCTGTTTACATGGGCAAATAGTCTCTTTAGTGATAGTACTCTTTGGAAAATTGATGCCAAAGGAGAAATATTATGGCAGGAAAAACTGCGGTTTCCGGATTTCCCTGAAATATCGGGTGTATATATTAATGGAATTCGCGAATTGACAGACGGAACCATTTTAATTGACGGTTTTATTGGAATTGATTATAGTGATTATAGTGGTGATGATATGTCAGGACAAAAATTTATTGCCGCTCTGGATTCCGCCGGGCAGCCGTTATGGTGCCGAGTTTATAAGGAGTTTGCTTCATATTTTCCAAGCCATCAATCAAGGGAAACGCTGTTGGAAACGGAGGACTCCATAATCTTAATTTCGATTGCTCCCATGGTTTTTTATGAGGACAAATCTTTTTCGCCTGAAATTATTTCGCTAGACAAATCAGGTTATTCGCATGAACAATGTCCCCAAGCGATAAGCATCCAAATGGAGGCGGTTCCAACTTATTTCGGTGTTTGCGATGAGTTGGTGGCTGCATATGACGTGGAAATATTTCCAATGAAACCGATGAGCGCGGATATTGGCAATGTTGAATTAAGAGACAGTGTAATTTGCGGCGAGCAATGGCCTTGCATAATTTCTGTTCAAAAAAAGACAAACCCTTTCAGGCTCAAGCTCACAGGCTGGAACTTTGAAAAAGGGAGCAAGGTTTATATCAACGGAGTTAAAGCAGGAAAAGTTGTTTTTAAAGGCACGGACGATCTCAACAGGACAAAGCTGGTCGTCAACGGGAGCGGCCTGAAATCCAAGCTTCCCAAAGGCCAGAGCGTCTGCATAACCGTCAAAAATCCCGACGGCCGTGAATCCGACTGTTTCTATTTTACGAGATGATTGTTTTATTTTTCCCTCGCCTCTGGGCAGTTGGAAGGTAACGATGTTTTGTTGCGATGTTGAATTGATGAGATATTTGAGCTTCCGGTAGGTTTAGGCTCGGTGTATTGAGGCGATCAGGCTAAAAAAAGGGGGGATTGGCAAATTGGGTGCAAAGCGTGCCAGAAGAGGAAGACAGCTTCGCTTGCTTAAGCCTTGAAGTCTAACTGAATGGGGGCTGTCATTCCGACTCCATCTTCGAAGCGCTCACAAAGGAAGGAATCTTCCTCATTGCTAAAATAAGGAAGATTGCTTCGTAAGAGAAGGTTACGAAGTAGCACTCGCAATGACTGCATTAAACTACAAAGTGGAAGATTGCTTCGCGGGGTTTTCCCACGAAGAAGCACTCGCAATGACAGGTTACGTCTGCTCGCAATGGCTGCGTTATGCTTCGCTCTCGGAACTATGAAGTTTGACTTGCAGTGACATCTCAACTTCTCCTATTCTCCCCTTAAAATATCCTATATGTTATGGAATTCTACACTTACTTGACAAAAGGAAATAATTAGGTCATAATGGCGCTGTTTCGTTATTTTTTGGCAAGTTACTTTTTTTAAAGGAGTTTCAATGGCACAAGGTACAGTTAAGTGGTTCGATGAAAAAAAAGGTTATGGTTACATCACAGAGGATGGCGGGAAAGATGTCTTTGTTCATTATAGCGCCATTCAGGGCAATGGATTCAAAAAACTGGTCGAAGGAGAAAGAGTTTCATTTGAATTTAAGGATACTCCCAAGGGTCCTCAGGCAGACAAAGTGACAAGTTTGAAGTGAATCCGGTCAAATTGCTAACAAAGAGGGCCCTTCGGGGCCCTTTTTTATTTTTCATTTGACAGAGGGCAGAGTAGCATTTTATGTTTTTGGATTTAAATGTAGAGTTTTAGATTTTTAACCACAATTCTTCTGATATTTCTTTGCTAATCTTTATTTTTTTAGTGCAATACAGGCAAAAACGGAGTTCCTGACCGTACCTGAAAGGCTTTGTTCTTCTAACCTTTTGACTTTCTTCTCTTTTTAATTTCATTCAAAATTTTTTCGGCATTAGGGAGGCTTTTAAGTGCCCACTCATCTAAAAGGGAATTTTTTCTGGTGGTAGAAAGAGGGCAGTTTTTCAAAAACCTGTTTTTTAAAAGAGAATAGAGGCATATTGCAGCAGTGACGGAAACATTAAGGCTTTTTACGAAGCCACTGTGTTTTATTGTGAAAAACAGGTCTGCTGATTCTATGAGTTCTTTACTGAGTCCCTGATGTTCATTCCCGAGAAAAAGAGCAATTTTATTTTTTGCTTTGTAATTTCTTGGGTCAATTCCGGAAGAAGAAGGAAGAGTTGCACCGATTAAATATCCATCGTCTTTGAGTTTTTTTATAAGTTTTTTTAAGTGTGGTTCTATAATAATTGTGATCCATTTTTCAGAGCCAATAGAAATTGCTTTATTTATATCTTCCGGATACTTTCCTGTAAGGTAAATGTATTGGACTCCAAATGCTTCTGCGCTTCTCAAAATTGCAGAGAGATTATGGGAGTCGTGAAGATTTTCAAGAACGAGAGCGATTCCTTCTGTTCTATTTTCGACGACATTAACAAGTCGATCTCTTCTCTCCTTTTCCATAAAGGGAGAAAGAATTGAAAAAATACTTCCTTTTCTCACTCAGTTTCAACAGTCAAAAGAAAATATTTTGCCTGAGGGAGGCGAGATTTAACATTATTGAAGGCTACAACAACTTTTTCCTCTTTTCCTGCTCTTGTTACCATAAACTTTGATGAGGTGGTTCCGCATCCAACAAGATTATCTTCTTCATCAAAAAGGGCGATAGCAATTTTTACTTTCAAAGGGGTTTCACCATAATTTTTAAAATTTACAACCGCTTGCGAAATTCCCTTTATATTCAGTTTTCTGGGTCCGATGTAGGAGGGAAACTCAAACTTTAAATCATAAACAATAATGGGCTTGGGGCCATCGTCTATTTTAATCCACTTATCTAAAACTACATCAAACTTTCTGCAGTAAAATTCTGCGGGGTTAAAAATAGAAAAAGAAACACACAGAACGAAGAGAATAAGTATCTTATAAAATCTCATTTCAACCTCCATATTTCTTTTCAGAGACTCTTTCTTTTTCAAAATCGTGAAGTTTTGAATCTGCAAGATATCTTGGCTCAATATTTTTTAAAGCGGTAAGGGCAGACCTTCTTGCTTTCGGATATCTTTTTGAAATTTCCTCAACAACCTTTTTCATCTCCTTCCTTTCTCCCTGCTTATCGCAGGAGATTACGCAGGCGCAATCTATTATAGGATAACTCATTTTTTCAGAAAATTCCTGTATCATTCCTTCCGGCACATAATAAAGCGGTCTTATTGTAACTATTTTTCCATTTTCGGCAAGGAGTTTTGGTGGCATTCCCTTCAGGTTTCCCTGAAAGAAAAAGTTTAGAAGAAGTGTTTCGATTGCGTCGTCAAGATGGTGTCCGAGAGCAAGCTTGTTGCAGTTTAAATTGAGTGCAGCAGAGTAGAGGGCTGCCCTTCTAAGGCGGGCACAGAAAGAGCAGGGGTAAGATTCAGGACGAAGTTTCTTCATAACAATATCAATTATTTCTGTTTTTTCGAGGTAAAATGGAACGCCTATCATTTTTGCAAAGGATGCGATTTTTTCAGACTGATAAAACCTGTTTCCGTTATGAGCATTTAGAGCGATTATTTCAAATTTTTTTGGAGACTTTTTGCGAATTTCCTCAAGAAGATAAAGGAGGGTGTAGGAATCCTTACCACCAGAAACGCCTACAGCGACTCTATCTCCAGCTTCAATCATGTTGAAATCTTTTATGGCTTTTCCCATCCTTGAAAGTAGTATTCTGGTCAAATTTTTTCCCATAACTCTTGCCTTTCTCCTTCCAGTAGTGTATCTTAATAATTTAAGGAGTTTTTGGCAAATGGAAGAGGAGACTTTAAAAGAAGCAATTATAGAAAAACCTGTTCTGCCGGTTCTTCCGCTCAGAAATACGATACTTTATCCGTCAATGATCATTCCTCTCGCGGTAGGAAGAGAAAGGTCTCTCAAAGCGCTTGAGCAGGCGACAAGGCAGGATGGGCTTATTTTCATTGTTTCACAGAAAGATGGTGAAATTGAAGACCCGGCCCCGGAAGACATTTACAATGTAGGGGTGGTTGGAAAACTTCTGCGCCTGATGAGAAATTCACCAACAAACCTTGCGATTGTTGTTCAGGGACAGGGTAAAGCAAAAATTGTTGAGATAACAGCCACCGAGCCCTATCTCGAAGCAAGAATAGAATTTTTGTCGAACAGCGGGGCAAAGGGAATAGAGGTTGAAGCGGTCAAGAAAAATATCATTATGCAGTATGAGAAATTTGCAAACCTGACAGGTTCAATTCCGCCTGAACAGGTGGATCAGATAAAGAATTATTCAGATCCGGACAAAATTGTTGACACAATAGCATTCAATTTCCCGATTCCGATAGCCGAAAAACAACTTATCCTTGAAGAAACAGACACTCTCAAAAGGATGAAACTCTTTCTTGGAATTCTGGTAAGAGAGCTTCAGGTGGTTGAAATTGGTAGTAAAATTCAATCTGAAGTTATGGACAGTGTCCAGAAGTCTCAGAAAGATTATTTCCTTAAAGAGCAGATAAAAGCGATCCAGAAGGAACTCGGAGAGGACACCCACGAAAAAGAACTCGAAGAGTTGAAAGAAAAGATCCTTAAAGCAGGAATGCCAAAGGATGTTGAAGAGGTTGCAATGAAAGAGTTTAACCGACTCTCTTTGATGCACCCTTCGGCTGCCGAATATTCAGTAACAAGAACCTATCTCGAATGGCTGATTGAACTTCCCTGGAAGAAAGAGACAAAAGATCGCCTTGACATCAAAAGGGCAGAAAGAATCCTTGACGAAGACCATTACGGGTTGAAAAAAGTCAAAGATAGAATACTTGAGTATCTTGCTGTACAGCAGCTTAAGAAAGATTTGAAGGGCCCGATACTTTGCCTTGTTGGTCCTCCCGGAGTGGGAAAGACAAGTCTCGGCAAATCAATCGCCCGATCACTCGGGAGAAAATTTATAAGGATGAGTCTGGGTGGAATAAAGGACGAGGCTGAAATAAGAGGACACAGAAGAACCTATGTGGCTGCTTTGCCGGGAAGAATAATTCAGGGAATCAAAAAAGCAGGAAGTAGAAATCCTGTCTTTATGCTTGATGAAATTGACAAAGTTGGAATGGATTTTAGGGGAGATCCTACATCCGCTCTCCTTGAAGTTTTAGACCCCGAGCAGAATTTTTCCTTTTCTGACCATTATCTTGAAGTGCCATTTGATTTGAGCTACACGATGTTCATTACCACTGCAAATATGCTCGATACCATTCCTCAGCCTCTTCTTGATAGAACTGAAGTTATAAGAATACCAGGCTATACTGAAGATGAGAAGGTTCATATAGCAACAGATCACATAATTCCGAGAGTTCTTCAGAATCACGGGCTTTCAAAAAAACATATCGGGTTTGATGAAAAAGCAATCAGGCTAATTGTAAATGAATACACGAGAGAGGCTGGTGTTAGAAACCTTGAAAGACAGATTTCTGCAATATGCAGAAAAGTAGCGAAAGAGAGAGTTGCCGGGAAAAATGAAAAAGTTATAGTTGACGAGAAAAAAGTAAGAGAATATCTCGGAATGCAGCAGGTTTTCCTTGAAACAAGAGAGAGAATAGACCGCCCCGGTGTCGCAACAGGGCTTGCCTGGACACCTTATGGCGGAGAGATCTTGTTTATTGAATGCACACTAATGAAAGGCAAGGGTGGACTTCTTCTTACCGGACAACTTGGCGATGTAATGAAGGAGTCAGCACAGGCAGCACTTTCATGGATCAAAAGCCATGCAGTAGAACTCAATATAAAAGAAACTCTTTTTTCTGGAAAAGATATTCATCTTCATGTTCCTGCAGGAGCCACGCCTAAGGACGGACCTTCCGCAGGGACAGCGATTACAACAGCATTGACATCACTTCTTACCGGTAAACTTGTCAGAGATGATATCGCAATGACGGGAGAGATAAGTCTTATAGGAAAGGTTCTTCCAATAGGGGGGGTGAAGGAAAAGGTTCTTGCGGCAAAAAGAGCACAGATTAAGAATATAATTTTGCCAGAACAAAACAGGGGAGACCTCGAAGACCTCACCGAGGAAGTAAAAAAAGATCTCAATTTTCACTTTGTAAAAGATGTCAAAGAGGTTCTTAACATCGCTATAAAAGACCACAAAAAGAAAAAGTAAAAAAGAGCTAAAGCGAAGAACTATTATTCTCATAACAGTTTTCCAGTCAATTTGTCCCTATTAGTTTATGAAAATCCCTCCTTTTTTGCTAAAATAAAATTTCTGCAGAGGTTTTCAAAGTGACTTTTTTTAGAAAGAATTTAAGTTTAAAGAAAAGTTAAAAATGAGAAACAGTACAGTCAAGAATCCATTGCTGAAATTTCTTTTCACTGTCGGAAAGATTTACAACGAGAATCTCTGGAAGTTCGTAGGTGTGTATTTCCTTGATTGCTTTTTCTACTTCATCTTTGAGACTTTCTCTTGTTTTTATAATAAGAAGGTATTCTTCATCATCCCATACCTCACCTTTGAATCTGTAAATGGAGCGAATTTTTTTTATAATGTTCACACAGGCGGCAAATCCCCTTTGAACAAGTGTTTCGGCGATTTTCACAGCAAGTTCTTCCGAATTTGTGGTTGTGAGGACAAGAATAATAGACTCCATAAAAACCTCCTTCAAAGAATAGACTACCATTTTTTAAATATGTGTCAAGCAGATTAGAATGAAAATGAATGAAAATGAGAAAATAGTTGATGAATTGATAAAAAGGTATAGCCACAGGATGCCATTTCCCGAAAAGGCGCGTGCTCTTGTTTCTCTATATCTCAAAAGGGCAACACTCCCGCAAAATGAATGGGATTTGCTTGTTCTTTCATTGCTTGCTTCTTTTTCAGAACCTCTATTTCTTCATCTTTACGGCAAAGGTGAAATTTTAAGAGATTTTTTTGATTTGACGAGAAACAAAGATAATCTAAATCTTGAATGTATGAAGAGTTCTTTGCAGAAAAAAATTTTTTCTACTGCAGAAAAAACGGAAGAGGTATTAAACGATTTTCGTATTGTTAATTTATCTGCAATTGCTGTGCTTGATCTTCTTTCAATAATGAATTTTGAAGAAGTTACAGCAGCCATAAGCGATCTTGCCGATGCAATTGTCTCTACCACGGTTTATCTTGTTGAACATAAAACTCTCGATAAGATGGGAATGCCATACCATAAAGGAAAAAGCGAAAAACTCGTAAAAACAAAATTTATCTTTTTTGCTCTGGGGAAATGGGGTGCAAGAGAACTCAACTACTCTTCTGACATTGACATTATAACATTTTACGAAGAAGATGGCAGAACTGACAAGAACTTTTCAAATGCGGAATATTTTGAAAAAATTGCAAGGAGTGTCTATGAAATTTTGACTTCAGAATGCTTTTCCCTTAAGGGATTTAAAGTCGATTTCAACTTAAGGCCGAGGGGCAAAGATGGAAATTTGACATTACCTCTTAAAAATGCTTTTGAATACTATAAAAGGGAGGCGCACTTCTGGGAAAAACAGGCGTGGATAAAAGCAAGGCCCTTTTATGGAGATTTTCAACTTGGCGAAGAGTTTATTGGCAAAATTCATAAAATCATTCTTAATAACGAAAAAATTCCTTTTATTTGTGACGAAATAAAAAAAACAAGAATAAAGACTCTTTCCACACTTCCCGAAAAAGAGAAAAATTTGAAAGAGGGGGAAGGCTCAATAAGAGATATAGAATTTGCAACCCAGGCTCTTTCCATCGCAACATCCAAAAGCCGTATCGAAGCCAGCACTTTAAAAAGTTTACACTTCTTAAAAGAACAAAACTACCTGACTTTGAAAGAAGAAGAGGAGATTAAAAGAAGTTATGAGATTTTGAGGAAAGTTGAACATTTTGTTCAGGTTACAAACTTAAGGCAAACGCACCTTGAGCCCGATTCTGATAGGGAGTGGGATGCTCTTAAAAAATTTCTCTCCAGAGAAAATTCAAGAAAATTGATTGAAGATTGCAGAAGAAAAGCAAAAGATTTCTTTTCAAAAAAGATTGAATTTCTTTTGAAAAGGGAGGAGAAGCAATTTTCTAAAGAGGAGATTGAGAAAGATTTAAAAAGATTGGGAATTGAGCAGGTGGAAATTTTGTCGCCCTCTCTTTCAAGAATTTATAATTATCTTTTAAGTTCCAATGTTTTTACAATGGATAAAGTAAGAGAAATTCACAAAATAATACTTTCTTTGAAAAATAAGTCACTTTGCAAAACTGTCAAATCTTTTGAAGCAATTATTTCAAATGAAGAATCTTTCAATTTACTTCTCTCTAAACCTGAAATTTTTCAAAAAGTATTTGAAAGAATTTTAAAAATCGTTTCACTATCTGAGAGCGTTTCAGAATATTTAAAGACGGTGCCTGAAACAATTCTTCCTTTAATAGAGGAAGAAATTCCTGAAATAAACATCAGCAAATTCCGTTTTAAAATCAAAAAAGCAGAATTAAGAGAAATTTCACTTGAACAAAAGAAGATATTTGTTCAGGCAATTTCGAGAAAAATTCTTTTAAAAGAAAATAATTTTACCGAAATATATACTGGAATTGCTGAAGCAATTCTAAAAGAACTCTTTGAGAAAACAGTAAAAGAGTTTGATAATTATTCTGATCTTTCTTCTCAGTTGGCAGTTTTTGCACTTGGAAGGCTTGGTTTCAGAGAAATGGTTTTTGGTTCAGACCTTGACCTGCTAATTGTCAAAAAAGATGAGAAGAGCCTTCCGAATCTTTTTTCTGAATCAACGGAAATAAAAGCGGTAAGGAAATTTATTGAAAGTCTCTCTTCATTAACCTACTCAGGGGCACTTTATGTGGTTGATTTGAGATTGAGGCCCTATGGAAATTCAGGGGTTTTAGTCCCTTCAATAGAAGGAGTTAAGAATTATTTCCAGAAAGAGGCAAGATTGTGGGAAAAACTATCATTTACAAAATTGAGATTTATTTGCGGCAATAAAAATCTATCTGATAAAGTTTATTCAGCAGTCTCACAGAGTTTTGCCCCTCTTAATATTAGCTCTCTTTCATCTGTTGTAGAACTAATAAGAAGACTTCTAAAAAACAATCCAAACCTTGAAGGAGAGATAAAATTTGGCAGGGGATGCCTTTTTGATCAGGATCTCTTTCTGGCATCTTTACTGAATAACAGTGGTAAATACAAGCCGGGAGGAGATTTCAACTATGCGCTTGAATTTCTTGGGAAGGAGAAAATTTTATCAGGTAATGAAATTTCTTTACTCAGGGAGGCAAGAAACTTTTTCTTGCGACTTCTTGACAACTTAAGAATCTATTCTTCTCTCCACAAAAAGTCCGTAAACATAGAGGAAATAAAAGAGAATTCTCTCGACAGGAAAGAGGATGAAAAATTGAGAAAAGAGATTGTCCTTTTAATCAATTCTCACTTCCCGAACCTGCTTTAGAGGCTTCATTTACCCACTTAAGAACAATTCTTAGAAGAAGTGCTGCAAAAAGGCTGCTTACAACGAGGAAGAAGAAAAACTGGCTATGTGGCAGCTTATCCCAGAAAGGTTCTATAGCACCTGAAAGGTAATTTCCTATTGCTGTCGCCCCAAACCAACCTCCCATCATCACTCCTCTGAATCTCGGAGGTGCAACTTTTGAGCAGAAGGAAAGCCCCATTGGACTGAGACACAACTCTCCAAAAGTTATCACAGCATACGCACTGACTAGCCACCAAATTGAAACAAGTCCTTTATCTCCCCCCGAAATTCCAGCAAGAGTCATAATTCCAAAAGAGGTTGCAGTAAGAAGCATTCCTATCATCATTTTTCCAGGTGTTGACGGTTCCATTTTCCTTTCTCTGAGAAATTTAAAAAGGGAAACAACTATTGGAGTTAGAACTATTACAAAAAATGGGTTTATAGTCTGGAAAAGTTCCGCCGGAATTTTGAACCCCATAAAAGGTTTTGTGCAGTCTCTGCCCCAGAAGGTGAGAGTGAATCCGTTCTGGTGGAAGGACATCCAGAAAAGTATGACAATAGCGTAGATGACAAGAAGAGCGAAAATTCTTTTCTTTTCCTCTTCTTTTGTTAAGTTAACATTTTTTACAACGGAATCTTTGTGGTGAGCAATTTCTGCATGCTCAATGAATCTTTTGAATGACCTAAAAATTACAACCGAAAAAACCATTCCGACAGCAGCGGCTGCAAAAGCAAAAGACCAGCCGAATTTGTTTCTTAAAAAAGAAGCCACCATTGGACCAAAAAGAGCCCCTATGTTAATTCCCATATAAAAAATGTTGAATGCTGAATCTTTAAGTGGATTTCCCTCTTCGTAAAGATTTCCAACCATAACAGAAATGTTTGGCTTGAAAAGACCATTTCCGCAAACAATCAATAAAAGCCCTAAAAAGAAGATCCATCTTCCCTTTTTTCTTTCAGGACCATAGTATTTTGGCGCTGGTTCCTGAGAGGCTTTTCCCTCTTTTTTTAGTTCAAGAACCCTTTCTTCCCATTTTTTAAAATTTTCTTTTTGCTGGTTTTCTGCTTTTGCAATTTGTTCTTCAACCTCAGATGTTTCTTTTAAAGGGACCGACAGTAAACCATAACCCAGAGCGAGCAGAAGTCCACCCAGAATTATGGTTTTTCTGAACCCGAGGAGTCTGTCTGCCACAAAGCCACCGGCAATTGGTGTGAAATAAACAAGTGCAAGAAAAGCGCCGTATATTGTACCGGGGTGGGGATAATGAAAATGTTCATCGAGATATAGAGTAAAAATGGCAAGCATCGTATAAATGCCGAATCTTTCCCACATTTCTGTAAAAAAAAGCACTTTCAGACCGACAGGATGCTTTAATTTTTCCACACTTACCTCCATAACAAAGATATTAAACTATAGGAAAAAAAGAATAAAGTCAAGGAATTTGGCTTCGATTTTTTTATTCTTCGCTTCCTGAACTCAGGAAAAGGAGAAAGACTGAAGTTTAAATACCTTAAGTGGAATTGCCCGGAATTTCATCATTAATAGCTTATAAGTTTTTTTACATTTTTCTTTCTTTTTTAATAAATCGAGGGAATAAGCCTTTTGCTATGTTTCCTGTATTCCTCATACTCATTGGCAAAGGCTTAAACCAGCAGGATCATTGAAAGCCCCGTCCATGGAATGATGGCTGGAAGCCCCCTCAACTTTCCTATTCTGATAATCATGGCGGTTATTGCAATTGAGATGCAGGAGTAGATAATAAGGAGGAATTTAATGCTATCATTTCCATAATTACAGGTTTTATTAACCATAGAAAGCTTTTTCTATCAATTTTTTGGGGCGCCTTTCTATCGAAAATGTATTTTTGTGATAAAGGACATTTATTATTCTGTTACCAATTTTTTAACTTAGCATCTATAATTTAAGTGTAAATTTTTTTGGGAGGTTTTATGAAACGACTTATTTTTTATTTAACTTTACTTTCCCTTTCATTTTCCATTTTTTCTCAAATTGAGAGAGAGGTTACATTTGATGAGGCTCTTTCTCAATCTCTTTTAAACAACAAACTTCTAAATGCTGCAAAGTCACAGATTGATAAGGCAGAAGGTTTGAAACGAGAGTCTTTTTCCTACTATATCCCTCAAGTGGATTTTACTTTTAACTATTCAAAAACAGACAATCCAGTTTATGTTTTTATGGGAAAATTAACACAGGAAAGGTTTGGAATGATGGATTTTGCAATTGAAAATCTCAACAACCCCGACCCCCTTAAAAATTATCAGGGAAAAATCACATTGACCCTTCCTATTTTCACAGGTGGAAAATTAAACGCTTACTACAGAGCCTCAAAACACGGAATAGAGGTATCAAAAAACAGGTATGAGGACGCACGGGAGAAGGTAAAAAAAGGGGTTACAGAAGCCTTTTATGGTGCAATTCTTGCCGAAAAGGTTGTTGAAGTTTACGAAGAGGCTTTTAAAACTGCTAAGGCTCACGAGGAGAGGATTTCTGCTATGCACAGGGAGGGTCTTGTTCTTGATTCAGACCTTTTGAGAATAAGGGTTTACCTTTCGGATGTTGAGCAGGACCTTTATTCAAAAAGGGCTGACTACCAGATTGCAAAATCTTATTTGAGTTATGCAATGGGTGTTAACTATCAGGTAAAGCCCATTGGTAACCTTGAGGAGTACAAAAAAATAGAAATAAGCCTTGAGGAGGCAATAAAAAAAGGCGAATCCAACAATAATGAACTTCTTGCTATGGAAAACCTTGTAAAACAGGCAAAAGAGGGAGTGAAAATCAAAAAAGCAGATTATTTCCCACAGGTTGGAATGATGGCATCCTACGAGAGAGATTATGCTGACAATGGAAATTATGGAAAAAACTGGATGTTGGGCGTAGAGGTAAAAATTCCTATTTTTGACGGAGGTAGAAGAGGAGGAGCCCTTTTGCAGGCAAAATCGGATGAAGTTTCTGCCCTTGAGATGCTATCAGATTTAAGATTAAAGATTGACACACAGATCAAAGAATCTTATTTGAAATTGAAAACACTTGAAGAAAGGCTTGGAGTAAGGGAAAAACAGGTTGAACAGGCACTTGAAAACCAGAGAATTGTCTCAAAAAGGTATGAAGAGGGAATGGCACTTATAACTGAACTTCTTGATGCCGATATCCTTGTTACAACCACGAAACTTTCAAGAGCAAAAGCCTATTACGATGTCATTGTTGAAAAAAGTCGTCTTTATCAACTTCTTGGTGGTGAAGAATTTTAAAATATGGGAGGAGTATAAGATGAAAAAAATAGCTTTATTATCACTTTTTGTTCTTTCTATAGTTTTTCTTTTTGCCTGTTCAAATGAGAGCAAAATGGAAAGGAAAAGAAAAACTTTTAACGCAAAGGTTGAGAAAGTTGTCAAGAAAAATTTTTCTTCGGAGGAAAGTTTTGTAGGAACAATCAAATCACAAGAGTTTGTGAATATTTCCACAAAGATGATGGGAAGGATACTAAAACTTTATGTTTCTGAAGGAACACCTATTAAAAAGGGTCAGCTTCTTCTTGAGGTTGATGCTGCTGAAGCGCTCAGTGTATATAAGCAGTCGGAAGCGGGGTTGAGTGCTGCAATTACCGCAAGTGAAAATGCAAACAGAGACCTTGAAAGATTTAGAAGACTCTACGAACAAAGGGCTGTAACCAGGCACCAACTTGAACAAATGGAGGCGATGGCTGCTTCTATGAATGCACAGAGAGAGCAAGCAAAAGCAAACCTTGAAATGTCAAAAACCCTTCTCTCTTATGGAAAAATTTACTCTCCCATTGATGGGGTTGTAACAAAGAAGTTTATGGAAGAAGGAAATCTTGCGGCTCCAGGCATGCCTATAATTACCATTGAAAACCCCGATAAACTTGAAATACTTGTGGAAGTTCCAGAAGAAAAAGCCTCGAAGATAAAAGTTTCTTCAACAGCAAAACTTTTTAAATCTAATAGTGATGACTATATAGAATCAAAAATTGTTGCAGTGGTTCCAACTGCTGATTTATACACAAAAACATCCACTATCAAAATTGAAGTCCCTAAAGGAGAGTTTAAGGCGGGGCAGTTTGTTACTGTCAGATTTGACGACCTTTCAAAGGAATTCATCTCTGTTCCAAAAGAAGCTCTTGTAAAAGAGGGACAACTTGAACTTCTCTTTGTTAGAAACAGTGACAAAACCGTTTCTTTGAGGATTGTTAAAAGTGGAAGAAGTGAAGGAAAAGAGATTCAGATTCTTTCTGGAGTAAACGAAAAGGAAGAGGTTGTTGTTTCACCACCGCAACAATTGAAAGAAGGTGATATTGTGGAGGTGAGCCAATGATAAAAGTTGGTCCTTCAGGTTCTATAGCCCATTATTTTTTAAAAAACAAACTAACACTTCTAATTGTTATAACTTCTCTAATGCTTGGGGTTTTTGCAGTCATTATGACTCCGAGGGAAGAGGAACCGCAGATTGTTGTACCGATGGTTGATGTCATAATTCCCTATCCGGGAGCAACACCTTTAGAGGTTGAAAAGAGGGTTGTAACACCCCTTGAAAAAATTTTCTGGGAGATACCAAAAGTAGAATATGTTTATTCTACTTCCTCTTCAAATTTTGGAATGGTAATAGTTCGTTTTGAGGTCAACTCGGACGAAACCGAAGCAATGGTGAGAATCTATGACAAATTAAAAGGAACATCAGACCTTCTTCCAAAGGGAGCGATGGAGCCTGTAATAAAACTTCACTCAATAGATGATGTCCCGGTTCTTGCTTTGACAATCTGGGGAAAGGGATTAAATTCTTACGAATTGAGCCGACTTGCAAGAGAAGTTGAACTTAAACTTAGAGAAGTAAGCGATGTTGCTCAGGTTGAAACACTCGGAGAGGAAAGGAGAGAAATCAATATAAATCTCGACCCTGTGAAGTTAAGGGCGTACTCTTTAAGTTCACTTTCCATAGCCCAATCTCTTTCTGCATTTAATAGCAGGATACCTTCAGGAAAACTTGTTTCAGAAAACGAAGAGATCAAGGTTACAGCAGGATCGTGGCTTAAAGATTCAAGAGATGTCGGAAATGTTCTTATAGGATTTTTCAACAATAAGCCAATCTATCTCGGTGATGTTGCAGAAATTAAAGATGGTCCTTCAACACCTTCAAATTATGTTTTTATGGGAATCGGGAAAGGAGGTGCAAAAACTTCTGAAGAATTGGGACAAATTTATCCTGCTGTAACAATAACAGTTTCAAAGAGAAAGGGAGTAAATGCTACAGAACTCAATGAGAAGCTTCTTGAAAAAATTGAACTGATGAAGGGTAAAATCATTCCAGGGAATGTAAATGTCACTGTAACAAGAAATTATGGGGAAACTGCGAAGGAAAAATCTAACGAACTTATAGAACACCTTCTCCTTGCCACAATCTCTGTTGTCATTTTAATTGCCTTTATGCTTGGCTTTAAAGAATCGCTTGTAGTGGGAATTGCTGTTCCTGTAACTCTTGCTTTTACTTTGCTTATATATTATCTTTCCGGCTACACTTTGAATCGTGTAACTCTCTTTGCCCTGATTTTTTCAATAGGAATTCTCGTTGATGACGCCATAGTTGTTGTAGAAAACATATACCGCCATTTTACTATGAAAGATGGCAGGACACTTTTAAGAAAAGCGATTGAAGCGGTAGATGAAGTGGGAAATCCAACAATTCTTGCAACATTTACGGTTATAGCCGCAATACTTCCTATGGCTTTTGTTCGAGGAATGATGGGTCCTTATATGAGGCCAATTCCTGTTGGTGCTTCAACTGCTATGCTGATCTCACTTCTTGTTGCCTTCATTGTTTCGCCATGGGCGGCTTATGCTCTTTTAAAGAACAAGGAACATTCAGAAGAAGAAGAAAAAGAGATGGCTCTTTTAAAATATTACAGAAGTTTTATGTCAAAACTTTTAAGTTCCAGAAAGACAATGGCTTACTTTTTAATAGTCAATGCCCTTTTATTGATTTTCTCAATTGGACTTGTTCTTATAAAATTCGTCAAAGTAAAAATGCTCCCCTTTGACAACAAAAGCGAATTTCAGGTAGTCCTTGACCTGAACGAGGGAACTCCGCTTGAGGAAAGCCTGAGAGCGGCACAGATTCTTGGAAAGAAACTCTCAGAAATGGAGGAAGTTACAAACTACCAGATTTATGCGGGAACTTCTGCACCGATAACATTTAACGGGCTTGTCCGACACTACTATTTAAGACAAATTTCGAGTAAGGCAGATATACAGGTCAACCTTCTACCGAAAGGTGAAAGGAGAAGTCAAAGTCATGAGATTGCCAAGAAAGCAAGGAATCTTCTTGAGCCTCTTGCAAAAGAACTCAATGTAAAATTGAAAGTGGTTGAAATTCCTCCTGGACCACCTGTTATTTCTACTCTTGTAGCAGAAATATATGGTCCTGACCTTGAAAAAATGTATTTGCTTTCCCAAAAGGTTCTTGATCTTTTTAAAGAAACTGAAAGTGTTGTTGATTACGACATATTTGCTGTCGCACCACAAAAGGAACTTTTGATTGATGTTGACCCTAAAAAGGCATCCTCTTTTGGACTTTCAACTATGGAAATAAGCAATTTTCTTGCTCTTTCACTTGGTGAGTATTCTCCAGATTATCTTCACAGTGATTCTGAGAGGGAGATTATTCCTATTAGAATAAAATTCCCTGATTGGGCAAAAACAAGTAAGGAAGCAGTTTCATCAATTATGATTCCAAACAGGATGGGGCAGTTTATACCGCTTTCACAGGTTGCAGATTTGAAGATAGAAGAGGTCAAACAGGATATTTACCATAAAAATCTTGAAAGAGTGGTTTATGTTATCGGCGAGGTTGCAGGAAAAGAAGAAAGTCCAGTTTACGCTATGATGAAACTCAACAAAAAATTAAAAAAACTTGAAACTCCAGACGGAACGATCGGACTTTCAAGACTTTACACATCTATACCCTTTTTCAACGATAAGTATCAGATGAAATGGGATGGCGAATGGCAGATAACCTATGAAGTTTTCAGAGATCTTGGTAT
The DNA here is from genome assembly GCA_020722885.1 of Thermoanaerobaculum aquaticum. Lineage (GTDB taxonomy): Bacteria > Acidobacteriota > UBA4820 > UBA4820 > UBA4820 > UBA4820. Next base: position 21,255 of record DYJZ01000030.1, read on the forward strand.
CTCTTTTGCCCTTGTTCTTGTTTTGATGTATATTCTTGTGGTGGGATGGTTCAAGAGTTACCTCACCCCGCTTGCAATAATGGCACCAATTCCTCTTTCTCTTGTGGGGATAATTCCTGCCCACGGAATTTTTGGTGTATTTTTTACAGCAACATCAATGATTGGATTCATTGCTCTTGCAGGAATTGTTGTCAGAAATTCAATACTCGTCATTGATTTTGCCGAGATGAAGATGAGGCATGGAGAAAGTGTAAGAGAGGCACTTATTGACGGAGGTGCTGTAAGATTCAGGCCAATGCTTTTAACTGCTCTTGCAGTAGTTGTTGGATCTTCAGTTATGCTTCTTGACCCGATTTTCCAGGGGATGGCACTTGCACTGATTTCAGGAGAAATTGCTTCAACACTTCTCTCATGGGGAGCAATACCTGTTTTATACTATCTATTTTATGGAAATAATCCACCAGTTAAAGACGAAGTTTATACAGAGGAGGAATAAAATGAAGATGCTTTTCCTTGTCACAGACAGTGAATATGAGCCTCAATGCCTGAATATTATGAGAGAAGAGGGGATTGCAGGATTTACAGTTATTCCCAATGCTTTTGGCGTTGGGAAAAATGGTGTAAAAATGGGGGACAGATACCACCCGGGTGCTTCTGTTCTAATTATTTCTGCAATTGAAGACCAGAGGATTGAAGAGGTTATGTCCTGCATACAGAGATGTGTTTTGAGCAATAAGCTTTGCGAATCCACCCATGCCTGGATATTACCAATAGAACAAACATTAAACAAATGACCTGATGAAATTGTGGTAAAATTTAATTCTTGAGGTTATTGTGAAGAATCTTTTTATATTGTTTTTAATTCTTATTCTATTTGCAGGTTGCTATGCTCCCTTTAGCCCTGAAAGGGGAAGGCTTGAAATCGAAAAACAGATTGGAGCAAAACTTACAGACTCATTTGAATTCAAACTTGACAGAACAACAATGAAACTTGTAAAATCTGCAGCATCAAAAATAGCGGATGAAGATGTAACATTTTTTGGGATTGAAAGGATTGATCTTGCTGTTTATGAGCTACCCGCGGGAAAACGTGTGGATTTCAGAAAAATAGAAAGAAGGGGATGGGATACCCTTCTTGATAAAAAAAGCAAAACGGTAGATCTAATGATTCTTGTTAGAAGAGGAGGAAAAAACCTCTCTGATATGGTTGTAATGGCTCAAGGAAACCAGAAAGTTCTTTACGGAAGACTTAAAGGAAAAATAAGCAGCAACATAAAAGATGCACTTGAAAAAACTGCTGAAGAAAAAGGTATAGAGGGTTTACAGAAAAAACTTGTTTTACCTTTTAAAAAGGATTGACTTTAGTTAGATAAAACAAAAATAAAGAGATTGAATTGATCGCATCACTTCTGTCGAGGATAATTTGAAAGCGGAAATGAAATCCCCAGAAATTGAGGATTCTGGACGGGTTTTATGGAGACTTAAAAGCGAGGCTCACTGTTTTTAGGGCTGTATATGTCATTATGCTCTCCAATTAGTTCTCAAAAAGGCTCGGCTGATAGGTTTCGGATTCAAGGGGCGGTGTTTGAAAAAAACTGTCGAACAATTTCCATAAGTTCCCTGTCAAAGCTATATGATAATTTCCTTCTGGGATTTACTTCGATGC
>DYJZ01000031.1 GCA_020722885.1 Thermoanaerobaculum aquaticum
TTTTAAAGGACATTTCTAATTAGTTTAAATAAGGACATTAATATAGTTATGACACACCATGGGTTAGCTCTTGACAAATTGTTTTTTTGGTGTTAAATTATTATCTGATTGAGCATAGAGTCTTAAGAAAAAAAGGTCTTGACTTAAGATTTTTTTGAGTTATAATAGTGAGGGTAACGAAAGGAGGAGCAATGAAGAAACAGTATTCAAAGCCACAGATCGTTCAGAGAGAGAAGATTGAAGTGCTAGCGGGGTCATGCGCAAAACTGACACCAGGTTGCGGGGGCGGACCAGGCGCAGCCAGTTAATTTGTGTTTTGCCGCTTTTTGCCTTGTATCAGGCATAAGTGTTAAGAGTATTATAGAAGACACTCAGAGGTTTTTATGATAATTAGAAAGTGGTTGTTTGTATTACTTCTGAGTGTCTTCTCTTTTTCTTTTTATTGCCAGAACTTATTTCTTTCGTGGTCAATTTCTGAGAGAGAAAAAGCCATCTGGATGCAAGGTGAAGATTCAGTTGGTCCAGAGGGCCCAGTCCTGTCTTTTAAAATCATCCTGCCATTATCAACTGATCCTCCCATAATAAAAGAAAAGAATATAGATTTTATTAAAATGGTTGAATGTCCAAAAGGGATCAAACCGGCAAAAGAGAAATTTGTGTGGGGCGCGAAAGGAATTTTCAAAGGAATTCCTTATAGAGAGCTCCTTGTATTTCCTTTTTATAAAGATGAACAAAATTCTATTTTATTACTATCATCTTTCTCAATAGAGCTTCTGGGAGTGGATTCAATAAATTCCACCAAATCTAACTATGGGAATTGTGATGTTTTAAAGTATCAGAATTTGTTTATAAATTACTGGGAATCGTGCTATTTCGTTCAATCACAAAATTACTTAAAAGAAGATTTTCTTTTCAAAGAGAATTTGCCTCAAGCGACAACTCCTGTTTACAGAGTGTCAATCAATCAGGACGGAATAGTAAAATTGACTAAAAGTTATCTTAGTAGCATAGGTGTAGATTTTTCCTCAGTAGATCCCAGAAAAATCCACCTTTCTTCAAGAGGAATAGAAATACCGATCTATATTGAAGGTGAAAGCGATGGTGTTTTTGACGAGAGCGATTATATTCTTTTCTACGGTCAGAAACTTTCCATCAAAAACAGGTCTGTATGGAATGGCGGTGATTTTACAGACACAAATGTTTATTTTCTTTACGCAGATAACAACAGTGGGCTAAGAATGTCAACTCTTGATGTGTCTCCAGTAAATCCTTCATATCCTGTAACGACGACTTTTTACTCGAATGTTACTTTTGAAGTTAACAATCAAATGAGCTGGGCTGACCATTTAAGACCCAATGGAGAATTGTGGTTCTGGTCTCCTGGACTTTATTATGTTGCTGGTGGTGGCGAAAAAAGCAGGACAATTTCTCTGACCCTTCCTCACCCGGTATCAAATGGCGATTCCTTTTCGCTTAAAATTGATGAGGTAGGTTTTAACGATGTAGTGCACATTCTTGATGCAAAGATAAATTCGTCTTCCTATCAAAGTTTGACTTTTAGTGGAAAGACAATTGCCACTCTAAACTACTCTTTTCTTCAAAACCAGTTGGATTCATCAGGCATAAATAATCTTACAATAAGAATTCCTTCATCTCAATCGGTTAATGATAATCAGATAGTTGATACCGTTTCTATAAGCTATCTCAGGACAACAGAGAGTGATTCAAATGATTTAATGATTGAAGATAATGGTGGTGATAAAAGATACATAGCAACAGGCTTTACGGAAAATCCATTTATTTTAGACCTTTCGAGCAGGGATTCTCAGACGGGGCTATTTCTCCCGCGCAAATGCATTAATGGTTCTTATTTGAACGGTGAGATGACATTTGATTATCCCGATCTACAAGGAGATAGAAGGTGTTTTATTTCCTGTAACACATTTTTTCCTCTTTCTATAGAAAAAATTGAAAGTAGAGATCTTACCGATACGACCTTTGGATGCAAATTCCTGATTATTACACATCCCGATTTTCATCCTGCTGGAGAAGATCTGGTATGGCAGAATTATCTTTCAAAAAAGAATGCACAGTTCAATAATGATGTTTTATGGGTTGATATTCAGGAAGTGTATGATAATTTTTCTTACGGAATTTTTGACCCGACAGCAATTAAAACTTTTTTGACTTATGCTAAAAATAATTGGACAGAATTCCCCTCTTACCTTCTTTTGATAGGAGACAGTTCTTACGATTACAAGAATTATTTAGGTGATTCAACTTTTAAAAACTGGGTTCCAACAATGATGATAGAGGATCTGTCAGATTATTCTCATCAGGGATGGCTTGCTTCAGATAGCTACTTTGGAGATACAGATGATGATGGGTTCCCGAACATCTCTATCGGGAGAATTCCAGTAAGGACAAACACAGAATTTGCAGGTGTTTTGAACAAATTGATGGCTTATGAAGACCAGACCATCTCTTCTTCGTGGTACAAGACTCAATTCTTTGTTGCAGATACTTATGACGAGAGCTGGGAAGAAGAGTTTGAAACCTACAATACCTATTTGAAAAACACCTTTGCGGTCTCACCATATCAGAGTCTGAAGGTTTATTACCACGATCCTCCATATAACGGAACTGATCAGGATTTGTGTGCTTCCCATATACGGGGCTACTGGGATGATACAATTTTAATCCACTATGCAGGTCACAGCGGAGCAAGATTTTGGAGTTATAATGACGGGATTTTGTCTTTAACTGCAACGAGAGGTTCTGACCTTAATAACCTTCCTGCATTTTCACCTCCAACCGTTCCTCTGCCATTTGTTGTCAATTCAACCTGCTATACAACTGGATTCGCCTATCAGGGAGGTAATAGCCCTGCTCTTTTTGAAGCCTTTTTCAATGCAGGAGATAGAGGAGTAATAGGGTCAACAGGATATACTACTATAAGTTATCTAAGCGAGGATGAAACATTTACAACCCCATTTTTCGATTCTCTTTTTGGAGTCTCAAAAATGAGGATAATTGGAGATGCTGTTGAAGCGGGAAGATTTTCTCTTTCTTCTAATAGTTCAAGGCCAATCTTGTCTCTTGTTCTTCTTGGAGATCCGACAACGAAAATTCTCCTTCCTGATGTACCAAAACCGTTAAACCTTACGGCGTCAGCAGGGAATCAGAGTATTACTCTTGTCTGGCAGCATCCAGCAAATCCCCCCAGCGGGTATAACATCTATAGGTCCTTAGACGGAATAACATTTTTTAAGATAAATTCTTCACCTGTTTCCTATCCTCTCTCCAATTACACAGACAGCGGATTAACGAATGGAACAACTTATTATTATTATGTGGTTTCAGTAGATTCAGAGGGTTTTGAAAGTCCTCCTTCAAATATGGTAAGTGGTATCCCAACGAATCCCGATCCACCTTTACCTCCAACCGGTCTAAAAGTTTCAGATCCTGGAATTGGAGATTCTTTAAAAATCACCTGGAATGCAAATAGTGAAAATGATTTAGACCATTACACTCTTTATTACGGCACAACTTCAGGAGTTTACACTGTAAGTCAGGTATATCAGAAAACCATCACATCGGCAACAATTTATGGATTGACCACGAACACAACCTATTACTTTGTTCTTACTGCCACAAACACATCGAACAAAGAAAGTGCATATTCGAACGAAGTTTCAGGAAAACCAACAAACTGTCCTGTTGCAGTAAAAATTCCTGCAATGATAGAGGATTTGCGGGTTGAGAAATTTGGAAATGATTTGGTATTGAGATGGTCAAAACCACAATTTGATATTAAAGGCGAGCCAATCAATGTTGTGTCTTTTGACATTTACAGAGTTTTAAACGAATACAATTATTCGCTTGATACCGTAGACACTACATTCCCTAACGCAAGGATCAATGTACCTGCTTACGATGGAGAAAATACCTATACTGATTCAGGAGCAGTAAATTTGGGTGATACAATTACCTATATTGTGGTGGCAAAAGACGACAATGGCAACAGATCTTCAGCATCTCATCAGCCACCTTCACCTGTTATGACTTTAAGAATACATAAGTCTGAAACAAATGGTTCAACACTCATCTTTTTTGAACCTGTGACAACAACAATCGATGGGAGGGAAACAAACCTCATTACAAACTACAGACTTTATGGCTTTTATCCAATAACTTCTTCAAAAGATCATATAAGTCCTTCAAATTCAGTTGCACCCTTAAACCCTGTTTCTTTTACTGTTCCTCTTCCTTCCTGTGAAGGTGGAGCGGTCTACTGTGATACATCAACCTCTCCACCTCTTTTCTATACAGTCGTGGCAGTGGACAACAGGGGCAATACAAGTTTATACTAACTCCGTTATGAACGGAGAATCGCAAAGAATAAAAGACCTCCTGAAAGAATCACAAAAAGGTGACGAAAAATCCTTTGAAGAGCTTGTTCACCTTTTCACACCTCCTCTTTTCAGGCTAATCTACCAGATAACACTAAATTATGCTGATACTGAGGAGATTCTTCAGGAAACATTCTACAGATTCTTTCTTGCCATTAAGAGAGTGAAAGAAGGAGATCCTTTTCCTTTTCTAAGACAAATTGCATTAAGAAGGTCCTACACATTTCTAAAAAAAAGAAAAGTTGAAATATCCTTTGAAGATCTTCCTGAAGAAGCGGTAGAACTTTCGATAGAAGGTAACTTTTTGGAAGTAAAAGAAATATACCAGTTCGCCAATACTCTTCCACCTAAAAGAAGAATAGTTTTTATTTTAAGAGAAATACTTGGATTTGATGATTCAGAAATTTCAAAAGGACTTAAGATATCCGAGACTACAATTAGAAGACATTCTCAAATTGCAAAGGAGGAACTTAAGAAAAAATTTAACAAATGATTTTTGCCTATATTATCAGGATAGTTTATAATAAAATATTTGTGGAGGATTGTCGTGGATTTAGCAAAAATTCGCAAAATGGCAAAAAAAGAAACAAAAAAATCCGCTTCAAGTGAGAAAATTGATATACAGGAAGAGGCAATTGAGAGCTTAAAAGAGGAGGCAGAGCCTTTAAAAGGGGAAGAAAAGAAAAATCCTGAAGAAATTTCAGAGCAGAAGAAACAAAAAAGCATTGATGAAAAACTAAACGATGTTGTCACAGAAGCATTGAAGCAGGCCGCTGTTTCTATAGAGACCCCCGTTCTTTCAATTCCTACATCATATATTGAAGATACTGCAACAAAAAAACAGAAAGATAAAAAGCTTGAAAAACTATTAATTTTCAAAGTGGGGAGAAATAGATACGCAATTCCAATTGGAGAGCTGTCTCAGATAATTGAAGATAGGCCACTTACTCCAATTCCATTTGTTCCTCCTTTTCTGAAAGGAATCTTTTCTTTGAGGGGAAGGATAGTAGGAGTCATAGATGTTCTTCAAAAAATGAATTTGCAAAAGAAAGAAGATTCACTTTCAAGAAAAATAATTGTTCTCGAAAAAGAGGGTGATCTTTTCGGATTGAGGGTTGATGGAATAGACCATGTTGTTGAGGTGGATCTGCTTTCCCTTGAACCTCCTCCTGAGGGTTTTGATGTTACTTTGCAGGAGTTTGTTGTTGGAGTTTTCCATTACAGAAGGAAAACAGTAGCCCTCCTTAATCTTGATGCTTTTCTCAAATTTTAGTCCTTAAGGAGAGAATTATGATTGTTCAATGTCCTAAATGTCTTAGAAGGTACAGGCTTCATGATACGCAGGCGAAGCTGCTAAGAGTGAAATGTAGAAGCTGTGGTAACCAGTTTCTTGTTAGCCCTTCAGACAAAAGTTCTCATGAGATTATTCAGGAGGAAGATGGTAAAACAGCTGTTGTGGCGGACATTCAGAGAGATTTTAGAAGTTTTGTTGTTGGGTTACTTGCCGCAAGAAAATTCAATATTTTTATTGCAGACGAAGGTGAGACAGCCTACCAGCTTGTAAAGGAGAAAAAACCTCAAATTCTTTTTGTAAGTCCATATCTTCCAAAACTAATGGGAATCGACCTTATTTTGAAAATAAGGGATGAAATAAGTGAACCTCCAAAGATATTTCTGCTTGGAGCAATACATAATTCAAAAAGATATAGAAGGAGGCCGGAATCGCTTTATGGGGCTGACGACTATATCGACGAAGCATTCAGTGAGAAGAAAATTATGCACAAAATTTCTTACCATCTCGGCATCGCAAACGGGCTGGAGCAAGAAACGCTTGACAATGACGCAATAAGACTTGCAAGAAGCATATTTGCTGACCTGCTTGTTTACGAAACTGAAAAGATGGAAAAAATAAAAAAGGTTGAGGATTTCTTTTCTCTTTTTTCTCAGGAGGCAATTGAAGGGCAGAGATACCTTGAAGAAAATTTTCCCGGAAGCAAGAATCTTCTGAACTTTGTTGTCGCCGAGTACATTAAGAGAAAAACCAATAAATAGGGGGTAAGATGGCTATTGACGAAATAAGGAATCTTGCAAAAAGCGGCGAGGTTGAATTTAGAAGAAAAGCGGCTTTGATGCTTCAGAATGAGGAACCAGATGAAGCGCTGCCATTTTTGCAAAGCCTTATTGGAGACAGCAATTGGCGTGTAAGAAAAGCGGCAGTTGAATCAGCAGTAACTTTTCCATACGCCAGAGTAATACCTGTACTTATATCTGGACTTTTTGATTCAGTTAACGCCGGACTGAGAAATTCTTCTTTTGAAGCCCTTTTGAAAATTGGAGAGCCTTCACTTCCATATCTTTATGAAACAATTGTTGACGAGGACCCTGATGTTAAACTGGCAATAATTCATTTGCTTGGGGAAATTCCAAGCCGAGCGTCGACGCCACATCTTATTTATTTTTTAAGCCACCCGAATAAAAATTTTGTTTCTGCAGCGGTAGAGAGTCTTGGAAAACTGAAGGACCCAACAAATCTAAGAATACTGATTGATATGACCCAGAGAAGCGATGAATGGGTGCTATTTCACCTTATTGATGCTCTCGCTGAGATTGGTGGACCTTCTGCGGTTGACAAACTTATGGAACTTTATTCAAATCAACGTCTCCAGAAAGCCATTCTAAAAGCTTTTGGGAAGATGGGCGATCTATCTGTTATTCCTTTTTTGTTTAAAAAGGCTGAATCTGAGGAGACTCCGTTGCTTGAGTTCATGGCTACCTTAGGAAGACTCTACTATTCACCGTTGCCAAAAATTTTTCTTGAAAATCATAGATCAGAAATGGGAAGATTAATTAGAGACTCTTATCCCATACAGCTTTCCGAGAAACTTGCTGAACTATGGGGTTCGGCAAAGATTCCTGAAAAAAGGGGAATAGCCATAGTGGCAGGCTTTGTTACCGATTTGACTTTGCTTCCCATTTTTTTTCAAGACATTCAGAATCCCTATATTCAGAGAGATGTTCTCTGGGCTATTGGAGAATATGGGCACCATGCGCTTAAAACTATACTCAAAAAACTTTCTGAAACTCAATCAGAAGAGGAAAAAGTTCTTCTTATTGACCTGCTTTCCGACACTCAGTCGCCGGAGGCTGTTGCTCCCCTTCTTGGATACTGCAGAGACGAGAATGATATTGTCAGGAGGGAGGCAATTTCGATGCTTTCAAAAATAGAAGACAAAAGGGCCTGCATGGAAATCCTTTCTGTTTTTGAAAGAGAGGACGAGTCTTTCTATGATGTGGCTTTAAATGCCATTAAGAAACTTGTCAGAAAAAAAGAAGAATTTAGAAACCTTGCATTTGAGAAGGCAAAACTTTTTGTCAGTTTAGATGATCCGCTAAAAAGAAAAATAGGCTATTTCATTTTAGGAGAGACAAGAGAAAAGGAGAGTGAACAAATACTCTTGGAAGGTTTAAAAGATCCGTCGCCCGATGTGAGGCAGAATGTTGTTCACATTGTATTTCAGTTTCTTGGTTCAGAGGGGATTTCAAAAATACTGCCACTTTTTTCAGATGAAAATGTTAAGGTGAGAAGAGCTGTAATAAATGCTCTCGGAAGAGAACTTCTTGTCAGCCAGAGCGATGTGCTAATTGTTGCACTGCAGGATAGTGATCCCGGCGTTAGAGCGGAAGCGGCATTTTTCCTTGCGCAGAGCACGGATCCACCGGTTGTAAAAGCTCTTTTGAGATTGCTTGAAACGGACGAAGTGCCTGTAAAAATCGCAGCTCTGAGGGGCCTTTCTGAAGTTGGTTGCGGGTTAATTTTTGAAGAAGTTAAAAATCTTGCCAAAAGCAATCTAAATCTTGAAGTCAGAAGGGCAGCCCTGAATGCCATTGCTAAGTCGGGTAGAATTGAAGGAAAAAGTATCCTGATCGACTCCTTAAACGATTCTAATTGGGAAATAAGGTCTGCAGCCATAGAATGGATGGCAAATTCGGGAGAAACTTCTTTTGTTCCTCCTTTACTCAAAGAACTTGAAAAGGACCCGGATGTATTTGTAAAGCAGACAGTAATTGAGGCTCTGACAAAACTTAAGGCTATTCAAGCAGTTCCAAGGCTTCTCCATTATCTGACCCACAAGGACCTTAAAGACAGTGTTACAAAGTTTTTCCTTTCACTTGAGAAAGAGCATGTCCCGCTTATTGAACAGGAAGCACAGTCTGTAGATTTTCAAACGAAACTGGTCTTAATTGAAATTCTTAAACACTTAGAAAACAAGTGAGAGAAAAAATGCTTTTTGATGATATTGACAAAAATCACTTTTCGGATGAACATTACAGGAAACTCTCCTCGTTAATATATGATAGGACAGGCCTTTTCTTTGGAGAAAATTCAAGATTTTTTCTGGAAAAAAGAATTGAATTGAGAATGACCTCTCTCAATTTAAAGGGGCTTGATGAATACATAAGATACCTGATGTTTGATTCTGATTCTGAAAAAGAATGGGATGCACTGATAGCCACAATAACGACAAACGAAACATACTTTATGAGGGAGGAAAGGCAACTCAAATGTTTCAAAGAGGATATTCTTCCGGAGATTGTAAAAAAAAGGGCAGGAAGTAAAATCAGGATCTGGAGTGCAGGTTGTTCTTCAGGGGAGGAGCCATACTCCATTGTGATCTTAATAAAGGAGAGCAAATGTGTTCCTGAAAACAATGTGGAAATTCTTGCTACAGATATCAACAGCAGAGTGGTAAATAAAGCAAAAGAAGGTGTTTACGGGGAATCTTCTTTTAGAAGCGTTGATGAAAAATTCAAGACACGCTGGTTTACACCTGATGGTGAGCAAAAATGGAGAATAAAAGATGAGATTAAGGCAAGAGTCATTTTTCAGAAATTTAATCTTTTCGAACTTGACAGGTATGCGCTTCTCGGCAATTTTGATGTAATTTTCTGCAGAAATGTGATAATTTACTTTGATATGGAAGCAAAAGTTAAGGTTGTTGAAAGGTTTTACGATAAATTGAATAATGGAGGGTATCTTCTTCTGGGACACTCAGAAAGCTTGATTTCAGTTACGGAGAAATTTAAACTTATTCATCTTCCTTCTGACCTTGTATACAGAAAGGAACCACAATGAAAGACAAAATTAGGGTCCTCGTTGTCGATGATTCTCCTTACAACAGAAAGGTAATTTCTGAAATACTTGAATCTTCTGAAAAAATTGAAGTGGTTGCAAAAGCCTTCGACGGAGAGGATGCAATAAGAAAAATTGTAGCGTGGGAGCCAGATCTGATAACTCTTGATCTCGAGATGCCAGGGATGGATGGATTTGCGGTTTTAAGGTGGCTTATGGCTAACCATCCTGTTCCTGTTCTTGTTGTTTCCTCAAGAGAGAGTAACCGTTCAGTTTTCAAGGCACTTGACTTAGGGGCATATGATTTTGTTGTAAAACCAAGCAGGTCTGCTTCTCCAAAACTTAAAGAACTGGAGCAGGAACTACTTTCAAAAGTCCTTTCTATTCCCTCTCTTCAATTTGAAAAAATCAAAGAAAGAGTGGTAAATGCCCAAAAAATAGAGTTTCCTCCTTTAATGCCTCTTCCCAGAGGAGAACATTCGGCAGAAATAATAGCAATAGCGGCTTCAACTGGAGGTCCGCCAGCCGTCCAGTATTTGCTTACAAAACTCCCAAAAAATCTTTTAACTCCCATAATAATCTGTCAGCATATGCCACCCATTTTTACAGCGCTTTTTGCAGAAAGATTGGCGGCAGTCACAAAAAAGAGGGTAAAAGAAGCCTCTGACGGAGATGAAATTAGTCCACAGATGGTTTTTGTAGCCCCGGGAGGCAAGCAGGTTTCAGTTATAACAGAAAAGAATAAGAACTATATTAAACTTTACGACAGATCTCCTGATGACAAATTTGCTCCATCTGCAAACCATCTTTTTCATAGTCTTGCAGACCATTTCGGCAAAAATGTTCTGGCAATAATTTTGACCGGCATGGGAGACGATGGCAAAGAGGGGGCAATGGCAATTCACAGCGCCGGAGGAAAAGTGGTTGCTGAATCGGAAAAATCTGCAGTTATTTATGGTATGCCAAGAGAGGTTGCAAAATCGGGTGCTGCAGACTATATAGTTCCTCTTGAAGAGATTCCTGAACTTTTAGTTAAATTTGGTATTTTTGGCACAGAGAAGTTGCAATAATTTGTTTTCTGTGCTAAAAATATAGACTGGAGTTCTTATGGTTGACGAGAGCGATATTTTCAAAAAAAGCCAGGAATTTAATGAACTGATAAATCAGCAAAAAGAGTTTTTGCAGGAAGTTCTTAAAGAAAATGAAAAACTTAGATATCAAATAGCCCAATTAAAGTCTCAGCCACATAACGACGGTTTGTTCAAAGAAGAAATTGAAGTATTAAGAAAAAGGGTGGAAAGTCTTGAGAAAGAAAAAGAGGAACTTTTGCTGAGGTATCAGCAGGTAGAAGAAGAAAACAAGGATTTTGCCCAAAGATACATTGAGGTGGAAGAGCAAAACAACAATCTTGCAAACCTTTATGTGGCATCCTATCAGCTTCATTCTACCCTTGATTTTCAGGAAGTTTTGCATATCGTAATGGAAATTGTAATAAATCTCATTGGTGCAGAAGTCTTTTCGATAATGCTTCTTGATGAAAAGTCAAACGAATTAGTAGTTTTGGCTTCAGAAGGATATGACAGCGATGTAAAATTTCCAAAGATTAGAATTGGAGATGGAATTATAGGACAGGTCGCCAAGAGCGGTGAAGCATATTACATAAATCAAGCCACAAAGGCGTATCCTGTAGATTTTGAGCACCCACTTGCCTCAATTCCCCTTAAGATAAAGGAAAATGTAATTGGAGTTATAAACATTAGCAAATTACTTATTCAAAAAGACGCTTTTACTGCTGTTGATTACGAGCTTTTTTCAATGCTTGCAGGGCACGCCGCAACAGCAATTTTCTCAAGCAAACTTTACTCCCAATCAGAAAGGAAACTCAGTACAATTCAAAGTTTTCTTGACCTTTTGACAACTTCTCAGAATCAAGGGTAAGGAGAAGATATGGAGAACCTCCGCTTTTTGATTGTTGAAGATTCACCAACAATGAGACAGCTGATATCGTTTTCTCTTAAACGATTCAAAGGCTGTAAAATAGTTGAAGCAGTAGATGGAGTCGATGCTTTAAAAAAACTTCAAGGTGAGGAAGTGGATCTTATTTTGACTGATATAAATATGCCGGTAATGGATGGACTGAAGCTTGTTACTCTTGTAAAACAAAACCCAAAACTTAGAGACATTCCAATAATTATAATAACTACCGAAGGTGCCCAGGAAGACAGGGAAAAAGGGCTTTCTTTAGGGGCAGAAGCATATATTTCCAAACCAATTCAGTCTTCCGGCTTGATCAAAGTTATTACAGAGATTCTTGAAAAGAAAAAATAGTTCAGAAAATAAAATCTGCTTTCTTTTGTCATTTACAGGGACAGATTTTAGAGGTTTCCAATATCAAAACAAAGGTAGAACCGTTCAGAAAGAGATAGAAACCGCTTTAAAAAAGATTGATTTTTATCCTACAATCTGGGGTTGTTCAAGAACAGATGGTGGAGTTCACGCAAGAAACTTTGTAATTCACACCTTAGACAAAAATCCACAAAGAAAATTGATGGATGTTGTGAAAGGACTCAACTCCGCTCTACCAGAGGACATACTGATAAAAAAGGCTGAAAGGGTGGATGGGAACTTTCACGCAAGATTTTCTACGGTATCCAAAACTTACCGCTATTTTATATATATTGGCAATTCAGTTCCTCCTCCTGCTGAACCTTTCTGCACGAAGTTTTTTTTAAATTTTGATTTTGAAAAAGTCAAAGAGGCAGCTTCCCTTTTTGTCGGAACAAAAAATTTCAGCGCTTTTACAACCTCTGAAGGGAGGAAAAATGGTATCGAAAGGGAAATAACTTCAATTTCATTGCTTTATAAAAATCCATTACTATGTATTGAAGTCAGGGGAAAATCTTTTCTTCACAGAATGGTTAGATTTATTGTAGGTTCGCTTCTGGCATACGGCAGAGGAAAAATTGAGATTGGTTTTTTAAGAATGGCTCTGGAAGGAAAGGTAGATTATCTTCCATTCCCGGCAATGGCTGCTAAGGGTCTTCACCTGTGGGATTTAAAAATAGAAAATGTTGAAGTTTTTGAAAAATATGAAGAGTGTTGTCCGCTTCCTTTATGGCCATTTGAAAACATAAAATTTAAAGAAATAATTTGATTTTGGTAGTACTTTATTTCAATTCAACAAATACAATTTCAGAAGGTGAGTTCAATCGTAAAGGAAGCCAGACACAGCCAATTCCCGAAGAAACATAAAAGGGGAAATCGTAGCCATTTATATTTTTTTCAAAAAAACCTTTAGGAAATTTTTGGGAGTATTTGTCCTTAAAAGGGATAAATGGTTTCTTGGGGGGAAAAGCTATCTGCCCTCCGTGTGTGTGCCCAAATAAAGCAAGGTCAAATATTTGATTTTTTACAAGAGAAAGTCCTTCTGGTGAATGGCACAGGAAAATTCTATTTTCTCCCTTTTTTAGAGGGGTAATGTTCATCTCTGGTTTCCCATATTTTATATCATCTATTCCAAAGATCTTTATAAAATCGTAAGGAGGTTTGAGATTTGATTCTTCATTGATTAGCAATTTGGTCTCATATTCCTCAAAAATTTCCTTTAAATTACTTTTCATCAGCCATCTGTCATGGTTTCCTAAGACTGCAAATTTTCCAGAAAAAGCATTTATATTCTTAATAAAATTTTTCATTTTAAAAAACTTTGTTTCTTCAAGAAAAATGTAGTCTCCCCCAAGCAAAACAAAATCAACACTTTTTTCTGCAATTGTTTTTTCAATTCTTAGAAAGATTTCATCGCTTGTGATGTTTCCAAAATGAAAATCTGAAAGAAATAAACCCCTAATCTTTTTCAATCCCTTTTCTTTCAAGCCAAAATCAATAGAGATTGTTGAAGTGACTATCTTTCCCTGAAGCCTTAGAGAGTATGCAATTTTTGATACGTAGTTATTAAAATATATTGTTCTTGCCACTCTGTAAGCTATTTTTCTTAAGAAAGAGACTGCCATTTTCTAAAACTTACCTTCAAAATGTAAAGTTTCACCTTTAATTTCATTTTTGTCAAGGAACGACATTTCCTGTTATAAAAACTATGCTATGACTGATTAAGGTAGCACTCGCGATGACTGCCAAGCTCTCCTGCCTACCGCCTTTTGCCTCTACTTTAAGGCTATAGGCTATAGGCAATATGCAAAAGGATACTATCTCGAACTTAAATTCTATTGCCTATTGCCTACTGCCTACTGCCTATTGCCTGAACTCAAGGGTGGCTTCGAAGCACGGTCAAACGAAGTGACCTTCCTTTGTTTGAAAAGAGGAAGATTGCTTCATAAGCGGAGGCTACGAAGGAGCACTGGCAATGACTGAATTGTTTGTTAAAAAGTGGAAGATTGCTTCGCTATCGAAGCCCACGAAGGCTAACTGAGAGGGGGGCTGTTATTCCGACCTACACTTCGAAGCGCTCACAAAGGAAGGAATCTTCCTCACTGACACGGTTAGGGAGCGCTCACAATGGTACATTTCTAAATAGTCTTGACAGAAATGACATTTTTTGAATTTTAAATTGTTAAAATTGCCATTAATTGTCACTTTCTATTTCCTATTATGTAACCATTTGGAAACAGATCGATATATAAAAAAAGTCGTAATATTGCAGAATTTTTGAATTATTGTGATAATTATCACAAAAAGAAATTTTTGTAAAAAATGTAACTATTTAAAAATAAAGAAGATACTGTCTTATTGATTAAAATTGACCTTTATTTGGCATCATTTCTGCAAGTTGCATTTCAATCCCGCTGCATGGGGAGACCCAACTTTAAAGAGGGGGGCTCTCTTTTGTGGGCAAGTGAGAAACTTGCCCACTAATTTTTTACATATACATTCCCCCATTTACTGAAAGCACCTGGCCTGTTATGTATGAGGCGTCATCACTTAGCAAGAATTTTACAGCATTAGCCACATCATCAACCGTTCCAAGGCGGTTCAACGGTATAAGACTTTTGAGAGCCTCTTTCTGTCTTTCGTCAAGGGCTTCGGTCATAGGGGTTTGAATATAGCCCGGTGCAACGGCGTTACAGGTAATTCCTCTCGAGGCGAGTTCCCTTGCGACCGATTTTGTAAAACCTATAATTCCTGCTTTGCTCGAACAGTAATTTGCCTGACCAGGGTTGCCCATCAAGCCAACTACTGAAGAAATATTTACTATTCTGCCACACCTTTGATTCATCATAATTTTTGCAGCGAACTTAGTTAGAAGGAAAGCACCTTTAAGATTGATATTAAGAACAAGGTCCCAATCTTCTTCTTTCATTCTTAATAAAAGTGTATCTCTGGTAACACCAGCGTTATTAACAAGAAAATCTAATTTCCCCTCTTTTTCAGTGATAAATTTTATGCAATTCTCACAGGAAGATGTGTCTGAAACATTAAGAACAACTGAATGGAAAATAAGTCCTTTCTCTTTGAATTCCTGTTCATTTTCCTTTAATAAATCTTCTTTGATATCACCACCGTAAACAATTGCTCCTTCTGAGGCAAGAACTTCTACTATTTTTTTCCCTATTCCCTGTGCTGCTCCTGTAACAAGGCTAACTTTTCCTTCAAATCTCTTCATTTTCATCCTCCGCTTATAACTGCGACTGTTTCTTCAAGACTTTTTAAATTTTCAACATTTAGAAGTTTCCAATCTTTTGAAATTCTTTTTGCAAGGCCAAGAAGAACGGTTTGAGGTCCAATTTCTATGAGGGTATCGACACCCTCATTTTTCAAGAAGAGTAAAGTTTCACGCCATCTCACAGGGCTGTCAATCTGTTTAATCAAAAGTTCTCTTGCTTCTTCTTTGGTGTAAACTGGCTTTGCAGTAACATTTGCCACGCATGGAATTTCTGGATTATCGAATTTCATCCCTCGTAAAACTGCCTCCATTTTTTCTCTTGCTGGTTTCATCAAAGGAGAATGGAATGGAGCGGAAACAGGGAGAAAAACCGCTTTTTTGCATCCATTTTGTTTTGAAATCTCTACTGCCTTTTCGACAGCTTCTTTTTTTCCTGCAATAACAACCTGACCTGGAGCATTGTCGTTTGCAGGAACAACCACTCCATAATTCGAAGCCTCCTCACAAACTTTTACTGCAGTTTCGTATTCGATTCCTATCAGGGCTGCCATCGCGCCTTCGCCAACCTTTACAGCCTCCTGCATAAATTTTGCTCTTTTTCTCACCGCAACAACTGCTTCCTCAAAACTTATTGTACCTGCTGTAACATAGGCGCTGTATTCACCGAGTGAATGACCGGCTACAAAATCTGGCTTTAAATTATTCAACTTTGCCATTAAACATTTAAATGCTGCAATTGAAGTGGTTAGAATTGAAGGCTGCGTGTTTTCTGTAAGATTTAATCTTTCCTGTGGACCATTAAAAACAAGAGAAGAGAAATCTGGTTCAAGAAGAGAATTTGCTTTATGAAAAAGTTCTCTGACAAAATCATAATTGTCATAAAACTCTTTACCCATTCCTGCGATTTGGGAACCCTGACCAGGGAAGAGAAGACCGATCTTCATTTTACCACCTCACCACGGCAGAGCCCCACGTTAAACCTGAACCAAAAGCTGAAAAGAGAAGAATGTCGTCCTCTTTTAACTTTCCGTCTCTGACCACTTCGTCGAGGGCGATGGGAATGGAGCCTGCAGAAGTATTTCCAACTCTATCAATATTTATATAAAGGGTTTCCTGTGGCCAGCCAAGCCTTTCTGCAACAGCATTTATTATTCTGACATTTGCCTGATGAGGAATAAACCATCTTACGTTTTCTGCTGAAAGATTTGCTTTCTCGAGGGACTCCCGACAGGCACTCTCAATCCTTTTAACAGCCACTTTGAAAGTTTCGTTTCCTTTCATCTTGATAAAGTGAAGTCTTTGCTGAACCGAATTTATAGACGCAGGAATTCTTGAACCTCCTGCAGGCATTTCAATAAAATCAGCCATTGAGCCGTCAGAATGGATTGAAGTTGAAAGAATTCCCTTTTCTTCGTTTTCAGCTGAAAGTATTACCGCTCCGCAGCCGTCTCCAAAAATAACGCAGGTCGTTCTGTCCTGAAAATCTGTAATCTTTGAGAGAACTTCACCACCTATAAGTAGAATTTTTTTTGCGGCTCCGCTTTTGATGAATTGATTTGCTATAGATAGTCCGTAAATGAAACCGGTGCATCCTGCCTGAAAATCAAAGGCTGCAGCATTAGTTGCCCCTATTTTATGCTGAACAATGCAACCAGTTGATGGAAACGACATATCTGCTGTAACAGTAGCGACAAGGACTAGATCTATCTCTTCAGGTTTTATGCCTGCCATATCAAGGGCGTTTTTTGCCGCCACAATGGCAAAATCTGACAAAGCTTCATCTTCTCTGGCAATTCTTCTTTCTTTAATGCCTGTTCTTGTTGTGATCCATTCATCTGAAGTGTCTACAATTTTTTCAAGATCAGCATTCGTCAAGACTTTTTCTGGCAGAGATCTACCCGTTCCTAATATTCTTGCTTTCAACTTTTCCATTTGTCTTTATCTCCATCAATTCTTTAATCTGGGTTGAAATTTTTTCATTCGTCCGCGAAACAACAATATCTTTCGCCATTTTCAAAGCGTTCATAATTGCTTTTGGCTTTGATTTACCATGGCAGATTATTGTAACAGCTTTGACTCCAAGCAAAAATGCTCCTCCGAATTCAGCGTAATCGAGTTTTCTTTTCATTTTGTCAAAAACAGGTTTTGACAGTAGGTAGCCGATTTTTGTCCGTAAAGAGGAACGAAATTCTTTCTTTAATGTGTCTCCTATAAACTCGTAAATTGCTTCTCCTGCTTTAAGAACAACATTTCCTGTAAATCCGTCAGTTACTATAACATCAGCCACATCTTTAAATAAGTCGTGCCCTTCTGCATTTCCGACAAAATTGATGACATTTTTTCCCGAAAGAAGTTTAAAAGCCTCTTTTGTCAGTTCGTTTCCCTTTTCTTCCTCCGTTCCTATTGATAACAAAGCAACTCGCGGCCTTTCAATTGAGAGCACATAGGAAGCGTAAACGCTCCCCATAACTGCAAAATGTTCAAGGTGAACCGGTTTGCAGTCGCTATTTGCTCCAACATCAAGAAGCAGAGAAAAAGAATTGGATTTTGCCACCCATATTGCAAGGGCGGGTCTTTCAACTTCAGGAATTCCCCCGATTACCAGTTTTGCCGTCGCCATTACTGCGCCTGTATTGCCTGCGGAAACAAGTGCGTTCGCCTCTCCTCTTTTTATGGCTTCAGCGGCTAACCGCAAAGAACTTCTTTTTTTCTTTCTTATCGGGGACATAGCGGAGTCTTCCATTGTCACTACTTCATCTGCGTGTAGTACAGGAAGGAGTTTTTCTGCGCCGAGACGTGCAAGTTCTTTCTTCAGCTTTCCTTCATCTCCAACAAGAAGAGTGTCAACCCCGAAATTCCTTTTTGCTTCAACCGCTCCTATGATTTCGGGTATGGGAGCGTTGTCACCTCCCATAGCGTCAAGGGCTATAAGGACATCCATTTTTAAGGATTAACCTTCTTCTATTCTTACAACTTCCCTTCCATTATAGTAGCCGCAGGAAGGACAAATTCTGTGAGGCAAACGATATTCGTGGCACTTGGGACATTCAATTGTATTGACCGCAGTTAGTGAATCATGGGTTCTTCTCTTGTTTTTTCTTGTCTTTGAGTGTCTTCTTTTCGGGTTGGGCATTTTTTACTCCTTTACTGTTTTTTTGAATTTTGAAAGCGGTTCCCATCTTGGATCAAAAGAATCACCGCATTTGCATACGGTTGTATTTCTATCAGAGCCGCATTTCGGGCATAAGCCTTTGCAATCCTCTTTACACAATACTTTTTCAGGCAAAAGGAGAAACAACTGTTCTGTCACCAGTTCTTTAGTGTCGAAAGTTTCTTCATCAAGAAAGATTTCATCTATTTCTTTGTCTTCCACATCAGCATCTTCAGTAATCTCCGCTACAGAAGATTTCTGTTTTAGTTCGACAATAAAAAAGGTATCTCCTTCTACAGTTACATCTTTAAGGCATCTGGCGCAGGGAAGTTGAGCAGAATAGGAAAAAGAGCAGGAAAGAGAGCATCCCTTTTTAATGGGAGTAGCTTTTATCTCAAAATTTATAGGGGCAACTTTTGCCCTATAGTTGTAACCGAGTTCAAGAATTTGTTCTTGTATACTATCATAAATAATAGAAGGCTTTTCTATTTTAAGATAATGAAGAATCACTGCGGTTTCTCCTTCCAAATTCTTTATTATCTCATACTTATTAAATTTTGTCAAATTTTCAAATTTGCCAGATTCACCGATAAAAGGAATTTTAAATGAGTCTTTTATGCTTTCTTTATATTATTTTTTTCTTATTTTGAGTAGAGTGACGATTGAAAGAAATTGGGCTAAAAATGAGAAGGCTATGAGATAAAAAACCGAATATGTGTAAAAAATTCCCATCGCGGTACTTCCTAAAAACCATGAAAAACCGTAAAAAGTGTTAAAAACCCCGAAGGCGGTTCCCCTTTTGTCTGAGGCAACCAATTTTGATATCTGGGCTCTTAAGGTTGATTCCTGAATCCCGAGGCCGATTCCCCAAAGTACCATCCCAAAAAGAGAAAACTTCCAGCCAAAAAGAAACACAAATGGAGAAGAGAAAAGCGAGAGGAAAACTCCAGAAATAAGTGCAGGTAACCCATATTTGTCAAACAATTTTCCAAAAACTAATGCTGATAAAGCATCTATTACCATAGCGACTGCGTAAAAAAGTGGAATAAGGTTTTCCGGGACAATACTTGCTTTTTGAAGATGAAAGGCAATAAGAGGAAAATCCACATAACCAGCCCCAAGAAAACAGATTGAGGCTATATAGAGGTAAAAGTTTTTGTCAAATCCCTTTTTTTCATCTTTCCCTCTATTTAAAATGAAATCTTTTGGCTGGGGATAACTTAAACGGGCAATAAAAAGAGTGAGAATTGCAAGAAATGCTGGAAAAAACATAAATCTGTAACTTTCTCTAAGAGAATGGCTTGTAGAAAGAAGCCACATAACAATAAGTGGTCCTGAAGTTGCTCCAATTTGATCCATTGCTTCGTGAAGGCCAAAAACCCATCCCGAGCCGAGTCTTGATCCTGCATATGAAAGCATAACATCTCTTGAAGGTGTTCTTATTGCTTTTCCTATCCTTTCGAGGATAATAAGAAGTATTGCCATTTTGTAGTTTCCTGCAAAAGCAAGAAGAGGTACCGCCAAAAGGTTTAAGGAATATCCAACAATTGTAAATGTCCAGTATTTTTTTGTCCTGTCGCTCAAAAAACCACTTAAAAGCCGCAGTGCGTACCCTGTAAGTTCTCCCAGACCAGAAACAAAACCTATGACTGCAGCAGATGCTCCAAGACTTCCAAGAAAAAGACCATTTACACTTCTTGCCCCCTCATAAGTTATGTCAGAAAGAAAACTGACTATTCCAAGAATAATAATAAAGTTTAATGGCGATTTTAATCTACTATTCTGATTCAAAAGAGTTTTTTTAGTAAATAGCATCTTTTATTTTCGATAATTTTTGCTTTATTTCTTCAATCTTCTTTATCTCTGATGCAACAGCAAGCTCACCCTCTGCTTTTTTTCTTTTGCCTTCTTCAATTGCAAATTGAATTTCTGCCGCTATTTCCTTCAATTTGTTTTCAAAAAATAATGTTTGATTTCTGGTCATTTCATCAAGGTCTTCGATAAAGGATTCTGTAATCCTTCCAAAATTCTCTCTTAGCCAGTTTTTCAAAAGTTCTTCTGTCCTTTTGATTTCGCTTTCAAGAATAAAACTATTTGATAAAAAGAGGTCTAAAATTGGTAAAACAAATTCTGAAAAATCTAACGCCTGAGTTTTTTCAACAAATTCAAAAGCTTCCGGGTTGTATGTTTTATTATAGAATTCCATCTCAAAATCTGAGATATTTACACCAAAAATCTCTGAACCAGCTTTTTTAATCCTATTTTCTATTTCTTTAAACTCCTTTCTCAAAAACCCTTCTCTCTTTTCTTTAATAGCAGAAATAAGGTTTTGAACTTTTTCATTAAAATCTTTACAGATACTATAAGCTACTTTTTTAGCAAATTCTGTGATTTCCCTCCTTAATCTTCTTTTTGGAGTTTCAATTTTTTCAAATTTCCTGATTTTCTCTAAGGCTTTATACTGCAAATCATTTTTTATTTCTTCCAGTTCTTTAGGATTAATCTTGAAAGCTTCAAGTGTTTTTACTCTTGCGGCTATAATCCACAAATCAATTGCCGAAATTTCTTTTTGAAACTCGTTAATTTTATTTTCAAGAGAAAAAGATGGCTCTTTTAAAGAAAAAATTTCAGTTTCGGAAAACTGAATAAGTTCAGAGATTGTTTTTAGCAGAGTTCTTTTTGCCGATTCCTCAACGATTGTATTTGATGATGACCTCACAAGTTCAAGAAGAGCATTTCTTACTTCATCTATTTTTGTATCAATGTTCGTCTCATTTTTAGGATTGGCAGAAACAGAATAAAGTTTATAATTTTTAATGTTATTCTCTTCAAGTGTTTTCAATGTGAATTTTTCTATCTCTTCTCTTTGTTTCTCATCTAAAAGATCTTTTTTATTGAGAATTATTATTTTGTTTGAAATTTCTTTTTCAGCCTCTTTAATAAGTTTTAATTCATCGGCAGTTATTGGCGGCTCAAAACCACTAACTATAAGGGCCACATCTATTTCCGGAACGAACCTTTTTGTTACTTCAGAATTTTTTTCAATTATACTGCCAACTCCTGGAGTGTCAACAAGTTTTATTCCGTTAAATAGAAGCTCAATGGGTGCTTTTATTAGAGCAACCCTGACATTTAGTTTGTTGCCTGAGTTTCCCTTTTCTGTAACATATTCTTTTAGTTCAGAAAGGTCTATTTGTCTGAATGTTCCATCGTCAAAATAAATAAATGCTTCCTCCTTCTCTCCGTACTGGGCGATAGTTATGACGCTTGTTAGGGGGAGAACTCCCACAGGGAAAATTTTTTTTGAAATAAGGGCGTTCAAAAGGGAACTCTTTCCTCTTTTGAATTCTCCTAAAGCCGCTACTATAAAGTTACCTTTTTCGTAATTATCAAGAGCATCTTTTATCTTTTGAAGGCATCTCGTCTTACCAAGTTGCATTGAGATTTCCAGAACTTCTTTAAAAAATGGACTTAATTGCTTCACAAATACCTCCAGAAAATTTTTGGTAGGAGTCATCAGGGAGGATTCCCGATACATGCGGACGCCATCGCCTCTTTAATTATAACATAAAATTAAATTCAGAAAAACATTTAAAATTTAATTTTTTACGACCATTTTGAATCCCAATTTTTTGCTCAAACGTGGAGCAATCTCTCTGATTCTTTTTTTCACTGCATTAGCTCCAGCTTTTGTCATAGCGTTTTTCTGAAGTTCAGCAAGAAAGAGCATTTCAAAGACAGTTGAAGTTATCCAGTCAACTTCTGCGGAGTAACCGGAAATTGCAAGAGCACCAAAACTTGAGAGAAGTTTTTTTAAAACATTGGTTTTAAGGTCTAAAACGCTGCATGCGCCAAAGTGAATTATTTTTCTGTGGCATCTTTCTTTTAGAATTTTTAAAAGTTCATTGATCCTTATTACTTTATTGTTTTGGGCAAGAAAAATTTCGCCCGGAGCCCCATGAAAAGCGAGAAAGAGAATAGGATAACTTCGGTATTCGGCAAGGGTCCATTTTTTCAAATAGAAATTAAGTTCTTCCTTTGTTGCTACATCTCTGTGTATATATGGAACTTCAAGAGGAGAGTGGTGAAGCAATTCAAGAACAGGTTCAATAGTGTTCTTTTTTTTCATTGTTCCAAACCAGTCTGATATTTCAAGGCAGAAAATGCCTTTGCCCTTCTTCATATCTAACCCCAGTAAGTATTTTATGCTACCATAGAATCTTGGAAAAAAGAAAGTTTGAAGGATGAGGTGTTATAACTATATGCTAATGTCCTCTTATACTGGCAACGGGACATTTCTATTTAGGTAATTTAGCGGACATTTCTAAAAAGTTTTTGCATTTAAAAAATGGGGGGATTATAATGGAGACTGGAGGCTTAAAATTGCAGGTAAGGTGGATGAGTTTTAAAGCCTTGAGAAAGCC
>DYJZ01000032.1 GCA_020722885.1 Thermoanaerobaculum aquaticum
CGTTTATGTCAGAATTTATCTTGGACAGGTATGGGTGGAGATAGAACAAATGTTTGATACCTTTAAAAATATCCTTTCTGCTGATAGAATCTACCTAAGAAGCGATTATTCTTTTGAAGCCTGGATGTTTATAAATTATCTTTCTCTTTTATATTATTACAAAATTTACCGTCTTTTAATTGACAAAGGCCTTTTGAGCAAATACAGTGTTTTAGATGTGCTATTATATTTAAGTAAATACAGAAAGGTAAAAGTCTCAACTCAATGGTTGGATTTAGAAATACCAAAACAAACAGGGGAATTGATAAAAATCCTTGATTTACATATTACTTAACTTTGGGGAAGTTACGGATTAACTTGAAAATGATGACTGGAAAGGCTACAAAGAGTTTGAACTAAACTTCAAACATCTGAATTGTCGCGAATTGTCTTCTTCCTTCAACAAGTCCATATGAAAGAGTGCAACGGGGAAGGGGTTTATCTTCAGCAATTTTAAGCCCCAGCAGTTCTCTCAAAGAGATGAAAATTATTCCTCTTTTTGATGCTTCATCAAGGAATTTTTCAAATTCCTCTTTGTAAAGCATGCCTTCATATGGAGGCAGAATTTCATAAACGGGATACTTCTGCTTTTCTATTTCCTCAAGAATGTATTTAAAAAAGGATTCAGGATTTTTGTCATGCGAGCAAAGCCATTCACTTATAAGGGGAAGAGTTACCGGAACCTGTGGAGTCTTTAGTACTTTCGTGTCAATTACAGGGAAAAATGGATCCGTTCCCCTGCAGTCTGATGAATAATCGAAGTAAAAATTTTCTTTTTCCAGCATAGTGGCATTTGAGCAGAAGAAAGAGGGGGCAGAGAAAGAGGAACATTTTGTTCCAAAAACCTTTTCAAATTCTTCTATTGAGAGATTGTAAAGCATTGAGATGACTTCTTCATCTCTTTTCAAAACGCCTTTTATCCAGACTGGAGGAGAAAAACATCCAGTTCCTAAATCAAAACCCTTATTTTCTTTAATTTCTTTTAAAATCTCCATTCCTTGTGGTTGAATGATATCTTTTTTAGGCAAAAGAATTCCAGAAAAAACAGTATCAAACCCTTCTGCTTTCAATTTACGGGAATTAACGATTTCTTTGTAAAAGAGGGGATTTAGTAGTGAAAATATGTTTTCTCCGCTTCCGCACTTTCCGCTTGAGACAAAAATAGTGCAATCGGCTTTCCTCTTTTTCAATACATCAATTAAATAAGGGATTGCATTTGTCAGACTTTTAGATGAATCAATTCTTATTTTCAATGCAGCTATTTTTTTCCCTAAAAGTTCTGCTCTAAAATTAAATTTGCTTTTTAAATCGACCTGTTCCTGCTCATATTTTCTTTTTTTTTCTTTTTCAAGATTCTCATTTCTGGAAATGGCATAAATCTGTTTTCTTTTTGTTTCGTTCTTTACCGATTTGAAACCAAAAAAACCTCTGAACATTATTCTGTCCTCAAAGTTTCTTTTTCGTTTAGCAGTATCCTCTCCTGAGCATCCTGAACAGTTGCCTCGGAACTGTCAACAAAAGAGAAGGTGAGAGAATCTTCATTTACATCAATTAAGATAATATCCTTTTCTTCCCATAGAGGAGAAAGTGCTTTTTCTGCAATTACTTCACTTACTTCTCTTCTCAGCACCCTTGAAAGATTTCTTGCTCCATATTCATAAGAATACCCTTCTTTTGCAATGTGGGACTTCGCCCTGTCAGTCAGAATAAGTTTCTTGCCTTCTGCTTTAAGTCTTTTTTTCAAATCTTCAAGCTCAAGGTCGATTATCTTTTTGACATCTTCTTCGGAAAGCGGTCTAAAAACAACAATTTCGTCAATTCTGTTCAGGAATTCAGGTGTAAAATATTTTTTAACCTCTCTTAAAACATGGTTTTTTTCGTCTTCGTATGTGTCTGAGGTCTTAAACCCCATTTTCCCTTTTACGAAAATATCTGTTCCAAGATTACTTGTCATTATAACGGTTGTGTGATTAAATCTAACAGTTCTACCCCTTCCGTCTGTAAGTCTTCCCGCATCAAAAATCTGAAGGAATAGATTCAAAACCTGTGGATCTGCTTTTTCAATTTCGTCAAAAAGCATAACGGAATAAGGATTTTTTCTTATTTTGTCTGTTAATTGATTTGGGTCGTAGTATCCGACATATCCTGGAGATGTTCCTATGAGTCTTGAAGTGCTTATTCTCTCCATATATTCGCTCATATCAATTCTTATAAGTTTTTCCTCGTCTCCAAAAAGAACCCTTGCGAGGGTTTTGGCAAGTTCTGTTTTTCCAACTCCTGTAGGACCTACAAATAAAAGAACTCCGTCAGGCCGGTAAGCATAAATGTCATAACCGAGCTTGCATGCCCTTACAACCCTCGATACTTTTGATATTGCTTCTTCCTGTCCTATGACACTATCAGAAAGAAGGGATTCGAGGTTTAAAAGTCTTTGAGGGGTCAGTCTTGAAAGTCTTTCGTAGCTTATGCCAGACATTTTGGAAAGGGTCTGGAGTGTTAACTCTCTTGTAACTACTGGAGGAGTTCCGTTAAGGGCAAAAGAGATAAAAGATGCGGCGCAAGTCCTGTCCATTAAATCAAGAATGCTTTCAGGAAGCGCTCTGTCTGTTATTGACATTTTTACTATTTCAATCACATTTTCAAAAATACTTACGGGAATAGAAACATTGTGAAAATTTTCGTACTCTGCTTTTCTGTCTATTATAATTTGCTGGATTACTTCCGGAGGACTTTCTTCAAGTATTACGGGATGGAAAAATTTTAGAAACGAAGGGTCTTTTTCTTTTATTGCGGAAAATGATTCCGGATCTGTAGTTCCGATCATCATCACTTCACCTTTTGACAGATAGGGTTTTATAAGAGATGAGGAATCGAGAGAACCGCCTTTTGAGGCAGTTGTTCCCACTAACTGTTGTATATTTTCAACAACCAGCAGGTCTCCTTTTTCTTTAACTTTTTTAATTACCTCGAGAACCCTCTCTTCAAATTGTCCCCTGAATCTTGCTCCAGCAATGAGATTTCCAGCATTGAGAAGATAACATTTTCTGCCTTTAAGTTGGGAGGGCACTTCATTAACGTTTAACTTATTTACAAACTCTTCAATTAAGTGGCTTTTTCCTACCCCGGCTTCTCCCACTATAAGAACATTTTTCTTGTCTTTGCAGGATAAAATTTCGATTATGTTTTTAAGTTCCTCCTCTCTTCCGAAAAGAGTTACTTTTGGCTTTTCTTTTATTTTTTCAGATAAATTTTCAAGAAAGTCTTCAACGTAAGATTCCTGTTTTTGCAATTCTGTAGGTTTTGCTTCAAGTTTCTCCTTTAATTGATTCTTTCTTTTGGCTACGGAGGGATGGAAGGGATTTATTGAAAGGCTTTTTTCATAAGCTCTGTTTGCCCTTGCCCAATCTCCTTTTAAAGCATAAATGTCTCCAAGGGCGATGTAACCCTCGTCAGAAACTGGAAATTTTTCAAGAAGTCTGTTTATTACTGAAGCTGCTTGCTGAAGGTTGTTCCCCATCTGGTAGGCATACGAAAGGTCGTGGTATAGAACAGGAAGCTCCGGTTTGATAGCGAGAGCAAGTTCAAGCTCTGCGGCAGCCATAAGCGGCTCTCCCTTCATTAAAAGTTCCGAAGAATTTATACAGTGGTTAATAGCAGAAGCAACCACAAGGATCTCTCTGTTGGAAGAGCCCTGTGAGCGATAAAAACCAAGAGCCTGTTCGTATGCTCCGAGAGAAAAGAGAATTTCTCCAAAATGAAGAAGTATGTATGGAGAAAGAAAAAGTCTGAACCCGTTTCCACTTAAAGACCTGTAAAATGCTCCTTCCCTGGTCAACATCCTCAAAATAAAGAATTCGCCATCTTCGTTAGTCAAAAAGGGTGTCAGCCGCATTGGCTGTCCATTTTCAGGTATGAGATAGAGACCTTCTGCAATCTGTTGTGAAACAGTCTTAAGTTTCTGAGGAAGCTGCCCTCCACTTGAAATTGATATAAAATACGGTCCTTCAGGAACATTGTTTGAAGGTTTGAGCATTGCGATTGAACAATTGAAATTGTTTCCCAGAAAGGAAAGAGCCTCAAAAAGAACTTTCTCTGCTTCCTGAGTGTTGAGAGTTTCTTTACCTGAATTTGCAAGGTTTTTAAATTCATCAAGAATTTGTAGATACTTCTTAAGATAGAGGCCAAGAAGGTCTTTTGCCTGGAACTTAAATGGAAAGACCTGTCCAAAGAGCACTCTATATCTTGAGAAAAGCTGTGTCTGGAAGTTTGTAAGATTTACAATTGAAGGTTCATATAAAAAAGAAGTTGCAAGGGTCGCTATTTCTTTTGAATAAACATTTCTTTCGAGAAACGAAACAAGTGAAAATAGAGATATCGAATGAAGATACTCTGAAATAACGAGAAAAGCCTTTTGATAGTGGTTGTTTTCATTAAGTGTCTCATCGTTAAACACCAATCTTCCGTGTTTTTCCAATGCACTTTTTAAAAGAGTGTCGAGAGAAAACTTCATTCGTTCTCCATAACAATATCAATTGTGTTTTTTCTAACGACAAAAACTTTTTCATTGTTGTCAAGCGGGTCTGCTGGATAGAGGAAAAACCCGTTTTTGCCTTCGGCAGGATTTATAACCTTTCCCTTTATAACTTCTCCGTCGTGAAACTTCACAGTAACGGTTTTCCCAGCTTTTGGAGAACCCTCTCCAAATTCAGCACCGGCTTTGTAATTAGGATTTCCACTAAAATCTTTGACGAAGAAAATTGCTTTAATTTCAGATATTGGAATTTTGTGAACGCCTCCAGATTCGTCTATGACTGTAACATTTTCAAAAGCTGCCGAGAAAGGTATCCTTGAGCTGCATTTAAGCATTGAACCATCTTTAAGTCTTAAAATAAGTTTGTTGCTCATCTCCCCTCCTTTAATTCTATAAGCTATTGAGTACATCTTCAAGAGTGGCAAGGCCCATAAGTGCTTTTGAGACGCCGTCCTTTTTTAGCGATATTAACCCCTCTTTATAAGCCTGTGCTCTTATTGTCTGAATTGCTTCTTTTGCCACTATCATTTTGTTTAGTTCCTCAGATGGTCTGTAAAGCTCAAATAGAGCTACAACACCCTGATATCCTGTGTTGTTGCATTGAGGACAACCTTTTGCCCTGTAAAAACGTGCGTTTTCAGGTAGTTTGAACCCGAGCTCTCTCTGGACAGCCTCATCAACAGGGTAGGGAACTCTGCAGGCGGGGCATAATTTTCTTATGAGTCGCTGATTTATTATTGAAGTTAGGGATGCTGCAAGAAGGAATGGCTGAACTCCCATATCCACAAGGTTCTGGATAGCGTTTATCGTGTCATTTGCGGTCATCCTTGCAAGAACTATCCTTTTCGCAAAGGCTCCCTGGATTGTTGCTCTTGCCTCGTTTTCATTGGTGATGTCTCCTATGTAGGCAATATCGGGTTCCTGCTTCATCAATGCTGATATTGCCTCTGCAAATGTGAATTCACTCTTCTCTTCTGGCTTTCCCTGAACCATTTTAGGTATTTCGTATTTGATTATAGGGTCAAATCCCATTGCAAGACATTGTGGTTTTATAGTTTCGAGGATTGAAGCATACGCAGTTGTTCTTTTGCCTGAACCTGGAGGTCCAGTAATCAAATACAAGCCTGATCCCTTGGCGAGGGCTTTAATGTATTCATTTAGAACATTTGGATTCATTCCCAGTTGATTAAGTCTCATTGTTGCACTTACTTTATAGGAGATTTTTATAACTATTGATTCTCCATAAAGGGTTGGCAGAATATATACATAAAGTTCGATCTTCTTTTCCCCCTTTTGAATTTTGAAAAAGCCGCTTTGAGGAATTTTATTTTTTGTGATGTCCATTCCTCCAAGAACCTTCAGTCTGTTTGCCACATTTCCTTTAAGTTTTTCTTGAACAGTTCCTACTTCGTTGAGAAGAGTTCCCTGTCTCACCCTTATACGATAGCCCTCCTGGTCAGGCTCAAAATGTATTTCTGAGGCACCGCTTTCTATTGCCTCGCCAAGTATTTTGTCAACTTCCTGGATAACGCTCTTTTCGTCCGCCGCGCTCTTCATTTTTAAAGGGTCTTCAATCTGTTTTTTCTGGCTTTCAAAAGTAATTTTATCCATCATATCCACAAACTCCTTCCAATTTTACCATACCACTTTCTTTATTTAAGGGCAAGAGGATTTTTAATTAATTCTGAAAAATTTATAACTTTATTATTTAAAAAATTTTTTTCAAATCAAAAAGGAACGCTCGCAATGACTGCTTTAGAGAGGGCTCGCAATGACTCGGTTAGTGAGCACTCGCAACGTAGTATTTCTCAATAGTCTTGACATTTTTCCTCTTGACTTCTTAGATGGTTCTGTCAAAATTTATTTTGGACAGATGTATGCTAAAATATAATTTAGAGGTTAGATGGTAAGGTTTTTACTCGGAAAGATAGTAACTTTTTTTACAACTTTTATACTGATAACGCTCGTGGTCTTTCTTGTAGTGAAAATTGCTCCTGGAACTCCTTTTTCTATCTTTCAGGCTTCACAGGAGAGGGCAATTGCCAAAATGGCGCCAGCAGATTATCAGGCGCTTTTAAAAAAATATCAACTCGACAAACCTGTTCTGGTTCAATACAGGAACTGGCTTTTTTCGCTTTTGAGTGGCTCATTAGGTGAGTCTTTTGCAGAAAGAAGACCAGTCTACAAAGTGATAGGGGAGAGAATTCCTTCAACACTATTTTTGAATTTCTTCTCACTTTTGTTAATGATAATAGTTTCTTTTCCTGCAGGTTGTTTTTCTGCTCTTAAGAAAGATTCAATTTTTGATAGGACTTCGGGAGGAATTTTTTACGCTCTTTATGCTCTTCCTTCCTACTGGGTTGGTGTGATGTTTATTCTTTTTTTTGGAGTGAAACTTAAATGGTTCCCCCTCTTCGGAATGCACAGTGATAATGCGGCAGAACTCGGACCTTTACAATATTTTCTTGATTTATGCTACCACGCTTTTCTTCCAGCAATGTGTATGGCTCTTCAGGGATTTGCGTTTCTTTCAAGGTTCACAAGGTCCGCTATTCTTGAAGTTATGAATCAGGAATACATAAAGACTGCAAAAGCGAAAGGAGCTCCATTTAAAAGAATTTTCTTTAATCATATTTTAAGAAGTTCGCTTATTCCTTTTGTAACCCTTCTGGGACTTATACTGCCTGAAATGGTTGTAGGTAGTGTCATAATAGAATCTATCTTTTCCTGGCCTGGCGCTGGACAACTTTATCTTAAGTCCGTTTACACAAGGGATTATCCTGTTATAATGGCGCTAAGTGTTCTTGGGGCAGCTCTTGTTCTTATTTCAAGTGCACTTACAGACATAGGATATTTTGTGGTGGACCCGAGAACAAGGAGAACGAAGTGATAAGAAAAATAGTTGAGAGGGGATCGGCAAAACTTGCTCTTCTTTTTATTTTAACTATGGCGCTCATTTCCTATTTTGCTCCCTTAATTGCAAACAATAAACCGCTTTTCTGCATTTACAAAGGAAATGTTCACTTCTCTGCATTCAGAGATTTGTTTCCTTTCAACAGATTTTTGAAGCCAGATGAAATTACTCTCAAATTACAGGCGAATCCTTACTTTCTTGAAAACTCAAGAAAGAATGGTGAAATAAAAAATTGTTTGATGCCATTGTCTCCCTATTCTCCTCTCGAAACAAACATAGATGATATTTCAAGCCCTCCAGATTTAAAAAACAAACACTTTTTCGGTTGTGACGATAACGGTAGAGACCTTTTTTCAAGAGTTGTGTATGGTTCAAAAAATTCTCTTCTTGTGGGATTTGTCGCCGTATTTATTGCAGGATTTCTTGGGATGTTTATTGGAGGAATAGGGGGATATTTCGGGGGAGTTGTTGACAGGTTAATAGTTTCAAGACTTATTGAGGTAATGCTCTCTTTTCCCTCTTTTTTCCTTATAATAACGATTGCTGCGGTGATGGAGCCAAAATATCTTAATATATGGACGCTGATGGTCATAATAGGGCTAACATCGTGGACAGGAATTGCAAGGTACACCAGAGGAGAGTTTATCAAATTGAAGCAGTCAGATTTTGTAAGCGCTTCAAAGACAATGGGTGCTTCTGCCTTTTTTGTTATTTTAAGGCATTTGATTCCAAATGCAATTGCTCCAATAATTGTTACTTTAACATTTGGGGTTGGGGGTGCAATCCTTGCTGAATCCGGACTTTCATTTCTCGGGATAGGGGTTCAACCCCCCGAACCTTCGTGGGGAAATGTTTTGAGTTTAATTCAGAAGTCGTGGGGGGCTTGGTGGATTGGAGTTTTTCCAGGAATTATGATTTTTCTGTCAGTTTTATCTTATAATCTCCTTGGTGACTCTTTGAGAGACGCCCTCGATCCGAAGGAGTTGAGAAGGTGAGGAAGAGTGAAGAAAAGAAAGAGGCCCGTACAAAAATAAAAATTGTCTATGCCTCAAATGAAAATTTTTTTGGTAACGAAGCAGAACTTTTCTTTGAAAGGTGGAAAGAGGAGTCTGAAATAACAAAGATCTTTGGCAATGAACTTGACAGACCCACTTTGATTAACTTTTTTCAAAGCAAAGGTATTTTTGAGCCCGTATCCCTTTTACACCTGAAAAATGGTGAAAAGCTCGATAAAGAAACAGCAGAAAAATTGTGTGAATTTTTGAAAAAGCCTCCTGACACAGTTGTGCTTTTTATAGAGTATGTAGGAGACCTCTCAGAAAGAAGCAAGAATATTAAAGGTGCATGGAAGGAAATAATAACTCAAGTAAAGCCTGAAAATATGAATCCCCATTCTGCAAAAAGTTACATTCTTAAAAGAACAAATGAGAAAGGAATTGAAATTTCTGACGGCGCTCTCCTTGAACTTGAATCGTGGGCAGGTAGAGACCTCTATCTTCTTCCCTCTGCAATGG
Source organism: Thermoanaerobaculum aquaticum (assembly GCA_020722885.1). Classification (GTDB taxonomy): domain Bacteria; phylum Acidobacteriota; class UBA4820; order UBA4820; family UBA4820; genus UBA4820. The sequence goes on from DYJZ01000032.1 coordinate 8,999, forward strand.
ATATTCTCTGTCTTGCGGCACAGGAGTCGAAGCAAATCAGCGAAAAAGATGTTTCAGACCTTTTGGGAACGGGGGAAAGTGCTACAATATTTGAACTTCAGGATAAATTTCTATCAAAGGATGAAAGTGGAATATCTGAGGCGATAAGAAAGATAGAAAACGATGCTTCTGCCTCTCCAATAACATTTGTTTCAAATCTTTCCCGAGAGATGACCCTTTTTGCAAAAATTTATTCTCTTCAAAAAAAAGGTCTTTCCATAGATTACATAAAACCAGAAGATGTTGATAAGGATCTTCAATTCTTTAAGTTAAAAAAAATCAAAGACAATTTCTCTAAGTGGAATGAAAAACAGGTTCTTAATGTTCTTTCAAAATTGGCTGTTATTGACAGAGCAATTAAGGGAGACCCTGTAGAACCCTGGACTTCAATTGAATTGAACCTTTTACAATTTTTGAGAAAATAGGGTGGAACTTTTGAAAATTGAAAAAAAATTTTAAAATATACTTTAAGGAGGGTTGTTTAGATGCAGAAATTGAAAATAAAGTCGGATACCTCGCTTTCAAAATGGTCTATTGAAAAAGCGAGAGAGGTTTATAACATTAGAGAGTGGGGTAAAGGATTTTTTGAAATAAACGACAAAGGTAATGTAATAGTTCTGCCGACGAAAGACCGCTCGACCTATGTGGATATAAGAGAACTCGTAGAAGACCTGAGTATAAGAGGGCTGAAGCCTCCGCTTCTGTTGAGGTTCACCGGAATTTTGAGACAGAGGATTGATGAAATTCACTCCGCTTTTCACAGGGCGATAAAGGAGTATGGATACAAAGGAAAGTATTACGGCGTTTATCCCATCAAAGTAAATCAAAGCAGGCAGGTTGTTGAGGACATTGTTGAATTTGGTTCTGCATACAATTTTGGTCTTGAAGCAGGCACAAAAGCGGAAATGCTTATAGCCCTTTCAACTCTCTCAAAATCAGAATCGATAATAATATGTAATGGTTACAAAGACGACGAGTATATTGAAATGGCTCTTTGGGCTACCAAGATGGGACTTCAGGTTTTTATAGTGGTTGAAAAACCTTCTGAAGTTGACCTGATAATAAAGTGGTCAAAATCATTGAGGGTAAAACCTCTAATGGGGATAAGGGCAAAATTGACAGCGAGGGGAAGAGGTAAGTGGGAAAGCTCTGGAGGTGACAAATCAAAGTTCGGGCTCTTCCCTTCAGAAATAATTGCCGCTGTTGAAAAAATAAAAGAGGCAAAACTTGAGTCTTCTGTTAAACTCCTCCATTTTCACCTCGGTTCTCAGATTACATCAATTCAAAGCATAAAAGAGGCTCTTTCTGAAAGCACAAGAATATTCATTGAACTTTGCAAAATGGGTTTAGAAATGGAATATTTTGATGTGGGTGGCGGACTTGCAGTTGACTACGATGGTTCTAAAACAAATTTTTCTTCGAGTGCAAATTACAGCCTTGAAGAGTACGCTTCAGATGTGGTTTCTGCCGTTAGTGAAGTATGTGGCGAAAATAACATACCTGTTCCAAACATTATTTCAGAGAGCGGTAGAGCCCTTGTTGCTTACCATTCAGTATTGATACTCAATGTTTTGGGTTCAATTAAACTTGCCGAAGAGAAAGAAAAGATTGAAGTTGAAGAAGATGCACACGAACTTGTTCATTCTATGAAGGAGGTTCTTGATGGACTTTCTATGAAAAATTTTCAGGAAAGTTACCATGATGCTCTTCAGATTAGAGATGATTCACTTACCCTGTTTAATGTGGGAATATTATCGCTGAAAGATAGGGGGAGAATAGAGAGAATTTTCTGGGAAATGTGCAAAAAACTTGCCAAGATTGTTGGAAGTCTTGACTATGTTCCGGATGAATTTGAAAATCTTGAGAAATTTATATCCGACACATACTATCTTAACTTCTCTGTATTTCAGAGCCTGCCTGACCACTGGGCAGTAAAACAGTTGTTCCCTATCTGTCCCATTCACAGACTTAAGGAGGAGCCTATGCGCTGGGCGACGCTTGCCGATATTACCTGTGATTCGGACGGAAAAATTGACCAGTTTATAGATCTGCACGATGTCAAGCACACGATAGAGCTTCACGAGATGAATGATAAACCATACTATCTCGGAGTATTTCTTGTAGGAGCATATCAGGAATCTCTCGGGGATTTACACAATCTTTTCGGTGATACCAATGTAATTCATATATCTGTTACTGGCAAAGAAAGATATAGAATAGAAAGGATCATTGAAGGAGACACTGTAAAAGATGTTCTTTCTTATATGCAGTATCAGAAAAGAGATATTCTTAACGCAATTAGAAGAAATATAGAAGACGCGATTGATGAAAGAAAAATATCTATAAGAGACTCAGCAAGGATTTTGAAATTTCTTGACGATGGTCTTGAGGGGTATACCTATCTTGAATAGGAGGTTGCTTAAAATGAAAAGAATAGCATTTTGTTTATTTCTTTTATTTTTTTCTTTTTCTCTTTTTTCTCAAAAAGTTCTTTTTGATGCCACAAAGCACGAGATGGCTGGAAATGCTGACTGGGTAATTGATTCAGATTTGTGGAATCTAAATATGCCTGCCTATCCCTGCAGTGGGACATCAAACGAGGCGAACCCCTATTCTTTGCCTACTCCAGACCAGTCAACCGTTTCAGAGACCACTTCAGAAATTTACTGGACAGGTGCTATCTCAGCATGGGCAATTGAACTGGTGAAGGCAGGTTACACTGTTGAAAGCCTTCCTCCCGACGGGTACATTTCGTACGGGGATGGGAATAATCCTCAGGATTTATCCAACTACAAAGTTTTCATAATGTGTGAGCCTCAAAACCAGTTGAATAGTTCAGAAAAATCGGCAATACTCAATTTCGTTGCAAATGGCGGTGGTTTCTTTATGGTTGCTGACCATGAAACCTCTGACAGAGACTGCGATGGATGGGATTCACCACATGTCTTTAATGATTTAATGGGGGCAGTTTCTTCAACACAAACAGGCTTGTTCGGAATCTGGTTCAGAGTGAATGAAATATCAGATAAAGGTTCTGAAGATTGGTTTGATGACGCAGTGGATAACAATGTATCTTCAGATCCTTCCGACCCAATTATTTGTGGGCCTTTTGGAAGTGGAACTGGGGGACTTGGTTTATTTGGTTCTACATCTATGGACATCAATCCCTCTGACAATCTTTCCGTGAGAGCACATATATGGAGAACAGGACAGGAACAAAATAATTTTAGAGTGACATTCGCGACATCGCAATATGGAAATGGAAGAGTCGCTGCAGTTGGAGATAGCTCGCCCGCAGATGATGGCACGGGAGATTCCGGCGATACTCTGTATGATGGGTGGGATAAAGCTTCAGGTGGAGTTAATAACAGGGAGATCTTTTTAAACGCAACTATTTTTTTGATGAATTTAGCGCCAGACACAACTCCCCCTGTTATTACTGATGGGCCTGTAGCTGATGCCAGAGACTGTTCCGCCATTGTTAACTGGACTACAGATGAGACATCCAACTCTCAGGTAGAATACGGGCTCAATGAAAGTTATGGTTCAATTGTTACTGAAAACTCTTATGTAAAAAATCATTCACTTATGATTTCAGACCTTCTTCCCTCAACTACATACCATTATAGGGTTATCTCTTACGACTCAAAGGGAAATGGACCTACCACAAGTTCGGACAACACATTTACCACATCGCAAAACTCCGTTCCTGTTATACAGGCATCACCCTATGTATCAGAAATTTCAAGCACAAGTGCAAAGATAGTCTGGCAAACTGATGAACCAGCCACATCTTATGTTGAATATGGAACAACAACCGATTATGGCAATACTGCCTATGTTAGTGGATATTTTTTAAATCATGAAGTTGTAGTTACAGGCCTGACGCCATCAACTCTGTACCATTTTAGAGTGATTTCGAGCGATGAATGCGGCAACGGCCCTTCCTATTCATCAGATTCTACATTTACAACACTAAACCCTGCGGTGGATATTTCGGGCTGGTCGATAAAGCAATACAACTCCACACAAACATTCACTTTTCCTCAAGGAACGACTATCCCTCAAAATGGCTACCTCATTCTTGCAAGGAATGTTAATAGAAGTCAATTTGAATCAAAATGGCCATCTATGCCCCTCAAGACTGTTTTTATCAATTCAAACCAGAATGGAAGTTGTCCCGATGGATGTTTTCCAATGATAAATGGTTCTGAAGTATATGAATTATACGATTCTCAAAGCAGTTTAATTGATGGTCCCACACTCTCTATTTCTACTTCCAGCTCCTATCAAAGAAAGAATCCTTCGGATGATCCTTCTCTAACTTCAAGCTGGAATGTTGTAACTGACACAAATGCGACACCTGGAAGTGGGGCAGGTTCTTTGAGTGGAGCGGGAGTAGTTATCAATGAAATAGCGGACAACTCTGATTTTAACTACGAATTTATAGAACTTTTCAATGACGGTGGTATATCAATTCCCGATACAATTCCTCCTGAAAGAGTATCAGATATTGAAGTATACCCAGATTCTTCAAATTCTTTGAGACTTGAGTGGACTGCACCGGGAGACGACGGTATGAGTGGAACTGCTGACCACTATGACATAAGATACAGTCTCTCTCCGATTTTGACGGAAAGCGATTTTGAAAATGCTCTGCCCGTTTCTTCTAATCCTTTACCGGTTCAAGGCGGAAACGGACAAATTTTTGTAGTAAGTGGACTGACAAATTCGGAAGTCTATTTCTTTGCATTGAAAACATTTGACGAGGTTCCAAATGAAAGCGCTCTTTCAAACTGCTCGTGGGCTCAAGTTCAGGATTGCACTTCTCAACAAAGTGGAGCAAACCACCTTTTGATCAGCCAGATAAGGGTTTCAGGAAGCAACGATGATGTTGTTGAACTTTTCAATCCAACACAGAATGATATTTCTTTAAATGGATATTCAATTCAATACTTTGCAGCAAATGGCAATTTTGGGTTTAGAGTTAATCTTAACTCATCAAAATCTGTTCCAGCCCATGGCTGGTATTTGATTGGGGCAGGTGGCTACAGCGGCTCTGTCTCTCTCGACGACTCTCTGGGATCGAGCAATGCTTCAAATACAGCAGGGCATTTGGCTATTGTAAATTCGACATCCAATACCACATGTAATTCGGCTTTAGTTATTGACAAAGTAGGGTATGGAACATCGGCAGCCTGTCCTGAGAGTTCTCCAGCAACTCTTCCAACCGATGGAAACTCGATATCAAGAAAGCCCAATGACACAACAGGTAATGGCGAAGATACAGACAACAATCAAAATGATTTCCTTTCACCTGCAACGCTGATCTTCAGAAATTCATCATCACCACCTGCCTCAGTCAATATTGAACTTGGTGTTGTTGGAAAAACTCTTCGTTTAAGACAGGTTGATTCGCAAACAACGCTCGAATGGGGAAGGGCTGCGGGTGCGACCGAATATCACATTTACTCCGGGACCACTGCTGATTTTATGAGTCATTTTCCAGCTCCAGTCGTTGTTTCGGATAACAGTTACATTGACTCTGAAATTGCCTCTCCAGTTATCTATTTTAATGTTCTTGCTGGCAATGGAACCGATGAATCTCTGGATTGAGAAAAAGACTGTATTTTTAATTATTTTTTTCATCCTCCAGAGTTTTTATGGCGAGGAAACTGCAAAAATTTCTGAAAATGTTCTTGCGCTTCAAATTCATGGCTTTGTCAACGAAGAAAGAAAAAAAACGGGGCTACCTTCCCTCGAGTGGAATGACAGACTTGCAGTTGTATCAAAGCAACACAGCGAAGATATGGCTAAAAATGGATTCTTTGACTACATAAATCTTAAGGACGAGGACCCCTCTGAAAGAGCCCAAAAATATGGAGTATCCTGTGCAAAAAATTATGGTGATACTATAAAAACAGGCATAGCTGAAAATATTATTAAAGAAACTCTCTTCATTGAGAAAATGAATTCAAATGGTAAAAAGGAAAGAAAGGCAAAAACTTCAGAAGAGATAGCAAAATCTGCAGTAAGCATTATGATGCAAAAAAAAGAGAATAAAGAGAATATTCTTGATCCTGAATTTGAAAGTGAAGGCATTGGCGTTTCGATAGATAAAGATGGAAATGTTTTTATTACTCAGGATTTCTGCATAGGAAGTTTTCAGCTTGAAGAGAAAAACCAGAAACCTTTTATAGATGTTAATCTTCTTGAAAAGAAAATACACGAGCTTGTCAACATGGAGAGGGAGAAAAGAAGAATAAAAAAATTGCAATGGAGCGATGAACTCTCGAGAATTGCACGTAAACATAGCACCGATATGGCTAAAAGAAACTATTTTGCCCACAAAACACCTGAGGGGAAAACACCTTCTGAAAGAGCAGAAGAAAATGGATTTGTATGCCAAAAAAAATATGGAAGTTACATTAGAAATGGAATAGGAGAAAACATTTTCCAGAACCATATTTATAAAAGCATTGCCTACATTGGAGGCAAAGCATATTATGATTACAGAACTTTTGATGAGATAGCAGAATCAACTGTGGAAGGATGGATGAAAAGCGAGGGTCACAGGGAAAACATCCTTTTTGTTGAATATGATTCAGAAGGAATAGGTGTTGTAATTTCAGATTCAGGTGAAATTTATATTACAGAAAACTTCTGCTGAAGGAGGAAAAATGGAAAATAAAATTATTGCTGCAAACTGGAAGATGTACAAAGTAAAAAGAGATGTCGATGCCTTTTTTGAGATATGGAGAAAATATGAAAGGTTAAAAAACGAAATTGTCATAATTCCTCAAGCCCCGCTTCTATCTTATGTCAAAAACTTTCTTTCTTATGAGAAACTCGGAGCACAAAACTGCAGTGACAAAAAAGAGGGGGCTTTTACAGGAGAAGTATCACCATACCTTTTAAAGGATACTGGCTGTGATTATGTTCTTATTGGCCATTCAGAGAGAAGACACATTTTTGGTGAAAAAAATGAAATAATGGGATTAAAGATTAAAAATGCAATAGAGGCAAATATAAGACCAATATACTGTGTTGGTGAAAAACTTGAAGAAAGAGAAAAAGGTAAAACCATAGATGTTGTATTTGAACAATTGAGCGTTTTAAAAGGACTACCTTCAGGTGGTTATGATATAGCATATGAACCGGTATGGGCTATAGGAACAGGAAAGGTAGCAAAAAAGGAGGACGCATCATTTGTCCAGGGTAAAATAAAGGAATACCTGTCTCAGAACAAAATTGGAGAAGGGGCAAGAATTCTATATGGTGGATCTGTCAAACCAGATAATTCCTCAGAACTTCTTATGGCTCCGAATGTGGACGGATTACTGGTAGGAGGAGCCTCTCTTGACCCTGGAAGTTTCTTTAAAATTGTCTCAAGTGGCTAAAAATTATTTCTTCTCCTCTATCTTCAACTCTAATCCAGATGAATAGGCTACAAATTCAGGGGCATACATTGACTCAATGGTAGCGGGAGCGGTTTTAAACTTTCCATTTTGCTGGCACCATAATCGATACTTAAGTTTAAACTCTCCTTGCGGAATATTTTCAACGAAAAAGTCCTCAGCAGAATCTCTTACAGTTTCGTAATAGTAAAGCCCTGTTGACCATACCCATCCTGACCTTAACCTTTGCGGCTCGCACCCTGAGGGTCTTGGGGCTCTTATATGAATATATTCGGCTGGATGTTTGGATTTTATTTTCAGTTCCACCTCAATCTGGTCGCCTACAGAAAGAATGGTGTTTTGATTTATCGGTTCAAGGACATACTCATTTCCCTTTTTAACTCTTTTATAAAAATGTCTTTCAATGCTAAAGAAGTCCCCCTTGCTTTGAGCAGGTAGTTCTTCTGTTGAGAAATGAAGAGTTGCCGAAGCGAAGGCAAATCCTTTACCAGATTTTGAAAATTCGATTTTTCCCATATCCTGTCTTATTTCGTCTTCATTAAAAACAATCTGGTTTTTCTTTCCAGTGTATTTTTCTGGTTCAAAGACAAGTTCCTTTTGAAAAATGCTTCCTGCTTTTATTTTCACACTTTCTCTAACCCCAATGGCGCCCTTTGATTTCAGGTAACTCAGAATAGAATATAGCGCTTCCGCTGTTGCTTTTGTTGATTTCCAGTGGTTTAATTTTTTGTTCAAAAAGAGCCAGAGAAGAAGACCTTCATTTCTTTCATCATGCGGGTTTATCTCCATCAACTCTTTAAGTGCAAACGCCTGCGTTTCAACAGTGTCGTTGTACCAGAGCCAGGACTTGTCCTCAATAGCCCAGAAGGTTCCTTCATCCTTTCTTGTAATAGCAGAATCAAAAACACTTTCGTGGACAAGAATTGCTTCCTTTTCTCGATTCATCCTTTTAAGAGTGAGGGCAAGCTCAAGTTTAAGATAGGGTGAATGATTTTTCCAGTGCTTGAATGAGAAATCAGCGAGTTTTTTTCTGTAGCCCTGTGAAAAAGCGTGGCTATAAATCTCCGGGTTGTTGTAGTTTGAAAGAACATAATTCAAAAATGTTACAAATTCCCATCCAGTGTTGTGGGCAATATACCAATCAATATCTTCTTTAAGCCCTTCGTTTTTGAGGTAAGCAAATGCCTGTTTAATGTTCTCTTCAGGGATATCAACTCCAAATTCTGCTGCTTTTGAAAATGTGTAAACAATGTAGAGAGTGATGTAGGGCGAGGGTTTTCCACCTGCCCACCAGGGGAAACCTCCAGAAGTATCCTGAGACTCAAGAAGTTTTTTGAGAGATGTTTGTTGAACCATTTTAGCCACATCTATATTTAAAATTGGGATAATTGAATTGTCATCATTTCCACCCTTTGATTCAATAAGCCATGGAGTCTCTTCAAGAAGCATTCTTCTATTTGGATCATCTCCGTAAAATTGTTCATATTCTGTTTTTCTTTGCGAAAACTCCCTTGCAAATTTTTCAAGGGAAGGGTTGTCCATAATTATTTTGTTTAAAATCCCGGCTGTGAAGTATTTGTTGGCAAGTTGTTCCGTGCACTCGTAGGGATATTCTAAAAGATAGGGCATCGCTTCAAGGACACTGTAAAGAAGCTGGGCATCGACAGTTAACACCATCTTTTCGTTTATCCTTGTTGGGTCACTTTTGGATAAAAGGTCTTCAAAGATAACTTCTCTTTTTTCATTTTCCTTTAGTGTAACAAATTTCGACTCAGCAAGGTGAATTCTTGATGGAAGAACTGGAATCTCCCTTCTTTCTCCATCAACAAAGTTTTCGTAATTTCCAGAAATCTCAAATTTTACCTGCTGAATCTTCTTTGGAACTTTCAAAGCAAAAAAGAGAGTCTCGCTCTTTTTGCTTTGTATCAAAATCGTTTTTGAATGGGCATCGGGAGAGAACAGGGCGGTTATCTCTTTTCCGCTATCAAAGTCAATGATTTTTAGTTTTACAGTACTTGTTATATTCTTACTGAATGTGTTGTTGACCATAACCTTAATTTTTATTTCGTCACCTTCTCTTAAGAATCTTGGAAGATACGGTCTTACCATGAAGTCTTTTAAAGCCTCAACATCTTTTTCGCTCATTTTAGATACGATTCCTTCGCTGTGAGCGAAAAGCATCAATCTATATTTTGTGAGCGAATCAGGAGGAACAAATTCAATTGAGACGCTCCCATCTGACTCAGTCAAAAGGTGAGGATAGAAAAAAGGAGTTTCGGCAAAGTTTTCTCTCATCTGTTCTTTTACTTCTCCGCTTTTTGAGGCAGACTCCTCTTTTTTTAACTCTTTATCTTGTTCCTGAGGAGCAAGCCCTGCTAACTTTGTCATTGCTGGAGCCGGCGGTGGGAGGGCTTCCGGCATAGCCTCTACTTCTTCTCCTCTTTCGCTTCCGACGGCTTTTGACAATCCAAAATAATACCTTCTTCCAGGCCCTCCTATTCCATATCCGCTCAGGGATTTGATGGAGGGCTCGCTGAAAGTTTGATAGGTGGTATATTTGTTAAAATTTTTCCCGAATGTGAAAAGGTTCTGTTCCAGAGAAAGAGATTTTTGGGGATATGGTGGAGCATAACTTTGTGGAAAAAGACCTGAAAAAAGGGGGAATTTATGCTCTGCAAAGATATCAAGACTTCTGTCATACATTGTGGCAAGGAGTTCGACCGCATTTTTTTTTGCCAGAGAACCATCTGGTTCAAAAACTTTTATTTTCCAGCTTTCTTTTATATTTGGAGTAATTTTTTCTCTGAAATTTTCAAATTTTATTGACAGTTCTTTATTAGAGTATGGAACTGTTAGAGACAACCTGTGGGAAAAATAAGTAAAATTCTTTACAAAGAAGGCATCTACAGTTATTCCACCCCTCGATTCTTCAGATACTGTAAAATCAATTATTCTGGCTCTCCCCCCTTTTATCTTCTCTTTTCTTACAATTCCTCTTTTATCGTAAAAATTGACAGTTACTTCTGTATCTTTATATCCTGAATATACAAGGATTTTTGCAGTTTCGCCAGCCTCATATTTTTCCCTGTCTGCGCAGACAACGAGAGGAAGATTAAGTGTTGTTCCGTTTTCTAAAACAAAAAAATCATTGTAATTTTCGGCTTCTTTACCAAATGGGTCTTTTACTTTAATTTTTATCCTGTAAATGCCAGGGGGAAGAGTAGAGGATTCTATTTTACATTTACCCTCCTTGTCAAAAATAACTTCACCCTCTTTTACCTGTCTTAAGACTTTCAGCTGCGATAAAAATCTATCATATTTTTCTGGCTCTTCCCATCTTGGTTTTATTAAATCACCATCAAGAGAATATTTAGATTTTTCTCTTTTTATAACAAAATTTTCTGGAAGCGGTGTTTCGTTAAATGGTTCAAGAAGGGAAATGGAATAGATTCCCTTTCCTTTCTGTGGATTTCCGTTAAGGTCAGTAAGATTAAAATTAAATAATAGTTTTTCTCCAGTAAGGTAAAAAGGCTTCAGAGAAGAAACTGAAGGTTCAACAGTTACAAACCCTATTGTAAACCTTTTTTCGTCTGTTCTTGTTTCGCCTCCTTCATCTGTAACATTTACACTTATTGAGTAAGTGTATGTTATACCTTTTTCATCCTTAAGTCGTTCATCAGCCTCTGGAGTAAAAACGATAGAAAAACTCCCGTCACTTTCAACAGTTGTTAAACCAGAAGCTATCATTTCAGGTTTTAAGAAGGAGGTGTACCACCAGCACCACCATGGAAATTTTGGAACTCTTGTTATAGCATAGTCAACCGTTCCTGAACTTAAGGGCATCCCGAAATAGTATTTTGCCTCGCCTTTTATTGAAGCTTCCGTATTCAATCTTAAAGGAGCCACTGGTTCTTTTATCTCAACTTCAAATGTGGGTCTTTTATATTCTTCAACAAGGATGGAAGAACTTCCACCATAATCGCAAACTAACTGCCATCTTCCGAGCAACCTGCCTTTAGGAATGAGAAATTCTCCGCTTGCGCTGCCGTAAAAGTTTGTTTTTAGATCTATTTTTTCAACTGTTTCGTTATTGTAATCTTTTAATGAAACTGTAACATCCTGATTTTTTTCGAGGGAATATGGACCTTTTTCGGAGTTTGACCTAAAAAGGACAACTTTAAAAAGTATCTTCTGTCCAACTCTGTAGACGGCTCTGTCAGTAAAAATTAGAGAAGAAGTTGTTTCATTTATTCCGCCATCACGCTGGCAGTAAAGATTTAGAAAAGTTTTGTCATTGCCTTTTTTTGCAAAGAGGTAAGAAGAATATGAGTAGGGGATTTTAGAAGTATCAATGTACACTTTTCCTTCTGAATCACTTTTCCCTGAAAAAACAATTGATGGGGCTTTTTTCCATTCTGTTTTGATAACTGAAACATCTACATTACTTAAATGATTTCCGTTTACTCCCTTCACGGTGTTTATTAGCATTTCGCTATTTCTTTTTTCTTTTGAGGAAAAAACTACAATGTCCGTTATTGTCAAAAGACACCCCTGAATTTTGTTATTTTTTTTGTTCATTGAATTAAGCGCTGAAGCAACACAAATGTAATTACCTTTTCCAATGTCTGCTGGAACTTTTACATAGAAAGAGTGATAGTTGTAATCCGGTGTTGGTTTAAGCGATACCTCCAATGTTTTTGAAGGGGTTATGCCTTTTATCAAATTGAAAAGTTCTGTCCATCCTAAAATTTCATTGTATTTGTATAGCATATCCTCTATGTCAACGGGAATAAATTTTATGTAAATTTTTTCAAGATTTTTGTAGGTTAGCCTTATTGAGGGAAATCCTGCTCCGTCTGAGTGCATTGTCTCTATATTGAAATCCTTTTCTTCAATCTGATTGATTAGACTAAAGCACCTTTGACCTCCAGGTGAAGAAGGATAAAGATTTTTCCCTTTGATTGCCACTTCTCGTGCCCTTATGTTGCACTCTTCGTCTCCCATTGCTCTTTCAAATTCGGCAACTTTAGCCATTCCCATAGAATACCAGGGCACATCGCTGTTCTTTTCGAGGAATGATTTGAGTTCATCTATGACAATTCTTTTGTCTTCCTTAAGTGAAATGTTGTTTAAGATAATTTCGGACCTTCTTATATGAAATTCAATTGCATTTCCTTTTCTTCCTTTAGAAAAAGCCTCTCTTTCCTCTTCTGCTAAAACTGCTACTGCTTTCAAAAGAGGATGAGAATTTTCTAAATCGATTATTTCCTGGAGATTTGCAGAAAGAGAATCAGAGTTCAGAAGGTCAGAAATTTTAAGTTTGTATATGGTTCTTGATTCTGTTGGGGAATAGAAATGGTTTAAAGAGAAAAAATTTGAAATTGATATTGCAGAAAAATCCCTCAAATTTGACAAAACCTCTTCTGGGAAATTCCCCGCATTAAGAAAATCGGGAAGGGCATCAAGAGAAACACTTTCAATCTTTTCTCTTTCTTTGTAAACCTCAATGAATGCCTTTCTTATTTTGTCCACCAATTCTTCTTTGGTGTATTTATCGAAATCAAGTTCATCCTTTTCATCTACCTTCTCTCTTTTCATAATTTCATAAGAATAAGACTGAAGGTAGTTGAAAAGAGCGTCTGCTTCGTAAAGTTTAAGAAGTGTCCGTGCAAGAGGATGATCAGGTTTGACCGCTCCGACAAAATCTTTAAGTGCAGTTTCATAAGCGTGAAGAGAAGATTCAAGCTTAAACTGTTCTATAAGGTAATAGGTGTAAAAACCAGCATCATTTTTTTTGTAAGATTCCTCTTTAAGTAATTTGACTTTTTCGAGCGCCTCTCTGTATTTCTGCTCGTCATAAAGTTTTTTAAGATCAGGGTCTATTCTCTTAGATATTGCTTTTTCAAAAGGATTATCAACCGCACTTAAAGAGTTTACTGTAGAAAAAAGTAAAAGTGTTAATAAACACAGAGGAACAAACCCCGCAATAAAAAGCAAACTGCCTTTTGTGATTTTATTCATTTAACACCTCCGCTCCTCCATTTTCAAGCATTTTTGTCAAAATGTCAATTATATGTCCAATTCCATAAGATACTGCACATTTAAGGGAAAAAGGAAACGATTAGAGGGGAGTGGGAAAAAAAGCCTGTCATTGCAAGTGCTCACTAAAATTGTCATTGCGAGTGCTTCTTCATAGCTTTCTCTTACGAAGCAATCTCCCACTTCC
>DYJZ01000033.1 GCA_020722885.1 Thermoanaerobaculum aquaticum
GAGCACTCGCAATAAGAGGTTAAGGTAGGGGTGCAAAAGTATGGAGGTTTTTGATGAATTTGTCCTGCTGCCTTTCCTTCCCAAAAAGTCTCAAATGTTGTGGACTTCTACACTCCTTGACTATTCTTATGTAATTAAGGTATTCTAAATGAGGTAAGAAAGGAGGAAAATATGAAAAAAATTATTTTGTTTTGGGGTGTTGCGATTCTTTCGGTGGTATGTTTTGGTTCGGGCATCTCAATTCCTGAACAGGGGTCGAAAGCGTCGGCGATGGGAAACGCCTTTGTGGCAACTGCTGATGACCCCACAGCTCTTTTTTACAATCCTGCAGGTATAGCGTTTCTTGAGGGGTATAAGTTTTCATTCAATATGACTTACATAAATCCCCACATAGAATATAACAGTCCCACATTGGGCAGTTACACTGAAAGAGCAAAAAATTTCTTTATTCCTTCCCTGTATCTTACAATGCCCTTGACAGAAAAGTTTTACTTTGGCTTTTCTGTTACTGCTCCATATAATCTGGCCACGGATTGGCCTGATAATTTTCCGGGGAGGTTTGTGTCAAGACATGCAAAAATAGTGACTTTAAATTATCAGCCCACACTGACTTTTAAATTTGATGATCATAATGCTCTGGGAATAGGTCTGAATTATTATGATTCAGAAGTTAATCTTATAAGGGCAGTTGATACAACTATTCTTTCAAGTTATGTTCAGGATCTTGCAGGGAACGCCCCATATACGATTGTTCCTTCGGAAGGGACAATTGATACAAGAGTAAGAGAACAGGCTTTTGGTTTTATGATTGGATATATATACAAGAACAAGCCGTGGTCTTTCGGGCTAACATACAAAAGTAAAGCATCATTTGACTATGAAGGCCATGCTGCATTTGAAACTTCTCCGAGACTGCACAACGGAAATGAAATGGCATTTTTAGGATCAGATGTGAATTTTGAACTTGATTCTGTTCCTGCTATCGCTCAGGGGGGGGTGAGTTATGAAAGCGGAAACCTGTTAACAGAATTTGATCTACAATGGACAAACTGGAGTCAGTGGGATAAAACAAAAGTTCATTTTAAAACTCACACTGTAGGAGGAGTATATGTCTGGGCAGGTGCGCCTTTACTTTACACAACAGTTCCTGTAATTGAAGATGAAGTTCTTCCTTTCAGGTGGGAAGATACGATGGCTTACAGACTGGGTTTTAACTACAAGTGGAGCGACAGAACCGAGATCAGGTGGGGAATAGTTTATGATGAAGCACCTGTTCCTGATGAGACATTGAGCCCTGTTCTTCCCGATACAAACAGATGGATGCTAACATTTGGGATGGGACATAAATTTGGAAACTTACAGATAGATTGGTATTCCCAGTATATAAAATTTAAAAATGGGGACATTACGCTTTCAAATATTTACAGATATGGTTCTAACGGGCTATATCTATATCCCATGATACCTGATGGCAAATACGAAGGAAAGAGCTACCTTTGTGGAGTTCAAATAACATACAGTTTCTAAATTTTCATCTCTCAGGCGAGGGAGCAAAAAATTGCTCCCTCGCCATTTTGTGGTACTTGACAGAGGGGTTTCTTCCTGATAAAGTAAAAATCCGATGACTATAATATTTTTAGAGGTGAATAATGGCAAAAAAGCGTTCGACTGAAACCCCCCCATATGTTCCTAAAAAGGCTCTTTTAGATGTTCTTGAGGCTATTTCAGGACACAAGAAAGGTGATGTAATTACTAAAGAAGAACTTCACAAAAGAGGAATTTCCTCCCATTTGATTCAGCCTGCTATTTCGGCGCTCAGGTTTTTAGGATTGCTTGATGAATCTGGAATACTTCTTGGTGGGCACGAGGCTTTTGGACGGGAAAACCCTGACAAAAAAATGCAGAAACAGATAATTCAAAATTCCTACAGAAGTTTTTTTGATGAAGTAGATCTTCCTTTAAATAGCGAGGAAGAATTAAAAGACAAATTTCAGGAAGTATATGGAATTAGCGAAAAACTTATGGGCTCATGCTTTCCGCTTTTTCTATACCTTGCAGAAGAATCAGGACTGACTGTTTTAAAGGTTGATAATTCAGAGAAAAATGAAGGTGAAGGAGAACAGAAAAATATTTCTGAAAAAGAGAACCGGGAGGAAAAATTGTCGTCACAATTTACATCTGAAGAAAAACAGGTCATCGAAGAAGAAACAATTGGGAAGCACAAGCATACTGGAGTTCAGGTGGTGGTGACCATTCAGGTCAACAAATACACTACTGAAAAAGACATTATGAAAATGGTAAGAACTGCTAAAAAAGCGATACATCTAATAAGGAAGTCGGGCGATTCTTTTTCTTGAGGGAGGTTATGATGAAACAAAGTGAGAAGAATTTTTTTGAAAAAATTCTGGATGCAATTCCTGGCCTGTCAGGATACAGAAAGAGGGAGGACAGAAGGACAACAGACAAGAGGCTTAGAGAATATCTTGCGTTACGAATTGACAATGCAAGGAAAAAGATCTCTGATCTTAAACTTGATTTGACCAATGAAGGAAAACTTTCTGGGCTTGATGACCTTGGACGTCTTGAAAGAAAACTTTCAAAGATTGCAGATTCTATTCGTTTTGCTAATTATGGTTATTCAGGTCTTTTTGACCAGTTGAAAATAAAAGAAGAAGAACTTGATGTTCTTTACAGTCACGATCTTAAATTTGTTGAAACAATTGAAGAACTTGAAAAATCCATTTCACAAAAGGGTGAAGGATTGAAAGAGACAGTTGAAAAAGTTGAAGCGCTTGTTGATGAAAGAAAGGTGATTTTTGAATCGCCAACTCTGGAGGGGAGGTAAAAAATGGCAAAGTATATTGAAGTTATTGAATGGTTTGATTCCACGGGAAAGGAGATGGTTCATAAATTTGAGGCTGGAGGTGAAATTAAAATAGGTGCCCAGCTTGTAGTTCAGGAGAGTCAGTGGGCAGTTTTTTTTAGAGATGGTAAAGCGCTCGATGTTTTTGGACCAGGAAGACATACTCTCACAACCTTAAATATACCTCTCTTGAATCAAATCATTAACCTTCCATTTGGCGGAACATCTCCTTTCAGGGCTGATGTTTATTATATCAACCGTAAAGTTTTTACTGATATGAAATGGGGAACTAAAGAGCCCGTTTTGTTCAGGGACAGCGAATTTCAGATGATAAGACTAAGGGCTTTTGGCAAATACGCTACAAGGGTTGAGTCACCTCAACTATTTATTAACAATTTTGTAGGAAGTCAGGGAATTCAGGATTCAGAAGGCGTTGAAGCTTATACAAAGGATATGATTGTAGCAAGACTGAATGATGTTCTCGGAGAAAACCTTAAAACTGTTCTTGATCTTGCCCGGTATTACGATGAAATATCAGAAGCGCTAAAAGCAAGAGTTAAAGATGATTTTGCTAAATATGGACTTGAACTGGTTGATTTCTTTATTAATGCCATAACCCCTCCAGAAGAGGTTCAGAAGGTTATAGACGAAAGATCTGGGATGGCTGCAATAGGCAATATGGGAAGTTATGTCCAGTTCAAAGCTGCAAAATCAATGGAAGAAGCGGCTAAGAATCCTTCCGGAGGAGGGGCGGCTACCGGTGTTGGATTTGGAGTTGGCGCCGGAATGGGAATGATGATGCCGGGAATGATTCAGGGAGCGATGAACCAGCAGAATCAGCAGGGCGGAGGAGGGGGCGCTGCCGCGGCTTTCATAGTGTGCCCGAAGTGCAACACTCAAAACCCTGATGGGGCAAAATTCTGCGCAGCCTGCGGAACTCCTCTTGCTCAAATTACCTGCCCATTTTGTCAGGCAAAGAATCCTCCTGGTGCAAAGTTCTGCGTTTCCTGCGGCAAAAACATTTATTCTGTGGTATGTCCAAAATGTAACGCGAGCAATCCTGCAGGGACAAAATTTTGCTCGCAATGTGGAGCGCAGTTAAGCTAAAAGAAGAACTATTTGCTTTTTCTTTTGAATTCGAGAAGGCCTTTCAGAAGTATATCTGCGGCTCTTTTGGTTCTTTCTACATTTAAAACATAGGCAAGGCGTATCTCGTTCATTCCAAGACCTTTTGTGGCATAGAAACCATCACCAGGAGCGACCATTGTTGTTTCTCCTTCATAACTGAAGTCTCTTAACATAAATGCGGCGAATGCATCGCTGTCCTCAACGGGAAGTTTTGCCATCACATAAAATGCCCCCTGAGGTTTTTTGACAACAATCTCCGGGTTTGATTTTAAGGTTTCGTAAAGTGCGTCTCTTCTTGCCTGATACTCTTTTCTAATCGGTTCAAAATATGATGGGTCCATCCTGTATGCTGCAAGAGCGCCAAGTTGTTCAAGAGTGGGGGGACAAAGCCTTGCCTGTGCAAATTTTAAAGCAGCAGCCATAACATCTGGATTTTTACTTATTATAAAGCCAACTCTTGCTCCACAGGCTGAGAATCTTTTTGAAATCGAGTCGCCCACAATAACCCTATCTTCAACGCCTTTTAGTTCAAGAAAACTGATCGCTTTTTCTCCTTCGTAGGTAAATTCTCTGTAAACTTCGTCTGAAAGAATAAATAGGTCGTGCTTTTTTGCAAGGAATGCTATTTTGTCCATCTCTTCAGCGGTTAGAATGTGTCCTGTTGGATTGTTGGGTGAGCAGACAAGAATTGCTTTAGTTTTTGAAGTAACTTTTTTTTCGATTTCTTGGAGGTCTGGAAGAGCAAAACCGTCTTCTGCTTTTGTTGTAACAGGAATTATTTTAATGCCAGCGGTTGTTCCAAAACCGTTGTAATTTGTGTAGAAAGGTTCGAATACGATTATTTCATCTCCCGGGTCTGTTACAAGACACATAGAATAAAGGACTGCCTCGCTTCCTGCGGTTGTAACCTGTATGTCGCTCTGCCTTAATACAATGTTGTATCTTGCGAAATAGTCAACCACGGCGGATTTAAGTTCAGGAAGCCCATCAGAAAGACCGTAAGCAAGAACTTTTTCATCGTAATTCTTTATGGCGTCCCAGAAAACTTTTGGAGTTTCAATATCAGGTTGTCCAATGTTGAGATGATGAACTGTAATACCCCTTTTTTTTGCCTCAAGCAATAATGGAGTCAATCTTCTAATTGGTGAAGCCTGAATTGTAAGTGCTCTTTCTGAAAGTTCCATTTTAACCCCCTACATCTTTTTAACAGCTTCAAAGTGTTCTTTTACCATTTCAAGTGTATTTTTCAAAAGGTTTTTATCATTGAGATCTATTCCAAGAAAATCCTTTAAAAGTTTCTGTGGTTCTCTGTCCATTCCTGTTTCCACCATTGCTATATATTTTTTGGGGAAATTGACAGGGTCTTTTTTGTATAATTCAAAATATTTCAGTGCAAGAATTTGAGCAACAACATAGTTTTTATAATATGCTGGAACCGTCCAGTAGTGGTGTTTTCTCATCCACAGAAGTCTTAGTTCAGGGTATTTGTCAAAAAAAATGTCATACTTTTTTCCAACTTCAAAGCAAACCGTGTTGAATCCTTCACAATCTTTTATTTCTTCTGAAGCAATTTTATCGTAGGAAACCATTTCAAATTCCGCTCTTCTTGCAAGTTCCCAGAGATACATTTCTTCATTTAGTTGATCGTATATTATTGCCTTCTTTTCTTTTTCGTTTTTAAGTGTCTTCAGCAGGTAGTCCCTTAAGAGATACTCATTGAACATGGCAAAAGATTCTGTGAGGTAAGGAGGTCCTTGAGAGAACATTTCTCCATTTCTATTTAAAAGCACAAGTCTGTGATGAATTGCATGACCGCTTTCATGAGCCAGGGTTGATATGTCTGATAGATAACCTTGAAAGTTATCCTGAAAAAAACCGAAACCTGCCTCACAGAATGCGCCCTGCTTTCTGTTTGGGCCTCCAACAATGTCGAGTCTTCCATTCTTAGGGTTAAGGAGGGCAGACAATTCGGCTAAATATTTAGAGCCAAGGACAGAAAGTGAATTTGTGACAGTATCAACAGCCCTGTTTGCAGTAAACCTCGGTTCCTCAGCGTCTGATGGTGGCAGTTCGATATCCCATATTTTAGCATTTGAAAGTTCTTCTCTCTTTTTTGCATTTTCCAGTTTGTATTGCTGATACTCTTTGTAAATATTTGAGTTTTCTTTGAGCTGGTTGAATATGTTTTCAATCTCTCCCCTTGTAATGTAACTTTCAAACAGGGTTTGATCGTAATAGGTTGCAAAACCCCTTAAATTTGCCTCTTCATTTAGAGATTTCATAAGATTTAAAAGGGCAAAACCACAAACATCCGATATTGATTTTAGTGTCTCAAAATAACTTTTAAAAGCTTTTTCTCGAATCTGTCTTGAAGGGTTTCTGATAAGTCCTTCAAAATCTATTCCCGTATTGTATTTTTTCCCCTGAAATTCTATTTCCTCAAATTTAGTTCGGTCAAACATCAACTGGAAGAGGACTCCTTCCCATTCAAACCTTGTTGGAGAAAGCTTAGAAAGAATCTCCTCCTTTTCTTTAGAGAGAAGATGGGGTGATTTTCTTAGTGTGTCATTTATCACATATTCATATTTTTTAAGTTCTGGAAACTCCTTCAAATAATCTTGAAACTTTTCTGTTGAAAGGTTCTGAAGTTCAACCTTAACAAACGCAGTTCTTGATTCACCTTCAGAAGAAATTTCAAGATATTTTTCGTAAGGTTTTCTGTCTTTAGTATTTATAGCCTCGCAGAATTCACCATAAGCGTAAATTTTGTAATAGATGTCAGTATAATTACTTATTAAAGAGAAAAGTTCATAAAGTTCTTTTGCAGATTCTCCCACTCTGCCCTTATGTTCCTCTATTTTTGCAATAAGTTCTTTTGCTCTATTTACATCATTTTGAAATTCTTCTTTATTTTGATAAAAATTCTTTTTTAAATCAAATTTAAAAAGTTTTTTTTCTTCTTCAGTGAAAGGTTCAAAAGCCATAATTGCTGGAGCTAAAAAGGACAATAGAAAAAAAAGGGAAAAAACCTGAAAAAAAATTTTTTCTTTCATAAAACCTCCTCTTATTCATCTTTCGAGTCACCTCTTTTCAGCCCTTTTTTAAGGGAAAGAAGTTGTCTTTCAAGAAGTGCTCTTTCCATTGCTATACCTGCTTGAATCATAAAAATCTCAATTGCTGAAAGGTCAGGAAGCAGTTCGCCAGATACGGCGTTGTCGGCATAAAGAATCGCTATAACTCTTCCTCTACTAACCATCGGTATGCTGGCGCACTCTTTTGGAATAACGGAACCGATTGACTGAAAGAAATCTCTGTCTTCAAAAATTTCCTTCTCGCCTCTTAAGATAACTGTTGTTTTTTCTTCAATAACCTTTTTCCACGCTTTTGAAGCAGTAAGAGGGACTTTCAGTCTTGCGACTTTCTTGCTCATAGTTTCTTTATCACCCGTAACCCCAAAACCTCCAAGCCCAACTATTTCATCCTTCTTTACAAGCAACAAAACTGCTCTTTCAAAGTATTCAGAGGCAAGTCTTAGAACAAGCAAACTTATCTCGGAAGATTCTTTTGGGTTTGCCAGTTCCCCGAGCAAACCTTTAAGAAGTCCAAGCTGGTCCCTTACCCTCATCCCAAGAGGAGTTGGCTCTGCCCCAAGATCTTTGAAGAAGCTTGTAAGTTCCTCTTCTGGGGGAGGTAAAAGTTCGTCAATTTTTGCAGAAAGTTTATCTGCAAATTCTTCTATTGCGCTTTTAATTTCATCCAGTTTAAGTCTCGCAAGTTCAGGCTTTCTTTCAACGCAGATTGCGCCTTTTGATATTGCTATGTCGTCCATAAGGGTATCAACTATATCTGACAGAAGTATGATTTTAATTTCAGGAAATTGATTTCTTGATTCATCTAAAATTTCAAGTCCTCCAGTGTATCCTTTGCCATCTGAAGTGGGCATAAGAAGATCGGCGATGACAAGGACGGGCCTTTTCTTCTCAAGAAGCGCTTTTGTCAGTTTTATGTAGTCTTTTAAATTTGATACCCTTTCCACATAAGAAAAATGGTCAACAAGTTTCTGCCAGAGAATGTTTTTAAAAATTGACTCTTCAGTGACGAGAATAATTGTTAAAGAACTTTTTGCTGGATGGATTCTCGGCATAGGGGGGGTAAGCTCGGTTTTCTGGTATTTTTCCTCTTCTTTCTGTTGTGATTCTTCAGGGTGGACTATCTCTACATCCTTTTCTGTCAATTCTTCTATTTCTTCCCTGTGGTCAGGAGAAACGGGAGCTGCATTTTCTTTCGCAGGATGCTCTTCTTTTTTTAAGGAGGGCTGTTTTATTGGAGCAATTCTTGCGGAACTTTCTTCAATAAAGCCCTGTGTGAGGAGGGCTTGAGGGGGGAGAGGATCAATAAGAGGTATGAAGTTATTGGGTGCTTCTGCAAATTCTCTTTCCTGTTCAAGGAAAAAGGCGAATTCCCCTTCTTTGCACTCTTTAGTCAATTGCTTGAGTCTTTTGGAAAGTTCCTGTCTTCTTGCCTGCTGAAGAAGCTTTTCGTTGACATAGTTTGAATCAAGCATAATTTCAATGGCTCTCGAAGGCTCTCTGTTTGAAAGGCGAAGAATTTCTTCTTTTTCTTCAGGATCTATAAGCCCCTGTTTTTCAAATAGGTCAATAAAATTAATCTCATCGAAACTGCCGAGAATTTCCCTGATCTTTCCACCGGTGAAATAGACAAAATAATCTATCTCTTGAGCTGGCTTGAGTTTTAAAACGCCAGTTCGTTTTGAAACATTTACTATTTGCAGAATGTCCAGAAGAGAAAGGTCTTCAAGACTTCCTACAAGACCCATATATCCTCCCGGGAGAAAAATCCTAATCAATCATTTTACTACTTTTTTCTTGTTATTGCTAAATATTGTTTTTAACATAGAAAACAACTTTCTGAACAGCAACTCCTGAAAAGGTTATATCTCCAAGTTTTTGTTCCTTTCCATCTTCAAAAACAGCGAAAATAAAATACTGTCCTTCACTTCTAACAAAGAAATAGAAATTTCCATTGAAAAGATCTGTTTTCAGGTCACCTCCAAAACCTTTGACTATTACAGTTCCCTTTGCAGGCAGATCTTTTTCTTTTAAGATTTTTCCTACAAACAACCCGTAAACAGAGGTTTCATAAGGACTTCTTCTCCAGTACTGAGGCTTTGTTTCTGATTCTGGATTATAAAAGATTCTGTCTTTGTTTTTTGTCATTGTTATAGAAATTCCTTTAAAATCGGCAAGATGATTCTTTATAAATGTATCATAATCAGTAAGATAAATGTATTTTTGAGTGACAAAGCCGAAATAGGAGAGGGGGTCGCAAAAGATTTCATTTTTATCGTCTATTTTTATTTTAATCCATGAGTGGAGCGCTCCACCTTTTAAAACCAGAGTGTCGCTGTAGTCTGGAAATTTTATTCCGATTACAATTTCGGATTGAATGTCCATAATTTTAAAAAATTCCTTACAAATTCTGCAAATTGAAAGACACGAT
This sequence comes from Thermoanaerobaculum aquaticum, assembly GCA_020722885.1. GTDB lineage: Bacteria > Acidobacteriota > UBA4820 > UBA4820 > UBA4820 > UBA4820. The sequence continues at coordinate 9,512 of DYJZ01000033.1, forward strand.
GCTTCGTTACTGTTAAAAATATCATTTATTGGAACTTCTGCGTCGTTTTTTTCAACATAACGCCAATTGTTTTTTATGAAGTTAAATGTCAAAATTACTGCTTCATCAAGAAATCTGGCTTTTGAAAGCGATTCTATGAGAGTAGTTGCTCTTTTTTTGTAATTTTTTGTTAAACTTCTTTCCATAACCTTATTGAGGTGCCAGACTTTTTCAATTCTTAGAGGGTCTGCGGTCGCTTTGACTTCGACCAGAATTCCTGCGGGACTTTTTTCTGAACGTTGAGAAAAGCCATTTAATGAAAAGGCGGGAATTTCTATTTTCTGATTATTTGTGGAAAACAAAAATGTTGCCTTTGCTTCTCCTCTTGCGCTTCCTACAACCGGCATAGTCTGGCTATATGTGAAGAAAGATATTAAGATAAAAAAAAATGAAATCAAAAATTTAATTCTTTTTAGGTTTGGTTGACCTGTCGTGCATAACAGCATCAAGGACACCGTTTAAAAATTTACTCGATTCTTCGCTTCCGAATTTTTTTGCGAGTTCGAGCGCCTCATTTAAAGCTACTTTTTCGGGAATGTTGGGATCAAACTTCATTTCGTAGATTGCAAGTCTGAGTATGGATTTGTCCGTTTCGTTCAACCTCTCAAGTTTCCAGTTTTTCAAATGCTTTTTAGCTAAATCATCGACGGCATCCTTGTTATTAAAAAGCCCCAAAATCCTTTCTTTTGCAAATGCCTTAACTTTTTTTGAATATTTTTCAAGATCAAGTTGAGCCAGGGCCTTCTCTTCAAAGTTAACGCCGAGGTCAATCTGATAGATATACTTTAGGGCAAGCTCTCTGCCTTCTCTTCTTATTCCCATAAAATTACAATTCTTTGTAGAGATTTGCCATTTCAATTGCCGTCATTGCAGCAGTGAAGCCTTTATTGCCTGATTTGCTTCCGCACCTTTCTATAGCCTGCTCTAAGGTATCTGCGGTTACAACGCCAAAAGAAATAGGGCAGTCTGTTTCAAAAGAAGCTAAGGCAATCCCTTTTGCGGTTTCGGCTGCGATAAATTCAAAATGGGGAGTTGCTCCCTGTATTAGAACACCGAGAGCAATAACAGCGCTATATTTCTTTGTTTTTGCAAGTTTTTTTGCAACAAGAGGAAGCTCAAAACTTCCTGGAACCCATGCCACTGTTATTTTTTCTTCTTCAGCACCGTGTCTTTTGAGTGCGTCGAGGGCTCCCTCAAGAAGTTTCTTTGAAAAAAAGTCGTTGAATCGACTTACGACTATCGCAAAACTGAAACCTTTTGCAAGAAGTTTTCCTTCCACTATATTCATTTTTCTTCTCCTCAATAAGATATATTATAACAAAAATGTTTTAAATTCATCTTTTCTGTTTTTAAGATCCTTGAAAGTTGCTGAGGATATTGCTGAAACAGAAAAATCAGAAACACAGAAAGAAGAGGCAACTGTTCCCCAGATCAATGCTTCTTTTAAGATTTGAAAGTCAGATGAACCTGTTTTTGCAACATAGCCCATAAATGCACCTGCAAAGGTGTCGCCGGCTCCGGTAGGATCTACAACATTTTTTACAGGAAATGAAGGGCAGATAAAAACTCTGTCTTCTGAAAAAAGAATAGAACCACACTCTCCCCTTTTTACAACAAGATTTTTTACTCCAAGTGATGAAATCTTATCTGCTGCTCTAAAAATGTTTTTGTCCTGAGCAAGAGACATAAGTTCAGTCTCATTCAGAAACAGAATTGAAATTTTTGGAAGAAGTGAAAAAATTTTGTCTTTCTTGCTTGCAATCCAGAAATTCATTGTGTCCATACCACAAAAATCAGGTTTTTCAATCTGCAGGAGGATTTTAGATTGCAACTCAGGATCAATGTTTGCAAGAAAAGCAAATTTTATTTTTTTCAACTCCTCGGGAAGCGAGGCATCAAATTTTTCAAGAACATTTAGTTCTGTTTTCAAAGTTTCGGCGTCGTTCAGATTCTTGATGTAACTGCCGCTCCAGTGAAAAGTCTTTTCCCCTTTTATTTTTGTTATGTTCTTAATGTTAACTCCCTTTTTTTCAAGGAGGTGTTCAAATTCTGCCCTGAAATCTTCTCCGACTGTTGAAAGAAGAATTGGTTTTGCAAAAAATCTCGAAGATAAAGAAGCATGTACTCCTGAACCGCCCAGCACCTTTTCTCTTTTGCCGGAGGGAGTTTCTATTGTGTCATAGGCTGCTGTTCCCACTATAAGGATCTTATTTTCCATTATGTTCTTCCCATCTTATAAGCAAAGGTTTTAGTTTCTGGTAGGTCTCTTCAGGCCAGAAAGAACGCGGAGTAACTATTGCGTTTCTTAAGGCATGAGAACACTCACAATTGTCAGGATAGCCATCTGAAATGACTTCTTTTATTACTTTTTGTGCATTTTCAGTGTTCTTTCTCATAATTTCAAGCACATTTTCGATTTTTACCTCCTCCTCAAAGGGATGCCAGCAGTCATAGTCTGTTACAAGTGCCAGAGATGCGTAGCAGATCTCTGCCTCTCTTGCAAGTTTCGCTTCCTGAAGGTTTGTCATACCGATAACGCTCATTCCCCATGCCTTATAAAGATTGCTTTCTGCTCTGGTGGAGAATTGAGGACCTTCCATACAAAGATAGGTACCACTCTGATGAAACGGAATTTTATGTTTTATGAGGGAGCCAAGAATTTTTTCTCTTAAATTAGGGCAAAAAGGCTTTGCAAAACTGATATGAGCAACTATACCATTGCCGAAAAAAGTATCATCTCTGTGTTTTGTTCTGTCAAATAGTTGGTCTGGGACCACCATTTCTCCAGGGTGGATTTCTTTTCTAAGGCTTCCTGCGGCAGAAGCAGATATTATTGCCTTTACACCCAATATTTTCATCGCGTAAATGTTTGCCCTGAAATTTATTTCCGTTGGAAGAAGAGAATGATGCCTGCCGTGCCTTGCAATAAAGGCCACTTTTTTCCCTTTTAATTCTCCTATTATGAATGCATCTGAAGGTTCTCCGAAGGGGGTTTTTAAATGTATTTCCTGACTTCTTTTAAAGTCGGGCATATTGTAAAATCCTGAACCTCCAATAACTCCCCATTCGATATCATTCATAGAATTTCCTCCAGAAATTAGAATAACACATAAATTTCATATTTAAAAGATTTTAATTTGTAAATTTGTAACAGGGTTAGGGAATTTAGGTCAGATTTTTGTTTGAAAATTATCCTAAAACTATTGTAATGAGCGGATCAGGCTTTTAGAAGTTGACATCAAGAGGGTTATATGTGTTATACTAATATAGTTTATTGAAATGGTTTACGAGGAAGAGATTAAATGAGCAAAAGGCAGACAGTACTTTCAAGAGAACAAATTAATCAGCTTTCGGATGCGAATGCAGAACTTCTCGAAAAGCTGATTCTGGAACTGCAAATTTTTGGCAAAAAGCCCAGAATTAACTACAGACAATTCTGGCAGAAAAGCGAAGAAATTCATACTCTTTTTAAAAAAATAACCCCTCTTAAAAAAGCAGATAGAAGAAAACTCTGGGTATTTTTTGAAGAAGTGAGAAAAAGAATAAAGGAAAGGCAGGCGTTCGAAAAGGAAATTGAAAAATTAGTTCCAGAAAAGATTTCAACTGAAATTATGTTGCTTATAGGTGAAATTAGAGAGGTGATTTCAAAAGAAAGGGTGGAACCCTTTGAAATTGAAAATTTATTGTTTTCTTTAGAACAACTTAAATCGGTCAAAAAGGGGGATATTTTATCTCTTCCCGACACACCCGAAAGGGCATTTGTTGTTTTTCGTTTGAAAGGGAAACTCAAATTAGATGAAAATCTCAAAAAATTAATGCAAAAAACGATTGAAGAAACTGAAAAATGGCTTAAACTTATGTCGCAAAACAGGTTTGAAGAGATAATATGCAACATAGAGCAATTGAAAAGAGAGAAATTGCAGGTGCCATTACCCCAGATAAAAAAAGTTTTGAGAACAATAACAAATGAAATAATGGAACCGTACCTTGTCAGAGAGCAAAAAGAGAAATTGCAAAGAGAGGTAAAAAAACTTTACGAAGAAATTGCTGAACTGACAAAAAGTAAGAAACCGGAAGAGGAACAAATAAAAATGGAAAAGGAGGAAGATAAAGTAAAAGAAGGGCTTAAACTCGAGAAAGAGAAAAACTCGATTATGAAGGAAATAGGAATTTTACTTAAGGAACTTGAACAAACTGTTCTTAAATAGACTTGCTATTGAATGGCATTTAATTAAGTCGTATAATTGTATTTGTGCAAAGGGCTTCTTTTGCGGCGGGATTAATAAATGGGGTTACCGAAAATAATAGCCAGAGAGGGATTCCTTGGTTGAAAAATCAAAACAGGCTTTAATAAGCCTATTTGAGTCTTTCATTTCTCAATTTGAAGATGGCATAGTGCTTTTAAGTGAGGAAGGCAAAATTATTTCAGCCAATGAAAAATGGGCTACTTACCATAATATTGCAGGCAGGGATTTTAAGAACCTCGATTACAGAGAATTCTTTCTTGACGGCGATCAGAAAGAAGAATTTCAAAATATATTTAATGATGTCGCAAAAAATGGTATAAAACAGGTATTGAATGGTCATTTTACAAGAAGAGCAGTTTCTACATCTGATTTAAGCGAGATAATCATAAATAGATTTAGCTTTCCAGATAATGAATACATCATAGTGGTGGTTGAAAAGTATGTTTTCAGAGAAAGAGACTCTGAACAACTTCTTATTGCAACATACAGGATAGCCTCAAGCGCAATTTTTTCAGAAACGCTTTCTGAGCTTTTTTCTTCAATTCACCAGACAATTTCCCAGTTGGTAGAGGCGAGAAATTTCTATATAGCCCTCTACGACCCAAAAAAGAATATGATAGAGTTCCCTTACTTTGTTGATGAATACGACAAGCAGCCAGAACCGGAGCCACTTGGAAAAAATCTCACCTCGTATGTTATCAGAACAGGCAAACCTCTTCTTGTTGACCCAGAAAAATTCGAGGAACTTTATTTGCGGGGAGAAGTGGTAATTGAAGGCGCTCCAAGTATAGATTGGCTCGGTGTTCCTCTTATGTCAAATGGAATTCCAATAGGAGCAATAGTAGTTCAGAGTTACTCTCAGCAACAAAGGTATGGTCAGAGAGAAGTTGATCTCTTAAATTTTGTTTCCGGTCAAATAGCCTTTGCTATTGAGAAGAAAAGGACATTAAAAGCCCTCAAAGAAAGTGAAGAAAGACTTAGATCTCTTGCTGAATCAACAAGTGCAGGAATAATGATCATACAGAACGAAGATGTCAGGTATGTAAACCAGTCTGCGGTCAAACTTCTTGGGTATGATGAAAATGAAATCTACAATAAGAAATTCTGGCAATTTTTGAGAGAAGATTATAGAAATTGGGTGATTCGGAGATATGAAGCGAGATTAAAAGGGGCAAAAGACATTCCGTCAAATTATGAAGTGGTTGCTATAACAAAAACAGGAAAAGAGTTATGGCTCCAGATTACTGCTTCAGTAATTAAATACGAAGGGGGAATGGCGACTTTAGTGACTGCTTTTGATGTTTCTGCAAGAAAGGAGGCGGAATTTTTCCTTAAAGAATCTGAAGAAAGGTTCAGAACTCTTGCAGAAACAACAAGTGCGGCAATATTTATGTTTAAAGGTCAGTGGATAATCTATTCAAACGCAGCTGCTGAGTCACTTACGGGATATACAAAGAAAGAACTTCTATCTCTTCAATTGTGGGACATAATCCACCCCGACAGTTTTGTGGAGGCAAATCAAGAATTTTTAAAACAGATGAAAAAGAGAGGTTCATTCAATTTTGACAGTTTGAGAATTTTAACCAAAAGAGGAGAGGAAAGGTGGATTAATCTTAAGGGCGGAGTTACGCAGATGGAGGGTGAAACAGTAATAATTGCCACTGGATTTGACATAACCCAGATTGTTCAGGCTCAGGAAAACTTGAAATACCTTGCCCATCACGATTACCTTACTGGACTGGAAAACAGATGGGCTTTTCATGAAAAGCTTTTAAAGAGTATGGAGGAAGCGGAGGAGAGAGATAAAAAAATTGCTATTCTTTTTCTTGATATAGACAGGTTTAAAGAGCTTAACGATACTGAAGGGCACATTCTTGGAGACAAGATCCTGAGGGCTGCTGGTTCAAGGTTGTTTTCTGTCGTTGAAGAACGCACAACTGTTTCAAGGATAGGAAGTGACGAATTTACAATAATTTTGGAAAATTCCACGCCAAAGGAAGCTGAACAGTGTGCCAGCAGAATATTGAGTGCTTTTGAGGAGCCATTTGCATTTGCAGGCAAGGAATTTCATATTTCTCTCTCTATCGGCATCTGCATATTTCCTGATGATGGCAACGACCTTGAAACCCTTCTTAAAAATGCTGATATGGCTATGTTTAGAGCCAAAGCTGAAGGGGGGGCGACCTACCAGTTCTATAGACAGGAAATGAGTGAAGAGACGAAAGAAAGGATTGATTTGAGGAACAGGCTATTTGGGGCAATTGAAAGAAATGAACTTGCCCTCTATTTCCAGCCGATTTATAAGGGGTTTGACAAACTTGTCGGATTTGAAGCACTTTTAAGATGGTTTGACCCGAAACTGGGAGTCATTCCACCAGAGAAGTTCATTCCAATAGCAGAAGAAAGCGGACTTATAGTTCCTCTTGGGGAGTGGGTTTTAAATGTTGCCTGCTCCTATATCAAAAATCTTCAGATCGATGGACATAAAAACCTCAGGGTTTCAGTCAATCTCTCGGCGAAACAATTTCACAGAAGGGATTTGCTTGATGTTCTTGAAAAAGTCCTTAAAAGAATAGAGCTTGATCCTTCAAATCTTGAACTGGAAATTACAGAAAGAACTGCTGTGATGGACATCGAGAGTACCACGGCAATGCTTTTTGCTCTAAGTAGTAAGGGAGTTAGACTTGCGATAGATGATTTTGGGGCAGGGTACTCATCAATGACCTATTTGAAAAGGTTTCCAATTCATCGTATTAAGATTGATATGTCTTTTATAAAGGAACTCGAAAGTGATCCCAAAGATCGTGCGATTGTCAAAGCCATAATAACTATGGCTCATGGTCTCGGGCTTGAAGTTGTTGCAGAGGGTGTGGAGACAGAGGGACAGCTAAAAATTCTTTCGGAAATTGGCTGTGACCACTATCAGGGGCACTACTTCGGGAAAGCAGCGCCAATAAATTCATTCAAATGGGAAGGACAGGGCAATAACTGATAAATGAAGATTATCGTAAGTGGAGCGAGCGGTTTTGTTGGAATCGAAACCGTAAAGGTCCTTTCTGAAATTGGCTATAATGTTTTTTCGCTTGTAAGAAGAGAGCCTCAAAACCAAAACGAATACTACTTTGACCCAGGCAAAAAAGAAATTGATGATGAGGCATTTAAAAATGTTTCGGCGGTAATAAATCTTTCTGGAGAATCCATTTTTGGTTTATGGACAAAAAATAAAAAAGAGAGAATTCTTTCCTCAAGAATAGAAACAACAAGATTTATTTCTGAAAAAATAATCAATTCTAAAAATGAGGTTGTTTTCATTTCTGCTTCTGCAGTGGGATTCTATGGGTATGAGGTAAAATCGAAGATTAATGAAAATGAATCCAATGGAAGAGGGTTCCTTGCTGAAGCTTGTAAAATGTGGGAAGAGGAAGCATACAGGGCAGAAAAGAAAAACAGGGTGGTAACAGCAAGGTTTGGTGTTGTTCTTGGTAAAAATGGAGGCTTTCTAAAAAAAATTCTTCCTTTGACCAAATTAGGTTTTTTTGGAAGAATAGGAAAAGGAGAAACCCATTTTTCCTGGATTGCTCTGAAAGAAATACCATTAATATTTGATTTCATAATCAGAAAGAAGGAGATTAGAGGACCTATCAATTTTACTTCTCCTTTAGAAACTACAAATAAAGAGTTCAGCCGAGCTCTTTCGACAATCATGGGGAAGAAGGAATTCTTCTCCCTGCCGTATCTTCCAGTCAAACTTTTTGGAGGAGAAATGGCTCGTGAAATGGTTTTAAGTGGATTAAATGTTTTTCCACAAAAATTAATTGATAATGGATATTCTTTTGTATTTCCAAAGATTGAAAATTATCTTCAAGTAATTCTAAAAAAGTAGCCAAATTCACATCTGCCCAAAATAAATTTTGACAGAAGCATCTAAGAAGTCAAGAAGAAAAATGTCAAGACTATTGAGAAATACTCCGTTGCGAGTGCTCACTAACCGTGTCATTACGAGCCCTCTCTAAAGCAGTCATTGCGAGCAGCAGTAACCTGTCATTGCGAGCGCTACTTCGAAGCCTCTGCTTGCGAAGCAATCTTTAACTTTTCACAAAGGAAGATCACTTCGTTTGCAACTGCATCGAAGTAAATTTCGTGAGGAAATTATCATATATCTTTGACAAAGAACTTATGGAAATCGCTCGACAGGTTTTTTCAAACACTAACCATCAAACCAGAAACATATCAGCCTGGCCTTTTTGAGAACTAATTGGATAACATAATGACATATACAGGCATAAAAACACAGTGAGCATCCTTTTCAAGCCTCCCTAAAACCCGTCCATAACCCTCAATTTTTCAGGATTCCATTTCCGCTTTCAAATTATCCTAAACAGCAGTGAGCCAAATTTTATTTTTATAAAAAATCTGTTAAAATAAAAAAAGGGGTAATAAAATTGAGAGAGGAGGTGTCAATAAAAAAATGGTAATTTCAAAGAGTGTGAAGTTCTTTTTGCTATTTACCACCTTTTTTATAGTCCTGAGTATAATTTTAGGTTTAATAATCAGGCAGCCAACCTTTAAAAAAATTCCTTATAACTATTCGGTCAAATGTGACCCACAAAAACTTAAAGAATATGTAGAATATTTATCACTACTTGTTCCACCAAGAAACCACCGATTTGAAAAAGGGCTTGAAGAGACAAGAAATTATATAAAAAATGTTTTTGCAAGATATGGAGATGACATTAAGATCGATGAATGGTCAAAAGAGGAAATTGTTTTTAAGAACATTTCACTTAAAATTAAAGGTTCAAATGAAAAGCTTATTGTAATAGGAGCCCATTACGATGTGTGGGGAGATTTTCCAGGTGCAGATGACAACGCAAGCGGAGTTGCTGGGCTTCTCGAACTTGCGAGGCTTTTTTCTGTCCAGAAGCCCCCAATTTCGGTAGAACTTGTTGCCTACGACTCGGAAGAACCCCCTTTTATGGGAAGCGATTTGATGGGAAGCTTCGTTCATGCAAAGAAGTTGAAAGAATCAAAAAAAGAAGTGGCTGGAATGGTTTGCCTTGAAATGATAGGCTACTACTCGGAGTCCCAGCCGATGCTTTACACTTTTATGACCATTCTTTATCCGAGGAAAGGAGATTTCATTGCTGTCGTTGGAAGGTACAGGGACAGAAAAATGGCAAGAAAATTTAAACAGGGAATAAACGGAGCTCTTGGTGTCAAAGCGTTGAGCTACAATGGACCTAAGATAATAGGGGTTGACCTCTCGGACCAGAGAAACTACTGGAACGAAGGGTATAACGCAGTGATGATAACGGACACAGCCTTCTTAAGAAACCCCTACTACCATTCCGAAAAAGACCTTCCTGAAACCCTCAACTATCAAAAAATGGCAGGAGTGGTGGACGGTGTTTTTAGCACTGTATTATCCCTCGAAAAATAAAAACCTTATAAAAATTGAAATTTGCTTTTTGACTTAAGGTTAAGGCAAAATACATTATGGATTTTGAGAAATGAAGAGAACTATTTTAAGTAAAATAAGGCAGGACAAAATTTTAATTCTTTTACGCAAGTTACTAAAGGATTTTGAAGATGTCTATCTTGTAGGGGGGGCGATTAGAGACTACGGTCTGGGATTTGAGCCAAAGGAATATGACTTTGCGGTAAAAGAGCCAAGAAAAATTGCTGCCTTTGTTTCGCAAAAATTTGAAATGAACTACTTCAAACTTGGTAAGAATCTCGATAATGTTTATAGAATTCCAATCGGAGAAGGTGGCATCGATTTTGGTGCCTTAGGAAACCAAACAATAGAGGAAAATCTTGGGAAAAGAGATTTCACAATAGATTCTATTGCAATCGATTTAGCCTCACATAAAGTTTATGACCCTTTTGGGGGTTTTAAAGACATTAAAGGAAGAATAATCAGAATTACAGGTGAGGAAGCCTTTAAAAATGACCCGCTGAGAATTTTGAAAGGATACAGGCTAAAATGTGCTTTTTCAGAACTTTATTTTGACAGACTTACAGAAAAGAAAATTAGAGAAAATGCACATTTGCTTGAAAATGTGGCTCCCGAAAGAATTAAAATGGAAATATCTAAAATACTCTCATCAAAAAAGTGCCTCGATGTAATAGCAGAAATGTCTTCAAACGATGTCCTTTTTACTGTGTTTCCACTGCTTATAAAACTTAAAGATGTACCACAATCTTTTCCCCATAAAAGTGATGTTTTAAGCCACACCTTTGATATGCTTAAGTTTCTTGATGAAAACATAGACCTTACTCATATTTTGAGTCTATGGAGCAATTCTTCAGAGAACATAATGAAAATGAGATTTGCAATAGTTTTTCATGATGCAGGCAAGAAGGATACCTTTTCTGAAGACAGAAGTGGAATACATTTTCACAAACACGAAAAAATTTCAGCCCGAATAGCTCAAAAAAGTCTCTCAAAGTTGAGATATTCAAATAAAATTATCAAAGATGTTGTCTCTCTGTGTGAACTTCATATGAGGCCGTTGCTTCTATTTAAAGAAAAAAAATGCTCGATTACAGCCAAAAGGAGACTTATAAAAGAATCAGGAGACAACTTTCCCCTTCTGATACTTTTAAGTTTTATAGATTTTTCGACTATGAAAAGAGATGAAAAGGAAATAGTGGAGTACCATTCTTTTTGTGAAGAAATGTTTTCTCTCTATCAAGAGGTGGCAAAAGAAATTAAAGCCCCTCCAAAACTTGTCGATGGATTGGAAGCGATGGAAATTCTTCAATTGAAAGAAAAGGGACCGGAGCTTGGAAATGCATTGAAATTGTTAAGAGAGCAGCAGATTGATGGAAATATTAAAAATAAAGAGGAAGCGGTAGCTTTTTTAAAAAAATACAGGAAAAACATTCTCGACAAAAAATGAAAACAAAGGATTTCTGGTATTGTCTTAAAGAAGAATTGATTGCACAAAAGCCGAGAGTACCGAGGGATTCTTCAAGACTTCTTGTTATTGATGAAACAAATAGAATAGAACACTCAAAATTTATAAAACTTAAAAATTATCTTTGTAAAGGAGACCTTCTTGTAATAAATGATACAAAGACTATAAGAGCAAGAATTTATGGTAAAAGGAGAAGTGGAGGAAATTGTGAAATTCTTCTCCTTAGAAAGGTTACCTCAGAAAATAACGAGAGGTGGGAAGTTTTGTGCAAGCCAGCCAGAAAACTTAAGGCTGGAGAAGAGGTTTTTGTAGGGAAATATGTTCTACTTATTGTTAAAGAATTTGAGGAAGGTTTGAGAGAAGTTGAATTTATAAACTGTGGTTCGGAAGAGGTAATTAAAAAATATGGCAGGGTTCCTCTTCCTCCCTATATCAAAAGGGAAGACCTGAAGGAAGACAGAAAAAGTTACCAGACTGTTTACGCTAAAGAGGGAAACTCTGTTGCGGCGCCTACTGCAGGACTCCATTTTACTGACAGAGTCATTGCATCGCTTATAAGAAAGGGAGTTGAGATTGTAAGAATAAGGCTTGATGTGGGTTTGGGAACATTTAAGCCAGTTTTGAGCGAAAACATAAATGACCACAAAATGCATAAAGAATACTACTTTATACCAAGAGAGGCTGCAAATAAAATAAATGTGGGGTTAAAAGAAAAAAGAAGAATTTTTGCGGTAGGAACCACCGTTGTAAGAACTCTTGAAGACCAGATGGAAAGATTTGGCAAAATCACTGAGGGGGGATTCGATACAGACCTTTTTATTAAACCTGGATTTAAATTCAGAGCAGTTGATGCTATGGTAACCAACTTCCATCTTCCAGAAACAACCCTGTTGATGCTTGTTTCGGCATTCAAGACAAGGGAAGTGATTTTAAAAGCCTACAGTGAAGCGATTAAAGAAAAATATCGCTTTTATTCTTACGGTGATGCAATGCTTCTTCTAAACAGAAAGTAAAAGAAGAAAAATCTCTCTTAATATGCAATTTTACGGGCAGTTAAGAGCAAACAATCTTTCCATTTTGACATCAACAGTAGGCAAATCAACTCTGCCCGTAGGCTGTAATACATATCCCAGCTTGAGTGAGGATAGGTATCCTCACCTACAAATTCATAAACGACGGATGTCAAATTGGTATAACGCAGTCATTTTGAGCAGCTGTAACCTGTCATTGCGAGCGCTCCTTCGTAGCTTCCTCCAGCGAAGCAATCTTCCTCTTGCTCACAAAGCCGAAACGGAAAGCCTTAGAGGGGTGGTTCAATAGGGGTTTGCAAAAATTATTTAATCTTTTTGCGGTTTTTCCACTGCCATTTTAGAGAACATTTCTAATTAGTTTAAGAGAGGACATTATCGTATAGTTATGACATAAAAAGCATACCCTCTTGACAACTTGTTTTGCAGGGAGTAACTTTTAATCGGGAGATGAGAAACTGATGGATAGGAAAGTATGATGAAGACGGAAGAAGGGTGAAGAAGGTTTCAGGAGGCACGACGACTCTTTACTTCTACGATAAAGAGGGGAAACTCATTGAGGAATATATTCCAGCAACCGCGGCGGGGAAAGATTATTTGTGGATGCCAAAAAGTTACGAGCCTGTAGCAAAGGTAGATTTTTCGATGACTGATGCTGATACGGGTGATGTTTTGCGCTGCTCAAAATCTTCGCCGAATGTTCATTTGGATTGGAGTTTGTTTAGTGGGGGTGGTAATTTTGTAATGAGAAGGGGGATAATTTGCAATTTCAGTGCTTACAGCAACATCTTCGGACCTTCCGCTCTCAAGGCCTGCGATGATCCTGTATTGGGAAATACAACAAGCTACTGGTACGACACACGCGATCGTTCACTTACCGACACTCTC
>DYJZ01000105.1 GCA_020722885.1 Thermoanaerobaculum aquaticum
ATTTGACTTGAATACCTTGCTGATGTTAACATTCAAACATGCGGTTTTTTGGCAGGACAGCAATTATAGCGGTTATCCTGGTAAGCGTTGCGCTTCTTTTTTTGAGTTTTTATTTAAAACCGGTTCTTGGCGACGAAGGCATCCTGGCAATGGACGGATGGAGAATCTCAAAGGGAGAAGTGCCTCAAAGAGATTTTTTCCAATTCATTCCGCCGCTTGCCGCGTATATTCAGGCATTGTTTTTTATGATCTTTTCGCCGTCAATTTTTTCGATCAGATTCCTCGGGCTCTTGTATGGGTTTGTTATTTTAGTTCTTGCATTCCTGTTTAACCAGAAATTTATAAGAAACGAGCTGATGCTTGCCCTTTCTCTTTCGCAGATCGTTCCTTTCGGAGTCGGCGGGTGGCTTTTCGGATCGCACCACTGGCTTTGCGCTATTTTTCAGCTGGCGGGTGCCCTGGTTCTTTTATCGGCATTCAAACGCCGATTGCCCATCTTGTCGGCTTTCTCCGGAGTTCTTCTGGGGCTTGCAGTCTTCTCGCTTCAGGATCAGGGAGCTTACGCCGTGATGGGGCTGTTTGCCGCCTCAATCTTCGTGTCGGGTGACAGCAGAAAGCTTTTCCTGATTTCCGCTTTTAGTGCAACAATCTCTTTTGTTCTGCTTTCCCTGCCCATTGCCCTTGCTTCCTCTCCCTATCAGCTTTACAGGGATTGGATCTATTTTCCTCTTTTTAACTACAAAGAAGTCAGTGGCAATCAATTCAGCCTTTTGAAGATAGCCCAAAAATTCGCTGCTGAATGGAATTTCGAGGTAATAAAAAGAGCCCCTTTTTACGGTATTGGTTCTTCCATTTCATCAAGTTTTTTATTTTTGACTCCAATTCTTTCCGTTTTTTCGCTTATTTATCTATGGATAAGAAGCCGATGTATGGTGGGCAATGATATATATTGCGAAGAGGTCCAGGCGAACAACCATCCTCCCCTACAAAACGAAGGCGACTTGAACCAGCCCGTTCAGATTCGAGAAATTCGTGAATTACCCCTGCAAAAATTACTCATTTTGACGGTTTTCAGCCTTGCTTTTTTATTAGGTGCTTTCCATAGACTTGCCTTGACAAACCTCTCTTGGGCATTTGTGGCGCTTTTTCCATTTTATATTTCCCTCGACGATTTGCTTAATAGGCGGAATAAATATTTTAGAGGAGCATCTTTCATCGTGGGTATAGCACTTATTCTTGCTTCTTTAAGTTTCTCAATCTCCAGACTTCATCTTTGTTTGCAAAAAGAAAAAATTTACACTGTGGAATCTATGGCGGGGAAGTATAAGTTTTTTAATCCGAAAGAAGCAAAAAGCCTTCAGGATTTTATCAGCGAAATAGAAAAAAATGTCCCTCGAGGCGAACCGATGTATTGCGTTGGCTATATCCCCCTTGTAAATTTTATGACAAAGCACCCCAACCCAACTGCGCTAAATTTCGTTTTTCCGGGAAAATACTATTCGAAGGACCAGCTTTTTTTATGGATCGAAACCATAGAAAAAAATAAAATTATTTGGGGAATCAGCGAACGAACAGTTATGGATGAATCCACAGGAACCAGGCTTATGCCCAAATATGAAGCTGTTTTTGCCAACGACAGATATATTCTGTGGCGAAGGAAACATGCTGAGAAATAAATTGATTTTCTCCTATCTTTACAGAGACCTTCCAAGAACGAAAACTCTCCTGTTTTTTTCCTCATATTTTGGGGAATTAACTACTATGTGAGGCTTTTTGACCAGAAGTTTCTTTTGGGGGACGAGGGGGTTGCCTTAACTTCAGCGTGGAGAATTTCTTATGGTGAAATTCCAGATAGAGATTTTTTTGTAATTATACCTCCTTTCTCGTTTGTTCCGACTGCACTTTTGTTTAAGTTTTTTGGCCCATCTGTTCTGGTTGGACGCCTTATCTCCATTATTCTGGCGTTCGGACTCATTTTTATTCTAAATCTTGTATTGAAAAAAACAGCAGTTGACGACTATTTGAGAATTCTTTCAATTTCGCTTTTAATTCCCTTTGGAGTTTCTTACTGGCCCATTCCTTCTCACCACTGGTGGTGTGACCTTTTTTGTCTTTTATGCCTCTATTTCTTTCTTTCTCCATTTTCAGAGGAAGGAGTAAAAGAATCTTCAGAGAACGGAAGAAATTTATTTCTGTCAGGCATTTTTTGTGCTCTTGCTTTCTTCACGCTTCAGGATCAGGGGGGTTACCTCTTAATTCTGCTTATCTCTTTTATTTTGTTGAGGTTTATTAAAAAAGAAGGTGCTTCAGGGAAAAAGCCAGTTAAATTAGTTTTTTTTCTTTAGCGGTTTCTCTGTCGTAACGATATTATTTTTGATCTGGCTTATTCCAGCAGCGGGGTTAAATAGACTTTTTCAAGATTTAGTATCTTTTCCCCTTTTTCACTACCACACTTTGGACCTTCATAAATTTAATCTAATTTCTGGATGGAATATGCTCTTTTCCTTCTTTACACAGAGAGGCTTTTTTAATGCACCTTTATATTCGTTTACCTTGAGTGTTATAGCACTATTTTTTATTGTTCTGCCGCTTCTTTCAATTTTTAGCATACTTTATGGAATAGGTAAAAAAATTGAAAAATACGATGGAACAATCTACGGAATAGCCATTCTTTTTACTGCTGGATTTTTAACTGCTCTTCACAGGTGGTCTTTTACAAACATTGTCTGGGCTCTTCCACTTCTTTTGCCCTCGCTAAAATATCTTTTTGAGGGTGAATTGAAAAAGGCATCAAAAGTTGTATCCCTATTTATTACCCTTTCTGCGATTGTTTTTTCTATATCGTTCTACACACTTTCCAGCCCTGAAAGATTGGTTTCTATTTGCGGAAAGGCAGGGTGTGTGAGAACTTTCCCTTCTGAATATTCCATAGGAGTTGACAGGGCTGTTTCTTTTCTTGAAACAAACTCAAAAGATGGAGAGACACTTTTCTGTTCAGGTTTTAATGGATTTATAAATTTTCTTACGCAGATGAAAAATCCCACCCCATTTAATGAATTTGTTGATTACAATACTAAAGAGCAGCTGGAGCAGTTGAAAAAATCGATCGCTGAAAAAGAAGTGGACTGGATTTTAATTCCATCCGACAAAAAAGAGAGCAATTTGAAAATTGAAAATTTTGTAAAAGAAGGTTATGAAAAAATCTTTGAAAATAATTTTTGTAAAATATATAAGAAAAAAAGTGATACTTAAGAATAATCTTAAGTTTGGGAAAAAGTTGATTTAAAGACAATCTGTTTTCAGCAAAAAATGAAAAAGTTCAGAAACACATAAGACTTTTCTGAAGGTGAAAAAGGAGCAAAAAAACTTATTAGAGGCTGTGTGAATTGCTTCCACAACCCTGTTTCTTTATTTTCCACTCCTTAACCTTTTGTTCCCGGAGCCAAACGGAAAGATATTAAGGGGTGGTTCAATGGAGGTTTGCAAAAATTATTTAATCTTTTTGCGGTTTTTCC
>DYJZ01000034.1 GCA_020722885.1 Thermoanaerobaculum aquaticum
AGTAGGCGGTTTTGTCATCAATTCTTTCATAAAGTTTAAAATTTTCTCTCTGCCTCACTGCTGTCCAGGATAATTTGAAAGCGGAAACGGAATCCCGAAAAATTGAGGATTCTGGACGGGTATTAAGGGGGCTTGAAAATGAGGTTCACTGTCTTTAGTCCAGTATATCTCATTATGCTGTCCAACTACTTCTCAAAAAGGCTCGGCTGATAGGTTTCGGGTTTGATGGTTAATGTTTGAAAAAAACCTGTCGAGCGATTTCCATAAGTCCTTTGTCAAAACTATATGATAATTTCCTCTCTTAAACTAATTAGAAACGTTCTCTAAAATGGCAGGGGAAAAACCGCAAAAAGATTAAATAATTTTTCCAAACCTCCATTGAACCACCCTTCTAAGGCTTTCCGTTTCAGCTTTGTGAGCAAGAGGAAGATTGCTTCGCAAGATAAGGCTTCGAAGAGGGGCTCGCAATGACTGCGTTAATAGCAATTGACTGTCATCACGAGGGTCACTTCGAGGCATTTGCAAACGAAGTGATCTTCCTTTGTTTAAAAAGAGGAAGATTGCTTCGCGACAAAGCTGTGAAGAAGCACTCGCAATGGCTGCTAAAAACTTAAAAATGATTTTGGCTTGCTGCCTTTCCTTCCCCAAAAGTCTCAAATGTTGTGGACTTCTACACATTCTTTACAACATTAAAAAAATGTGCTATCCTGTATTTTGAATAAAGGATAGGAGTTTTATGTAAATGGTTGTAGCAGGAAAACAGGAATTTATCAAACAGTATCAAAGACACGAAAAGGATTGCGGTTCTCCAGAAGTTCAGGTTGCCCTCTTGTCCCAAAGAATCAGCAACTTAACTGAACACCTAAAAGTTCACAAGAAAGATTTTCACACAAGAAGAGGGCTTTTAATGCTCGTTGGACAGAGAAGAAGACTTTTGAACTATCTTAAGGATAGGGATATCAACCGTTACCGCGAACTTATTGATAAGCTTGGTTTAAGAAAATAGTTCGTAGTGTCAACAATTATGAAATTAAAGATTTGAGGTTAATATGATCAATGAGAAAAGTGTAACTATAAATTTAGGGGGAAGGGACATTACCTTTTCCACTCAAAAAGTTGCAAAACAGGCTGATGGAGCGTTCTGGGTTAGATATGGAGATTCAGTGGTTCTGGTAACGGCTTGCGCTGACAAAAAAGAAAAGGAAGATGTGGATTTCCTTCCATTTACAGTTGATTACAGAGAATACACTTTTGCGGGAGGCAAAATTCCAGGTGGCTTTTTCAAGAGAGAAGGAAAGCCCACTGACAGTGAAGTTCTTGTTGCAAGGCTGATAGACCGCCCCTTAAGACCAATCTTTCCGGAAGGATGGACAAAAGAAACTCAAGTGATAGCAATGGTTTTTTCAACAGATTACGAAAATTCTCCTGACATAATGGCTATAAACGGCGCTTCTTTTGCCCTTTATTGTTCATCAATACCTTTTCCAAGACCGGTTGGAGCGGTTAGAATCGGTTATAAGGAGGGAGAATATCTTATAAATCCGTCGCAGAAACTTTTTGACGAACTCGATTTAAACATAGTCGTTGCAGGCACAAAAGATGCAATATGCATGGTTGAATCTGGTTCAAAAGAAGTTATGGAGTCAGTAATAATCGGCGCTCTTGAAATTGCTCACGAAAATATCAAAAAAATTGTTGAAGCGCAGGAGTCTCTTTTCAAGGAAATGGGTATAGAAAAAGAGGAGTTTAAAGGAAAAGTCTTTGACGAAACCCTTTACAAAGAAATTGATCAAAAATTTTCCACAAAGTTCAGGGAGGCTATGGAAGTAAAGGGGAAAAAGGCTATGTATGGTGCCATAGACAAAATTATTGAAGAAGCAGTTGCCTTGTTTCCCGAAGAAGAGAAAGAAAAAAGAAAAGAAGTCAGGGCTGTATGCGAAGACATTTTAATTAAAGTATTTAGAAAAATGGTTATTGAAGAGGGCAGAAGGGCTGATGGAAGGCTCTTTGACGAAATCAGACCCATCTGGTGCGAGGTTGGCATTCTTCCAAGAACACACGGTTCTGCAATTTTTAGTAGAGGCGAGACGATGGCTCTTGCAAACTGCACACTTGGTACAACACAGGATGCACAGCGTCTTTCCGGATTGATGGAAGGTCAGGAGAAGCACTTCATTCTCCATTACAATTTTCCTCCTTTCAGCGTTGGAGAAGTCAAACCTTTAAGAGGCCCTGGAAGAAGGGAAGTTGGACACGGCGCCCTTGCAGAAAGAGCACTTTCTCCTGTAGTTCCGGATGAAAAAAGCTTTCCATACACCATAAGAGTCGTTTCCGATATTCTTGAATCCAACGGTTCATCCTCCCAGGCAACAATATGTGGAGGGACGCTCGCCCTTATGGACGCTGGAGTCCCTATAAAAGCACCGGTTGCTGGAATTGCCATGGGACTCATAATGGAAGGTGATAAATATGCGATTCTGACAGACATTGCAGGGCTTGAAGACCATTTTGGTGATATGGATTTCAAAGTTGCAGGAACAAACGATGGGATAACCGCGCTTCAGATGGACATAAAAATTTCAGGAGTATCATTTGAAATAATGAAAGAAGCACTTGAACATGCAAGAAAAGCGCGACTTTTCATTCTTGGAGAAATGGCAAAAGTTCTCGACAAGCCAAGAGAAAGTTTAAGTCCACTTGCTCCAAGAATCTACACTGTTGTAATTCCAAAAGACAAAATCGGGGAACTCATAGGACCCGGAGGTAAAAATGTCAGGGGAATTCAGGAGGAGACAGGAGTAGAAATCCAGATAGAAGACGATGGAACTGTAATGGTGGCAAGTTCAGATGCAGCCGCAGCTGAAAAAGCGCTTGAGATAATCCGCTCTCAGATGGAAGTGCCCGAAGTAGGGAAAACATACAGCGGAATTGTAAGAAGAATTGAACCATACGGGGCATTCATTGAGATTCTTCCTGGAACAGACGGACTTCTCCATGTTTCAGAAATCGACTGGAAGAGAGTTGAAAAAGTGGAAGAGTATCTCAAAATCGGAGACAGGGTTGATGTTCAGGTCCTTGATTTTGAAAAAAATGGAAAGGTGAGACTCTCAAGAAAAACTCTCCTTCCTAAACCTGAGGGTTATATAGAAAAACCTCCGAGAAAGTTTGAAAAAAGAGAAAAACAACAGGGTTCCCAAAGAAGACAGGATGGCGGACATAAGCCGAAAAGATAAATTGGTACACTTCACATCCATCAAAACTAAAATCTGATACAAACATCAAAGAGGTCAAGCGGAGAAGAAAAAGCGAAGCAATCTCCCTCTTTGCAATTTAATGCTGTCATTGCGAGCGCTCCTTCGTGGCAAAAACCCCCCGAAGCAATCTTCCTTATTCCAACCCAACGCAGTTATTGCGAATACTACTTCGAGGCATTTTCCCGTGAAACAATCTTACTCTTTTCAAACAAAGGGAGAACACTTCGTTTGTAAATACCTCGAAGCCACACTCGTGATGACAGTTAATAAGCAACGCAGTCACTGCGAGCAGACGTAACCTGTCATTACGAGTGCTACTTCAATGGTTCAGCCTGCAAAGAAAACATAAATTAGCCATTGCCAGGTTATTTTATAACCTGAATCCTTCGCAAACCAACTCAACTTTTGTTGAGTATTTCAATTGCTTCTTTGAGTGAAGAAACGGGAATTAGTTCGGGAATTTTTTCTTTAAATTCATTTCTCTGATAATTTGATTTAGGAAGAAGAACCCGTTTAAAACCAAGTGCCTGTGCCTCTTTTATTCTTTTTAAGGGCATCGAAGCAGAGCGAACCTCTCCGAGAAGACCAATTTCACCAAATGAGGTGAGATCTTCTGGAAGGGGCTTCCCTTTTAGAGTAGAAATTATCGAGAGACAAACGGGAAGGTCAAGTCCTGTGTCCTCAACTTCAACCCCCCCAACGAGGTTTAAGAAAAGGTCTTTGTCTCCCATCATAATCCTTGTGGCTCTTTCTATTACCGCAGCGAGGAGCTGCATCCTGTTCCTGTCAAAGCCGACGCTCATCCTTTTTGCAAGACCGAAGGCAGAAGGGGAGTAAAGAGATTGTATCTCAAAAAGAATCGCCCTTGTCCCCTCAACAGAAATACCAATTGATGAACCTGCCTCACCAACCATTCTATCTTTTAAAAGAACTTCAGATGGGTTTACAACTTCTTTTAGTCCCTCTTCCGTCATATCAAAAAGAGCAATTTCGTTCGTGGTCCCAAAACGGTTTTTCTGGGCTCTTAAAACTTTAAGATTTTTGTAATTATCTCCTTCAAGATAAAGGACAACATCGACAATGTGCTCGAGAGCCTTAGGTCCTGCAATTATTCCCTCTTTCGTAATATGACCTATTATAAAAACAGCAATGTTTTCAGTCTTTGCAAATTGGGTCAAAGAAAAAGAACATTCCCTTATTTGCGCAAGACTTCCAGGGGAAGCTGGAACTTCTTCTGAAAAAATGGTTTGAATTGAATCAACTACCAGTACAGAGGCTTTTGCCTCCCTGGCTGTTGCTATTATGTTTTCAAGAGAAGTTGAAGAGAGTATTTCAAGATATTTTGAATCTCTGGATATTCTTCTTCCCCTTTCTGCAATCTGGCTCAAAGACTCTTCTGCGCTGGAATAGAGAACAATGCTAGATTTTCCTATGTTTCCCAAAGTCTGAAGAAGAAGAGTTGATTTACCCACACCAGGATCACCACCGAGAAGAATTGCCGACCCTTCAACAATTCCTCCCCCTAAAATTCTGTCAAACTCTGAGATACCTGTGGAAATTCTGCTGGAATTTTTCTCCTCTACTTCAGAAAGGCGAATGCTCTTCTCCTGTCTTGAAACAAATTGCAGTTCTTTCGTCTCCTTTACTTCAACAAAAGAATTCCATGCACTACAGGAGGGACATCTGCCTAACCACTTGGGGCTTTTTGCTCCACAGGCTTCACATTCAAAATAGATCTCTTTTTTTGACAATTACTTTTCCTTTAATTTAAACAAATTGCCATCTATGACAACCGCCATCACTGCTCCCTTTATTTTCTTTCCTATAAAAGGAGAATTTTTACTCAGAGACTTGATATCCTCTTTTCTGAGGAATGTTTCTTTTTTCAAGGAAAAGATTGTAACATCTGCGTCGCTTCCAATAGAGAGATTTCCTTTGTTTTTAAGGCCTATTATCCTTGCGGGAGAGGAGGAGAAAGCATCAACCATTCTCTTTAAAGATATTTTATCGTTAAGAACAAGCTTCTCTATGGCAAGAGGAACTGCAGTCTGGAAGCCTATTATTCCATTGGGGGCTTTATCAAATTCAACCATCTTCTCTTCATAGGCATGCGGGGCGTGGTCTGTTGCGATGCAATCTATCGTCCCGTCATTAAGTCCTTCTATTAACGCTTTAATATCGTCTTCAGTTCTCAAGGGAGGATTCATTTTGTAGTTTGTGTCAAAAGTTTTAACTTCTTCTTCGGTAAGAGAAAAGTGGTGTGGAGTAACATCAGCGGTAACAGCGATTTTTCTCTTTCTCGCCACTCTTATTGATTCAACTGAGTATTTTGAGGAAATATGGGCAATGTGTATTCTCTGATTGGTCAGTCTCGCGAGGGCGGTATCTCTTCTAACCTGTATCAATTCTGCTTCAGAAGGTATTCCACGCAGACCAAGTTTTGTTGAGACCTCTCCTTCATTCATAGCCCCGCCTTCAGAAAGATATTTGTCTTCCGGGTGATCAACGACAAGAAGCCCGAGTGAGCCAGCGTATTCGAGAGCATGCCTCATCAGAGCACTATTCATAACTGGATTGCCGTCGTCTGAAACAGCCCATACTCCAGCCTGTTTCATTTCAAAGTAATTTGCAAGTTCTTCACCCTTCTGTCCTTTGCTCAAAGCGCCTACAGGATATACTTTCACCTTGCTTACTTTTTTTGCCTTTTCTATTATGTAGTTTGTTATTCCTGCGTTGTCGTTAACTGGATTTGTATTTGCCATACAGCATACCGCAGTGAACCCACCATAGAGAGCAGCATTGAGCCCGCTTTCTATTGTTTCCTTTCTTTCATAACCTGGCTCTCGCAAATGACAATGAAGGTCTATAAAACCAGGAGCAACAATCAAACCACCTGCATCAAAAGTTTCAACCTCTTTTGAAACAGAGATCTTCTTATCAACAGAAAGGATTTTTCCATTTGATATCAATATGTCGAGTGTTTCATCAATTCCGTTTCGTGGATCAACAACTCTTCCGTTTTTAATTAGAAGTTTCATTTTCGCCTCCACCCAATAACAGGTATAAGACTGCCATTCTTATTGCAACACCGTTTTCGACCTGGTCAAGGATCACAGAACTCTGGGAATCAGCAACTTCTGAGGATATTTCAACTCCTCTATTTATAGGTCCCGGGTGCATCACCAAACACCTCGAATCACAAAGCCTTATCCTTTCCTCTGTAAGCCCGTAAGTAAGATAATATTCTTTTAGTGATGGGAATAACGCCTTTTCCTGTCTTTCAAGTTGTAACCTTAACATCATTACAACATCTTTCCCGCTGAGTGCTTTTTCAAAGTTGGTCTCTACTTTCACTCCCATCTTCTCTATGCCTTGAGGCATCATTGTCGCAGGACCTGAAATGGTAACATTTGCCCCCATAGTTTTAAGGAGATGAATGTTAGACCTTGCAACCCTTGAATATGTTATATCACCGCAAATCAAAACATTCAGTTTTTCAAAGCTACCCTTTTTTTGCCTTATTGTAAGGGCATCAAGAAGAGCCTGAGTGGGGTGTTCATGAGATCCATCTCCTGCATTTATAACCGCGCCCTTTACATATTTTGTGATAAAACTACAGGAACCTGGAGAAGAGTGTCGCATAACATAAGCATCAGGTTGCATTCTCTCAATATTTAGTACAGTATCAAGCAGAGTTTCACCTTTCAATACAGAACTCGTTCCAGTTGAGAAATTGAGAGTATCGGCAGAAAGTCGTTTTTCGGCTATTTCAAAAGATGACCTCGTTCTTGTTGAAGGCTCAAAAAAGAGATTCACTATAAGTTTTCCCCTCAAAGCGGGGACTTTCTTTATTGGCCTTTCGGTAACTTCTCTCATCTTTTCCGCAGTGTCAAGAATGAGATTTATTTCTTCTTTTGACAATCCTTCAATTCCAAGAAGATGTTTACCCAATTTCATTTTTTTCTCCTATTTTCCACTTTCAAGTATAAGCGAATCTTTTCCGTCAGTTTCTACGAGGTAAAGTTCGACATAATCTTCCCTTCTTGTATTCAGCGAAAGACCAACATAGTCTGCCTGAATCGGCAGTTCCCTGTGTCCTCTGTCAACAAAAACCGCAAGTTCAACCTTCTTAGGCCTTCCTATGTCAACTATCGCCTCGAGCGCTGCCCTTATGGTTCTTCCGGTAAATAGGACATCGTCGACAAGAATTATTGTCTTTTCCTCGACGGTAAAGGGAACATTAGTTCCTCTTAAAACTGGAGCTGTTCCGACTGTAGAAAAATCGTCCCTGTAAAGGTTTATGTCGAGAGCACCCACTTTAATTTCAAGTTTTTCCATCTCTTTAAGTTTTTTTGCAATCCTTTTTGCAAGAGGTACACCTCTTCTTTGAATTCCAATGAAAGCAAAATTCTTCTGTCCTTGCTGCCTTTCGAAAATTTCAAGTGCCAGTCTCGATAAAGACCTTGATATTCCGCCTTCGTCAAGAATTTCTTTTCTCTTCACCTCTTTTTGCTTCATTCTCTCCTCCATCTTACACCCTTCGGAGTATCTTCAAGAATAACACCTTTTTCCTTGAGTTCCATTCTTATAGCATCAGCAAGGGCAAAATCTTTTCTTTTCCTTGCTTCCTCTCTTTCTTTTATCTTTATTTCAATATCTTCCTCCAAAATTTCATTCTTTGTTAGAGGTATTCCAAAAACATACTCAAAATCCGACAGAATTTGATTGGACAATATAAGTTTATTTCTGGAAAACTCTCCTTTATCAAGCAAACTATTTGCCTCTCTTATAAATTCAAACAATCCTCCAAGTGCCTCTGCCGTGTTGAAGTCTTCATCAAGACTCTGCTCAAATTTCTTTTTGAAGTTTTGAAGCTCTGTTTCTCCCTTTTCATTCTCAATTTTTTGGTACTTTTCTTTTTCTTCCTCAATTCTTATTTTGAAACTTTCAACTCTTTTGATTGAATTTTTAGCCGATTCAATCCCGTCAAGAGTGAAATTCAGCCTTTTTCTGTATGGGACACTCAAAAGAAGGAATCTTATCGCCATCGGCTCAAAGCCTTTTTGAAGTAAATCTCTGAGAGTATAGAAGTTTCCTTTTGACTTTGACATTTTCTCGCCGTTAACAAGAAGATGTTCTATGTGAAACCAGTATTTTACAGGCTCAATACCGGTCGCTCCGCAACTCTGGGCAATTTCATTTTCGTGATGGGGAAATATAAGGTCAACTCCACCAGTGTGAATGTCAAATTTATCACCGAGGTATTTCCTGCTCATTGCTGAGCATTCAAGATGCCAGCCAGGTCTTCCCTCTCCCCACGGACTTTCCCAGAAGGGTTCTCCCTCTTTTTTCCCTTTCCAGAGGACAAAATCTCTTGCCGACTCTTTCTCATACTCGTCGCTATCGACCCTTGCGCCCTCAAGAATTCCCTCTTTATCAATTTTACTGAGAATGCCGTACTTCTCGAAACTCGAAATTCTGTAGTAAAGAGAACCCTGAGAGAGATAGGTAAATCCTCTTTTCTCAAGTTCTTTGCAAAGATCTACCATTTCGTTGATATGTTCAGTGGCTCTCGGATGAATATCTGCCTTAAGACAGTTAAGGGTTTTCAAATCTTCAAAAAAAGCGTTTTCATATTTTAATGTTACTTCTTTTAATGAAACATTTTCTTCTTTTGATTTTTTTATTGTCTTATCGTCTATATCTGTTATATTCATCACACTAAAAACTTCATATTTTCGCCATTTCAAATATCTCCTCAAAAAATCCACCGTGACAAAAGTTCTGAAGTTACCAATATGGGCATAGTCATAAACTGTTGGTCCGCAGGAGTAAATTCTTACCTTTGGAGGTGCAATTGGTTGAAAATCTTCTACTTTTCTACTCAGGGTGTTAAAAATCTTAAACATTACCCAATCCTTTTTCCTACCACTTCACCTATTTTGTTCAAGTCTTTAACAAGCTTCTCAAATTCTTTGATTTTAAGCGCCTGATTGGCATCAGAAAGCGCCTTTCGGGGTTCGTGGTGCACTTCAATCATAAGTCCGTCCGCACCTGAAACGAGTGCTGATTTTGCAATTGTTCCCACATACCTCGAATCTCCCGCCGAATGAGAAGGGTCAACAATAACGGGAAGCCATGTTGTTTCTTTTAGCTTCTGCAAAGAGGCAGGGTCAAAAACATTTTTGCCTGCAGGGTCAAATCCTCTTACTCCTCTCTCACAGAGGACAACTTTTTCGTTTCCTTCGCTAAGTATGTATTCTGAAGCAAGAAGAAATTCTTCTATTGTTGAGCCAAAATTTCTTTTTAAAAGGACGGGCTTGTTTATCTTTCCAGCTGCCTTAAGCAATGGAAAATTCTGCATATTCCTGCTACCGATCTGAATTATATCAGCATATTCGCTTACAAGCGGAAGGTCACTTCTGTCCAGCACCTCGCTAATCATAAATAGCCCATATCTATCACACACCTTTCTGTGAATCTTCAACCCGATTTCACCAAGCCCTTGAAATGAGTAGGGGCTTGTCCTCGGTTTAAAAGAACCGCCTCTTAGAATTTTGACACCCAGTTTCTTTACATTTTTTGTAATATTGTCGAGACTTTCTTCATCTTCTATAGCACAGGGACCTGCAATAAGAAGAAAATCATTTGTCTGCCATTTCCAATCCCCTATTTGCAAATAACCTCTCTTTTTTCCAAACTGATTTGATGATAAAAACAACTTTTTTTCGTTTTCAACAACTTTTTCGACTTTATTCATTTTTCTAATTTTTTCTATATCAGATTTACAAATATCTTGAGAAACAATAAAAACACTTTTTTTACCCGCTTTTTGAAAAACAAAATTTAAGTTTGATTTTTTTAAAATCTTTTCTATATCTTTAATCTCTGACTTTTTGCTGCTTTGTGAAATTAGAATAACCATACTATTCAATAAATCCCTTCAAGTTACTTATGATAAATCTATCCAAGAAAAATCTCAAGTTCAAAGATTTTTTGAGAATAAAAAAAGGGGGACCGTTGGTCCCCCTTTCAAAAGGTTTTTTTATGGTTTAACGAATATGCATAACTTTTTCAGCCTGAGGTCCTTTTTGACTCTCTTTCACTTCAAAAGAGACTCTTTCACCCTCCACCAACTTTTTAAATCCATCCCCCTGAATGGCGCTGTAATGAACAAACACATCTTTGCCGCCATCCGTAGTAATGAATCCATAACCCTTCTTTTCATCAAACCACTTAACTTTTCCTTCTGCCATTTACTACTCCTTAAAAAAATCAACACGCTACAAAAAACTAACGAAACAACTGTAATGTATCATAAATTTACGGTTTTGTCAAATAATTGTAGAAGTCCACAACATTTGAGACTTTTTGGGAAGAAAAAGCAGCAAGACAAATTCATTTTTAAGTTTTTAGCAGTCATTGCGAGCACTTCTTCGAAGCCTCCTCAGACGAAGCAATCTTCCTCTCTCCCAAAGCTGAAACGGAAAGCCTTAGAGGGTTGGTTCAATGGAGGTTTGTAAAAATTATTTAATCTTTTTGCGGTTTTTCCACTGCCATTTAAAAGAACATTTCTAATTAGTTTAAGAGAGGAAATTATCATATAGCTTTGACAGGGGACTTATGGGAATGGCTCGACAGGTTTTTTTTCAAACACCAACCATCAAACCCGAAACCTATCAGCCGAACCTTTTTGAGGAGTAGTTGGACAGCATAATGACATTTACAGGCATAAAAACAGTGAGCTTCGTTTTCAAGCCTCCAAAAAACTCGTCCAGAATCCTCAATTTTTCGGGATTCCGTTTCTACTTTCAAATTATTCTGAACAGCAGTGTCTTGACAATAATAATTATTCGCTGGACTTTACAGAAAACAAAGTAAGGTCATCCATCAGTTCTCCATCGCTGCTCTTTCCCGCAAGGGTGTACCCCTCATCTGTTGTTTCAAAAATCAGTGGCCTGCCCGAAGCATCAAGGAGGTCTTTTGATTGAAGTATCCACTGCTCAGCCAGATTATCAAGAGATCGGGGAAGTTCACCATTAAAAATTTGATATAACCAGACTCCCTTCTCTGCTTTATGGATAAGCAATCTTGTTGCAACAACATGATGGTCTTTCACATAAGGGCTCATTTTCGAAGGGAAATGGTCTAAAGGATGAAACGGTATAAGAAGAAAAGAGAGAACTACCCAAATTATCAGGATGTAAGGAGCCACTATTCCCAATCCTTGAACTATTCTTTTTTGTTTTCCTTTTTCCTCTTCCTGAAGCGAAGGAGCCGCCTCAACTTTCTTGATCAACTGCCGGTTGAGCAACTCAAAAAGAGCCTTGCAAGTATCAAATTCAGATAATCCACAATGGTCTATAAGTTCCTGAACTGTCAATATGCCATTTACCTTTTGATAAACAGCCATCTCATCCTGAGAAAGTCTCACAACCCCGTCTGAAAACTTTTTTGTCTCCTTTTTGTGCGAGCTTGTTGTATCACCAAACGCATCCCACACTTCTTCAAGCCCTGTTGATTCTTCCCTTTCATCAACTATAGGCAACTGAGAAAGAGGAATCTTTTCAAAAACGACTTCAAAATTTGGAATTTTCTTCTCAATCAGTGGCCACTCGTCAACTATTCTTACCCCCTCCATCATTATGCTTTCAGTGCTCATCGGCTCAACATTGTCTTTGTCCCAGTCGACATGTTCCTGTGGCTGGAAGTTGTATTCTCCTGTTTTCCATCTGAAGAGTCTATAAATAGTTTGTTGCATCTGGATCGCAAGAGCATGCTTAAGCGTTTCCTTCTCAATAAAGCCTTCTGTCACAAGAATGTATCCCAGCCTTTGCAAGGTTTTTTTCTGGATTTCAAGCGTCTTGCTCAATTCTTCCCTTGTAAGTTTACCGCTTTTAGTCAAAACATGCCCAAGTCTCTCTTCTATTCTTTTATTAAGAGAATCAGCACCAACAATCATTCCGTCGAGAAAAGTGATCGTCACAACTTCATTTTCGCTTGCCTTTAGAGTCAAATATCCCGTTTTTTTCTGTAGCGCAATTAATTGAAGAATATCCGGAACAGGAAAATCTCCGAGGGTTCCCGTGAGAGCCATTTTTACCTCCTTAACAAACTAATGTTGGCAGTTTGTCTTGATAATGCTTTTGAAAGTCCAAAAAAGAGCCATAAAAGTATCATAAAGAAAATTGCAATAAAATTATAAGCGCTTTGAGAAGTTACTCCCACAACAGCATAAGGCATAGGATAGGCAAATATCCGCGAAACAAAACCCGATAAAAAGACAAGCCAGAGAATCAAAATTACAAAACCCGAATAGATATGTCCTTCCCAGATATGTCCTGCTCCCGGCGTGAACAGTGCAAGAACCGCCCTAATAATTTTTCCTTTCTTGTTAAAAACTTCAACTTCATAGTTTTTCTGCATTCTTGCTTGAGGTGAAACTCCATCTTGCTTTATATATAGGTGAACGCACTGCCCGCAGAATGATTCAAACTCCAGAGATGTTTTGCAGGAAGAGCAGTATGCTCTTCCGCACTTGTAGCACGCCCTTGCAAATTTCTCTCTCTTTTTCGTTATAACCACAAATAACGCCACACCAAACAACAGAATGGTCCCGAGTGAAAATGCAGGTCTGAACAAGAGAGCTATTTTTGATTGGCTCGGCTTTAAGGGGCCCTGAAGACTCTTATTGAAATGCTTGAACTGTTCTACTGCCATAGTTTTAGTAGATTCTAAAGATGGATAGTATGGAAAAGGAATCAATTCGTCGGCATTTGTCTCTGTAAATTGTTGATATAAAACCGGGTTCAGTGATCGGCATCTATCCTGGTCTTCTTTTGCTCCTTCAAAATCAAATTGTTTGTTTTTGCCGAGGGACCTGTTGAGATAGGCAACGGCTAAATCCGGCTTGGCTTCCATTGCCTTGCTCCAGGCACTTATTGCCTCTGCAATCCTCTGCTGATAAAAATAGAGGCAACCAAGGTTATTTAAAATGTATGGATCGTCAGGTTTTCTTTTAAGAAGTCCCTCATACAATTTTTCCGCCTGCACATAGCTTCTGTGTAGAAGATATCTGTTAGCAAGTACAAAGGTGTAGGTATCCGATAAAGGATCGGATGGATCTGTGTGAGAAGTTAAAATCATATCCGGACCTATTGCAATCCTGTTTGAATAACATCTTACATTTGAAAAATGGGGAGGATACATTGAAAGGAAAAGTTCATGCTGAAGATTTAAAGAAAGCACCCCAGAAGCAAGCAAAAGCAAAACAGAGAATATTGTAACAATTTTTTCCTGCCATCTGGCATATATTAAGAAAATTGCAGCCCAATAAACGACAAGCCAGTAACCCGAAAGCAAAAACAGACTGGGCAGGAAAAGCAAAAGGTAGCCTGCTGTTATTTTAAGCTTCTCATCATCAATCTGTAATCTCTCTTCCACATCGTGGCGAACCAGCCCGTTGTATCTGATAAATAAAATAATTGATATGACTGCAAGAAGAAAGAAGCTTAAAGTTCTTACCCATAAAGCAAGATTGGCAAGTGCAACATATCTGCTTTCAAAATTTCTAAAAGAGTAAAGCCATCCAGCAATGGATTGAAAAAAGTATTCGTAATGTAGAAGGCCTTTGTTTTCAAGAGTTGCTTCTGCCATCACCTTATGAATTGCCGGATTTTTATCGTCAAACATAAGCCCAAAATCAAGATATCTGCTAAAACCATCAAAATCTCCCTTCTGTTTTGCCTGCATAGCCATTGCAAGAAAAATTTCTGCAATGTCAGGAGAAGGGTTTAGCCCAAAAGAAAGGCAGTCGTCATAAAGATCTTGAACAACTGAGCGCTGTTCTGAAGCATCTTTGGCCTCCTGAATTTTGAGAATGAAACCTCTGATAATAGCTTCCACATTTTCTCCGCTCATCTCGACATTGGTGATGGGTTTTATCTTACTGATCTCGTTGGGAGTTAAGGTGATTACGTCCGAGCCAGTTTCCTCCTGCCCTTTTAAAGACAAACTTAAACAAAAGAGAAAAATAAAAACAAGAAATTTTCTCATCTTTTCCCCTGCCTTGCTTCAATAAATAGCATTTTAAGTTCGTAAATAGAGTTCCTTAAAATTTTCTCCTCCTCTTTAGACAAGTTACCTTTACACTTTCTCTGAACAGCTTCAAGCCATTCTATCATAGTTCCTGCCGCCTCAAGATTAACTTCTCCGGGCGATGGCACTCCATGAAGTCTTCCTAAAGCAGCAAGAGCATTATGAACTATAAACATAACAAGTTCCCCAAAAGAGGAATCTGATTTTATTTCCTCCTTAGTAAGATTACCTGCCTTTTCTTCAAGTGGGGAATTTTCTTTCCCGCCTTTTTCATCCTGATTCCAGACTTCGTTTCTCCTTGTTCCGTCTTTTGTAAAATGTCTTTTGTCAATAACGGTTATTATCTTTTCTTTTTCTTCCACAAACTCCTCCGCTTAAAATTATCTCTCAATTTCAAACTTTTTCAAGCCCTATGTTTCATTTTTTAAAACGGAGCCATTTAGAGCAAGTCTGAATTCTTTCTCGCAAAGTTGGGCATAAAGACCGTTTTTCCTTAATAGTTCATCGTGTTTCCCTGATTCAACGATTTTTCCTTCATCAATTACAACAATTAAATCTGCATTGACAACAGTTGCAAGGCGGTGCGCTATTACTATGGTTGTTCTTCCCTTCATCAATTCCTTTAATGCTTCAGAAACAGCATATTCGCTCTCAGCATCAAGAGAGGAAGTGGCTTCGTCAAGTATGAGTATGGGGGGATTGTTAAGTATTGCTCTTGCAATTGCGATTCTCTGTCGCTGTCCTCCCGAGAGCGCTGACCCACCCTCTCCGAGATTGGTTTGATATCCTTCAGGAAGCGCCATAATGAAATCGTGGCCCATTGCCCTTTTTGCTGCCTCTACAACTTTTTCCATTGGTACATCTTCATTGCCGTAGCAGATATTTTCTTTAACCGTGAGATTGAAAAGGACCGTATCTTGAGTAACCACTCCAATCTGGCTTCTTAAACTTTTTAAGGTAATGTCTCTCACATCAAATCCGTCAATTTTCAAAGACCCTTCAGTTACATCAAAAAGTCTTGGTATTAAACTTGCAAGAGTTGTCTTTCCCGCACCTGAAGGACCAACAAGAGCAATCTTTGTTCCTTTAGGAATAGTAAGGTCTATCCCATCAAGCACTTTTGAACCCCTCGAATAAGCAAATGACGCCTTTTCAAAAACAATCTTATCCGAAAAAGGAGGAAGAACTTTAGCATTTTCTTTTTCGATTACTGAAGTTCTGTATTCAAGAAGTTCAACAGACCTCTCCGCCGCCGCCACTGCCTGTTGAACAATATTGTTTGCCTGAGAGAGTTTCTTTATTGGAACATACATAGCATAAAGAGTTGCAAGAAAAGCGCTAAAAGTGCCGAGGGTAATTTCACCCCTCCCTATTTTAAAGTGTCCATAAAAAAGAATTCCCGCTATTGCTATCCCCCCGATAAATTCCATAAGAGGAGTTGTCAAAGCCATTACTCTTGTTGCCTTCATATTTACTTTGAACAATTTATTATTTGCATTCCTATACCTTTCGCTTTCTTTTTCTTCCATTCTAAACATCTGAACAATAGAAATTCCGCTTAAGGTTTCCTTCATCAGATCAGCAAGAATAGCCATTTCTTCCTGACTTTTTCTGGAAACTCTTCTTAATTTTTTGGAAAACTGAGAAACAGGATAGACAACAAGTGGAATTGTGATTAAAGAAATAAATGTTAATTTGTAATCCTGGGAAAAAGCGCTTACCAAAAGAGCCACCAATTGAAAAAGTGCTTTCGAAATTTCAGTCAGTTTTTCGCTGACAGCGGTTTTCATTCTTTCAATATCGTTAAGAAGTCTTGATATTAAAGTCCCGGTTGGATAGAAGGAAAAGAAATCCTGCCCTTGATGTAAAAGTTTTTCATAGAGCGAATCTCTCAAATCGGTAATTGCAAGAAGGCCGGCAGCGTCAAGGTAGTACTTTCCAAAAAAATTGAATATGCCTTTAAGAAAAAATATCACAACAAGAACAACAGGAATAAGGATGAAGAGACTTTCTCTGTCAAATTCATCAAAAAGATTTCCAAAATAGTTCTGCAAAATTTTTCCAAAATCTGGTTTACCGCTTTCAGCATAAACAGGTGTCAGAAGATCATCAAAGATAAATTTGATCATATAGACTTCAAGAGCATAAAACAGTGCTCCTATAGCGAGACAGAACACCGCCACATAAAATTTCAGAATGTGTTTTCTCATAAATGTCCTGAAAATGTAGCAAAGCGAAGAAAAACCTTTCATCCTGTACCTTTAAGAGTAATAAAGAATAAGCGCTTCAATGTATGCGTTGGCAATTTTTTGCCTGAAAACAGGGTCTTTCATCAATTGTGCGTCATCCTTGTTGTTTAGATTGCAAACTTCAATCAAAATGTTACAGGGAATCAAGTTGTATTTCAAAACAGCCGGAACCCACGCTCTTTTATTTCTCACCACATGATCTCTGGTCGGTTGGTAGGGATGAAGTTTGAGGTTGTTTTTCTTGAACGATTTTTCAAGATTTTTTGCAAATTGCATTGAAAGCCCTTCACTTCTTTCAAGTTCTTTCTTTGAAAGTGAATACTGATTTAAATTTTTAGATTCCTGAAACTGGGAAAAAAATTTTCCTTTTGCACTCCACTTCTGCTTTCTGTAGTCGCTCCCTGGAATGTAAAACATAGTTCCTCTAATTGAGGGGTGAAGCGAATCTGCGTGAATACTTGTAAAAATTACTCTTTCGGGCGAAATCCCTTCTTTTTTTAGTTTGTCGTAGTGATAATTGGCAAAAACCCATCTCAAATTAACTGCAGCTTTGGTCTCGTCAGAAGAATCGGGCTTAAATGCTGGATGAGTCAGAATTGTGCTGTTCTTGTTCGGAGAAAGATATGGCTTATCAATCGGCTTAAACCCTTTCGTCGGCTCCATCAATGTCATATAAACTTTTGCCTTCGTTTTGGTCTCAAGCCCCTCCCTTATTCTGCAGGCAATGTCGTAAACATAGGAATCTTCCCAGACATTATTTTTAATAGCCCCTCTATCAAGCCCTCCATGCCCCGGGTCAAGAATCACAACAACCCCCTCAAGAGCAGAGTTTTTGTAAGTATTTATTATTGTAGAGAGTTCCTTTTGATGAGAAAGCCACTCTTTGTAAACCTGCGAATTTTCGGGGTAAAACTGAGGAAGCAACATTTCTATAGGAATCTTTACTTCGTATCCTACTGGAATAGATGTCACATCAGTTATCCCTGATCTCTCAGCGATTTCCATAGCAAGAGCGTTGACTTCAGCCGCAAAAAGCCTTCCGGTGAACCTGACAACCACTGCCGAATACAACGCCTCTCCCTGCGCAAGGTGATAAATTGCATACTCTCCCTTTTCATCTTTTCCATAGGAAAGATATTTTCTTGCTCCATCCCATTGCTGTTCTTCAATTACCTGATTACTTTTAGTTTGTTCAACTTTTATTTGTTTTTGCTGTTCCTCAACCTTTGTCTCTTCAAGTGTCTCTTTAACAGTTAAATGCATCGATAGAAAAGATTCACTCAAAATTTTTTCTGGAATAAGTATCAATTCTCCCTTTTTCGGTTCAATACCCTTCAGTGCTTTTTTTAGTTCTGCAGTTTTTTTTGAGGAGCCGCAAAACAACTTTGCAACAGTTGAGAGTCCTTCTCTTTTATATTTATGAAGCCAGCCACCTTCAATCCTCCTGTCTTCAGGAAAAAGGGCTGATATTGTTTCTATTTTATAGGCAGGAAGAAGAAGATTCAGTGGAATCCTAATTTCTACATATTTTCCTCTTTTCGGTTTTGGATTAAATTTCAGGATTTTTGAAGAGTTCTTTTTTTCACCGGTAAATTTTTCGGCAATATAATCAATTCCTCCCTTTTTTGGGTATGGAACTCTCAAAAAGATTGAACCCTCTATGCACGCTCTTCTCCCCTCTTTTGTCCTTACATACTGGCTGTTTTCACTCTCCTTCTTGGCAGAAGTTAAAGAAAATAAGGAAAAAATAAGAAAAAACAATAAAAATGTCTTTCTTATCCGCAAATTTTGTCCATAAAAAAGCGCTTCATTTAGCATAGCTTTTAAGTATATCATAAAAAGATTTCTAATTAAGATTTATGTTATTTCACATCTGTCCAAAATAAATTTTGACAGAAGAATCTAAGAAGTCAAGAAAAAAAATGTCAAGACTATTTAGAAATACTCCGTTGTGAGTGCTCACTAACCGTGTTATTGCGAGTGCTCCTTCGTGGGAAAGCCCCCCGAAGCAATCTTCCACTTTTAAACAAAAAACGCAGTCATTGCGAATTCTGCTTCAAGGCATTCTCCCATCAAGCAATCTCCCTCTTGCTCACAAAGCTGAAACGGAAAGCCTTAGAGGGGTGTTTAATAGGGGTTTGCAAAAATTATTTAATCTTTTTGCGGTTTTTCCACTGCCATTTAAAAGAACATTTCTAATTAGTTTAAGAGAGGAAATTATCATATAGCTTTGACAGGGAACTTATGGGAATGGCTCGACAGGTTTTTTTCAAACACCAACCATCAAACCCGAAACCTATCAGCCGAACCTTTTTGAGGAGTAGTTGGACAGCATAATAACATTTACAGGCATAAAAACAGTGAGCCTCGTTTTCAAGCCTCCATAAAACCCGTCCAGAACCTTCAATTTTTGAGGATAACCTTCCGCTTTCAAATTATCCTCGACAGCAGTAATGTTATTTAAAAATTTTAATTGAAAAGTGGTCGTGGTTTTTGATAAAATAATTTTAGGCTATGTCAGGCATAATGCCATCCCGGCCTAAAGGAGTCTGGTTTATGCCTGAAGAATTATCTAAATCTTCCCTTTTAGTAATTGATTTTCAAAACCTTTTCCTGAGCAGGAAATCTAAAGGCTATGTTGAAGGAAGTGAAAAAATTAAAAAAAACATAGTTAAATTGATTGATTTTTTTTCTAAAAAAGGGGTTGATATTTACGCATCAAAACATTTCAATATAGAAAAGTCCTCTGACCCCTTCTTTAGATTTTACGGAAAGGTGATAAAAAAGGGAAGTTTCTTATTCAATCTATCTTACCCGCTTAAAAATTACAATCAAATAAAAATTATTGAAAAGTCAACTTATTCCCCTTTTTTTAATGATTTTTTTGTTGAAGAATTGAAATCTAAGAGGATAAAAACTGTTTTCCTTGCAGGTTTTCTTCTTGAAAAATGTGTTCTTGCATCCACATTTGACGCTTTCCAGAGGGGCTTTGAAGTGGTAGTTGTAAAGGAGTGTGTCTATGGAAGGCAAAAAAAATTTAATTCTGTAATATTCAAAATCATTGAGCGCAGTTGCGGAAGAGTAGTCTCAATAAAGGAGATTTTAAATGGTTGACCTTTTTGTTGTAGGTGGAGGTCCTTCAGGAATTTCTTGTGCAGTCGAAGCAAAGCGCCTCGGGTTTTCGGTTCTCCTCGCAGAAAAAGAAAACATTGGGGGAACTATAAAATACGCTCGAAAAATAGAAAATTTTCCCCCTTTTACCGGCGTTTCAGGGAAAGAACTTTCACAAAAATTTGCAGACTTTTTTTCTGAATCACATATTGAATATATTCCCATTGAAGTTATTGAAATAAATTTTCAAAACGAGACATTTCTGGCTATGCTGCAAAATGGAAGAAAGGTTGAGGCAAAATCTGTTTACCTTGCAACAGGTCAGGAAGATTTCATTCCTTCTGAATATTCATCTTTTGCTCACCTGATAAAAACTCCGAAGTGTATTCTTGATTCTAAAATACATTCAAAAGAAATTTTGATTTATGGTGGAGGGGATGTTGCTTTTGATGTTGCTCTTTCTCTTGCTGATTTGCAATGCTATTTAACAGTTGCCTGTAGAAGTAAAATAAAAGCAAAAGATTTACTCCAAAAAGAGGCGGAAGTAAAGGGAATTGAAATTCTGGAAAATTTTTTTGTTCAAAACATACAGGAAAAAGGTAACAAGAAAAAAGTAGTTTTAAAAAAAAGGAAAAAATCAATTGAATTGCTTTGTGATGAGGTTGTTTTTGCTGTTGGGAAAAAACCTTCTCTTCCAGAAATAAACCTTCCTTTTAATTTCAAAGAATTTACAACATCGACAATTAGGAAATTAAACAAGATCGGGATATTCTGCGGCGGAGATTTGATAAGAGGCAGGAACAGGAATGTGGGTATTGCCGTAGGAGACGGAATTGCAGCGGCTTTCAACATAAATCTATTTTTGAAAGGAAAAGGAAAATGAAGCATTTTGAACTAATTGAAAAAAAAGGATGTAAAGAAGTAGCCTTTGTCTATCTTTTAAAATCAAAAAAAGATGAAAATGCTTTAATTGAATGCGTGGAATCTCTTGACCCTCCTTTACCTCCTGAGGAAAAGTGGGTAATAACTCTTTCGAGCCAGAAAGGTTGCAAGGTGGGCTGCCTTTTTTGCGATGCGTCTTACTATTTCAAAGGAAATCTTTCTGTGGATGAATTATGTGATGAGTTAAATCTTATTCTTGAAGGACATAAAAACGATGGCTATCTTCGTTCTAAAAAGATCAAACTTCATCTTGCAAGAATGGGAGAGCCCTCTTTGAATAATGCTGTTTTAGATTTTCTTGAAAAAGTTGGAGTAGATTTCAAAGAAGACATAAATTTTGTTCCTTCAATCGCAACAATTGCGCCCATAGGAAGAGAAAAATGGTTTTCAAGATTGAAAGAAATAAAAGATAATTATTTTTCTAACGGTAAATTTCAACTCCAGTTTTCACTAAATACAACAAATGAAGGTCAAAGAGACCACTTTATGCCGGTTAAAAAAATTTCTTTCAGTGAAATTTCTGCCTTTGCTGACTTCTGGTTTAAAAGAGACGATAGACTTATAACTTTAAATTTCGCTTTAAGTAATGAATCAGAATTCGATAGCAACAAAATAATTAAACAATTCTCTAAGGAAAAATTTCTCATAAAAATTACCCCATTAAATCCAGGTTTAAGAGAAAGAAGGTTTACCTCCCTTCTTGATTATACCGGTTCAATTCCACCAAAACTAAAGAGGGAAATAGATTTACTTAAATCTTATGGATTTAAAGTCATAATTTCAATTGGAAGTAGAAAGGAGATAGAAATAGGATCAAACTGCGGGCAGATAGCATTTAATTTCTCGCAGAAGAAAAAAAATCTCCTGGAAAATGCTGTATAATTTTGCCTGGAGAAGAAATGAAGAGAGTTTTGACAATAGCAGGTTCAGATTGTAGTGGCGGAGCAGGAATAGAAGCCGATTTAAAAACATTCTGTTCTTTCAGGGTTTTTGGAACTGCGGTAATAACAGCTGTGGTAGCTGAAAATACGGTTGGTGTTCAGGGGGTTTTCCCTGTTCCCGCGGATTTTGTCTCCCTTCAGATAGAAAGTGTTCTTTCCGATATTGGAACCGATGCAGTTAAAATCGGAATGCTCTGGAACAGAGAGACAATTGAATCCGTCGTAAAGCAATTAAAAAGATTCAATCCTCCGAATATTGTACTTGACCCTGTAATGAACGCAAAAAATGGTGATGAACTTTTAAAAAAGGAAGCAATAAAAGATATCATTCAGAATCTTTTCCCTCTTTGCCAGATCGTAACACCAAATATAAGCGAGGCAGAGGCAATTTGCAATTTAAAAATAGAAAGCAAAAAAGAACTCTATAAGTCACTTCGTCATATTCACTCACTCGGTCCAAAAAATGTTCTTATTAAAGGAGGACACTACGGAGAAGATGCTACTGACTATTTTTTTGACGGAAAAGAAGTCTTTGAAATCTTTGGAAAAAGAGTAAAAACTAAAAATACACACGGAACGGGATGTACATACTCATCAGCAATTACCTCTCTTTTGGCACTTGATTCAACACCTCTTGAGGCAGTAAGAAAAGCAAAAGAATATATACAAAATGCAATAGCAACAGCCCCAAATCTTGGCAAAGGGTATGGGCCATTAAACCATTTTGTTTTTGACAAGTTGTTGAAATAGTATTCTCTTTTAAATTACAACTTAGGCTCAAACTCCAAGTGCAACACTATACCATTAAGATGGAGGTGTTGCCA
>DYJZ01000106.1 GCA_020722885.1 Thermoanaerobaculum aquaticum
TAATGTCCTTCTGGGATTTACTGCGATGCGTCCACAGACAAAGTGTTCTTCCTTTCTTTGAAAAGAGGAAGATTGCTTCGGGGGATGAGGCTTCGAAGGAGCGCTCGCAATGACTGCGTTGTTAGTTAAAAGTGGAAGATTGCTTCGGTTGAGAAGGCTACGAAGAGGGGCTCGCAATGACAGGTTTGGGGAGCACTCGCAACGGAATATTTCTAAATAATCCTGACATTTTTCCTCTTGACTTCATAGATGGTTCTGTCAAAATTTATTTTGGGCAGATGTGGTTGGCAAAAAAGTTGCATAATAGTATAATCTGAAAGGAGTGCGCCAAAATGGCACTGGGAAGAGTGGTAATTTGTGACGACGATAACGCCAACCTTCTAACAATGAAGAGGGCGCTCGAAAAAGTTAATTTTGAAGTGATTGCCTTCGGCAAGCCCGATGAAGGTCTGAAATTCATTCAGACGAATGACACTATTGACCTGGTTCTTACAGATTTGAAGATGCCAGGAATTACGGGCATAGATATTCTGAAAAGTGTTAAGGAAAAAGACCAATCGATAGGAGTAATTTTAATAACCGCCTATGGCAGTGTTGAAAATGCAGTTGAGGCTATGAAGCTTGGCGCAGATGACTTCATAGGCAAACCAATTGATATATACGAATTGAGAAAAAGGGTATCAGCCTTTATTGAGAAGAGAAAACTTTCAAAAGAGGTTACTTTACTGAAATCAAGGCTTGATAAAACCTTTGGTTTTGAAAATATCGTTGCAAACAGTGTGGCTATGAAGGAACTTCTTGAAAGAGTGAAGATAGTTGCTAACACAAGGGCAACAGTTTTAATTGTTGGAGAGTCCGGGACGGGAAAAGAACTTATTGCAAATGCTATTCATCAGAATTCGGAAAGAAAAGGAAAGTTGTTTCTTCCTATAAACTGCGCTGCAATACCGCCAAATCTTGTAGAAAGTGAACTTTTTGGGTATGAGAAAGGAGCCTTTACTGGTGCTGAAAAAACTCACCAGGGAAGATTTGAACAGGCTGATGGCGGAACTCTATTTCTTGATGAGATAGCAGAACTTCCAATAGAGATTCAGGCAAAACTTCTTCGTGTTCTTGAAGAGAAAGTTGTTTACAGAGTTGGTGGTACAAAAGGAATACCAATTGATGTAAGAATTGTTGCAGCAACGCATAGAGACCTTCAGGAAAGGGTAAGGGAGGGAAAATTTAGAGAAGACCTGTATTTTAGACTTAAAGTGGTTGATCTCAGGATTCCACCATTACGGGAGAGAAAATCTGATATACCATTTTTATTTAATAGATTTCTTACTGCATTTTGTAAAGAGCACAACAAAAAAATCACATCTGTTTCGAAAGAGGTTCTCGATTTCTTTGAAAATTATAATTGGCAGGGGAATGTAAGGGAACTAAAAAACATGGTTGAAAGAATGGTTATTTTTTCTTCTCAAGAGACACTTTCTTTGAGCGATTTGCCTCCTGATATCCAGAAGGATGTGTCATTTAATGAAAAGGAGCCGAAGAAGGAAGAAAAATCTCTTCCTTTCTTAAACCTTTTTCTTCTCGAAAAAGAGGCTATTATTAAAGCCCTCAATGAGACAGGAGGAAACAAAACTCAAGCAGCAAAACTTCTCGGAATTGGATTGAGGACTTTGCATAGAAAAATAAATGAGTATAATATTATCGAAAGGAGTCAGTAAAATGAAAACTGTAAAATTTCTTATGCTCTTGTCGGTTGCAGTTCTTCTTTTAATGGTAGGCTTTGGCCTTGCTCAGCTCAAAGACCTTAAGCCCGTTAAAGCTAAAGCGGAAACAACTCTGGCGGCGCCTTCTGCAGTTACTGGAGGCTCGTCCTCTGCTACGCTTCCTACCTTTGCCGACATAGTTGAAAGAGCCTACCCGGCCGTTGTTGCGGTAAGTGCAGTTTCAACACCTTCAAAAGGAGAAATGAGGAAAGATAATGAGGAAGAGTTCTTTTTTGGACCCTTTAGATTCTTTTTTGGTCCATCTCCCAATTTTCCACAGGAACAGCAGCCATTCAGACAAAGCGGAGGCAGCGGATTTGTTATTTCTTCAG
Source organism: Thermoanaerobaculum aquaticum (assembly GCA_020722885.1). Taxonomy (GTDB): domain Bacteria; phylum Acidobacteriota; class UBA4820; order UBA4820; family UBA4820; genus UBA4820. The sequence continues at coordinate 2,093 of DYJZ01000106.1, forward strand.
ATGGCTATATTTTAACCAATAACCATGTTGTTGAGGGAGCAGATAAAGTTACCGTAACTCTTAATGATGACAGGGAATTTACTGCAAAGGTAATTGGAAGAGATGAGGAAACAGATGTTGCACTAATAAAAATAGAAGCAGGAGGTCTTCCGACCCTTCCTCTCGGAGACTCTGATGCTCTAAGACCAGGCGATTGGGTTCTTGCGATTGGCAATCCTTTGATGTATAGAAACACGGTTACATCTGGTGTGGTTTCGGCAAAGGGAAGAAGAATATCAAGTTCTTCTCTTGATGATTTTATTCAAACAGATGCCGCAATAAATTTTGGAAACTCCGGTGGGCCTCTTATTAATTTAAAGGGGGAAGCGGTTGGAATTAACACCGCAATAACAAGGTCTGATCCGATGGGAAGAGTTGTTGAAGGAATAGGGTTTGCCATTCCTATTAATCTGGTCAAAGACGAGATGGAACAATTGAAAACCAACGGTAAAGTTTCAAGAGGATACCTCGGGGTTCAAGTTGGTCCAGTGGATGCAGATGCAAAGGAGTATCTGAAAAGTAAGTACAACCTTGATTTAAAAGGTGGGGCTCTTGTTCAAAAAGTCGATGAAAAAACCCCTGCAGCAAAAGGTGGTATCCAGAAGGGCGATATTATCGTATCAGTAAATGGAAAGGAAATTAAAGACAGCAAAGATTTAGTTAAAATTATCTCTCGAATGGCACCCAAGAAAAATGTGAAAATAGAATTTTACAGAGATGGAAAGAAGAAAAGTGTGGATGTTGTTCTCGGTGACAGAAATCAGGGTTTGAAAAATGAAACAGGTGAAGAAAACGATTCAAACAACGAAAGCCAGACAAAACTTGGCATTTCTGTCGAGGAACTTACCGAAAATATAAGAATATATAACCGAATTCCGGATGATGTTGAAGGTGTCTATGTGAGAAGTGTTGACCCCAAATCAAATGCTTTTGCAAAAGGACTGAGAGAGGGATCGGTTATATCTGAAATAAATGGTGAAACAATTACTTCTGTTTCTGATTTTAAAAAAGCTATGTCTAAAATAAAATCAGGTGAAATGGTAAGTATTTACATTCAGGATGGAGACATGGGAAGATACATCTACTTCAAAGCCGAATAACTTTAATAATAAAATGGCTCTGAGCTGCCGCCGTCGCCTGTATTTAAAACAGTAATCTGAACAGTCTGACCGCAGGGCACCATTGCCTTCAGCTCAGAGCCTCCTTTTTTCAACAATTTTATTTTCGCTTTTGCACACAGTTATAGGAACATGAGTTCCATCACTGCTGTCGAGGATAATTTGAGAGCGGAAACGGAACCATGAAAAATTGAGGATTCTGGACTGGTATTAAGGGGGTTTGAAAACGAGGCTCACT
>DYJZ01000107.1 GCA_020722885.1 Thermoanaerobaculum aquaticum
GTTCTATTTTTATAGTCTTTTGGTTCCATTTTTATCATCTCTTTTGCTTGCCCTTCGGGTTAACTAAACTATGCTTCCAGATTGGCATATTTTGCAAGATGCTTCGTTTATGCACGACCTGTTAAAAACTCACATCCTTCCAGAATAAATTCTGACATAAGAACATAAAAAGTCAAGGGAAGCACGCAGAGATTTTTAGGGCTAATTCCGACTTTCCATCTGTAAAGGCTAACGGGAATTGCTCAACAGTTTTTATTAAAACATCGCCCATTTAACCTGAAACCTCCTATAAGCCGTGCCTTTTTGAGGGATAATTGGACAGCATAATGCGATTTATAAGACATAAAACCGTGAACCTCGTTTTCAAGCCCCTTTAAAACCCTTTAAGAACCACCTTTTTTCTTTGAAATTTCCTGAATTGCATTGTTTCATTCTATTCTCCCAAAAAGATGTAATTGTAGATAAGTTTTATCCCCACATTTCTATTTAACATCTCTGTGGCTTCGATAGTTCTTTGCTCTATTCTGTATAGATGTTCCTTTGAAACTGAATTCAAAAATTCCATTTTTATGTTATTGTTGCTTTGAAAACCATCTTTAGCTCTGATAAATTCTTTTATAAGGTACAAAGTTTCATCAAGAACAATGTTCTCTTTTTCTTTATATAAAGTTACAAGTTCATCAATTTTTGAATTTACCTCTCCAAAATATTCAATATTTTTACCAAAAACCACAATTTTTTGAAGAATTTCGCTGAGAGCAAGGTAATCCTTCCAGCCATCGTTTAGAAGAAGCCCCACCCTTCCTCTTGAAACTTGAGCCGCAATTTCTGCATCTTTTCCAAAATTCAACTTTCTGGCTATCTTATAGGTCTCCTCGAAGGTTAATTCTTTGAGTGAAAGTTCCTGACACCTTGACCTTACAGTAGGAAGAAGTCTTGAAACCTCTTTTGCTATAAGAACAAATTGAACATAGTCGGGAGGTTCTTCAAGAATTTTAAGAAGAGCATTTTGACAGCTTGCATTGAGTGCTTCAGATGGTTCCACTATAAAAATAAGTTTCCTTCCCTCATAAGGTGGAAGTTCTGCAACCTTCAAAATATCTTCCCTGACCTGCTCAATAACAATCTGGGTTCTCATTTTTCCCATTTCTCCCTCTTTTAATGTTATATATCTAAGGTCGGGAAAAATATTCTTTTTAATTTTTTTGCAGGAAAGACATTTATTACAGGCAAAAGGATCGGGTTTCTCACATTCAAGTGCAGCTGAAATTATGTAAGCAAGGGTTGTCTTTCCAACTGAAGGAGGCCCGGAAATAAGGAGAGTCTGCCCGAGTTTTCCACTTTTAAGAAGATTTTCAACCCTTTTTACAATATCCTGAGAAGAGTAAAAATTATCTATGGTTATTGGATATTCAAGCTCTTTTATATCAGGCTCTTCAAATTTTGCCCTTGCCATTTTTACCCTTTCAGGTTTATTTTACTTATCTCCTGGGCAAGAGATTCTGCTGCTTTTATAAATGCCTTTGCTGTTTCTGAAGAGGGATAGAGATTAACTATGGGAATCCCCCTTTCTCCACTTTCCGCTATTTTTCCTTCAATAGGAATTTTACCGAGACAGGAAACTCCTATTTTTTCAGCCTCTTTTTCTGCCATTCCCTTTGTAAAAATTTCGCTCTCCTTTCCGCAATGAGGACATACAAAGTAGGACATATTTTCAATTATTCCAAGAATTGGAACATTCATCTTTTCAAACATTACAAGCCCTCTTTTTGCTGTTGAAAGAGCCACATCGTTTGGAGTTGAAACTATAACCGCACCTGTAACGGGAACCCTCTGGCAGATCGTTAATTGGGCATCACCAGTTCCAGGCGGAAGGTCAACAATCAGGTAGTCAAGTTCAGGCCAATCAACATCAGAAATAAGTTGCTCTATCGCCCTCGAAACCAGAGGTCCCCTCCAGATAATCGGGGTCTCTTCCTCAATCAGAAAGCCCATTGAAACATAAAATATGCCATTGCTTTTTAATGGCACTATTTTATCGCCAACCACGATCGGCTTGTGGGAGGTTTTTAACATCATCGAAACAGAAGGACCGTAGATATCAGCGTCGAGAAGACCTACCTTTCCACCTAAAACAGAAAGAGCAGTTGCAAGATTTACCGCAACGGTCGATTTCCCAACGCCTCCTTTTCCTGAACCAACTGCAACTATATTTTTCGCCGAAGGAAGAACCTCAAGAAATCCTTCGGGCCTCTCTGCCTTTTTCACCTCTGCAGTTATTTCAACATTTACTGTTTCTATTTCTGGAAAAGTTCTTTTGATAATCTCTTCAGCTTTTTTTTTAAACTCAGATTTAAGTGGACATGCTGGAGTGGTCAAATTTATTTTAAAACTGATACTCCTGTCCTCAATTTTCAAATCTTTAACAAAGCCTAAAGAAACAATATCCTTTTTAAGGTCAGGGTCAACTATCTGCTTTAATGATTCGAGGATTTGGGTTTCAGTAACTTTCATTTTACCTCCTTTGCAACTTCTTCAATCTTATCAATTCTTCTTTTATGTCTTCCACCTTCAAACTCTGTTTTTAGCCATACATCAACAATTTTTTCTGCAAGTCCCTTCCCAACAATCCTTCCTGGGAGACAGAGGACATTTGAATCGTTGTGAAGACGGGAAAACTCGGCAGTGTATAAGTCCTGACAGAGAGCAGCCCTTATTCCTTTAAATCTGTTTGCGGTTATACTCATACCAACCCCTGTCCCACAAATAAGAATTCCCCTTTTAAAATTGTTTTTTAAAATAGACTCACACAACTTTTTTGCAAAATCGGGATAGTCAACAGATTCTTCAGAATCTGTTCCAAAATCTTCAACTGAAAGTTTCTTTTTTAACAGATATTCTTTGATATAACTTTTCAACTCAAATCCGGCGTGGTCTGAAGCAATTGCAATTTTCATATCTTACTCCTTCAAATAAGTTAAACATTTTATCACAACAAAAAATGCCCGCCTTTCGGCGGGCTTTTGAATAAGAGGGAGGGCTAATAGAGGGGGCTTGTTTTGGGTATCTTGTCCCACATAAAGAGAGACAAGATACTTAATTGTAGCAAATTTAATGCCATTTAAAATAGCCTTTTCTGGCAGGAAAGTATGACAATTCTGGCACACTTTTTTGTTTTGAAAGCCAAATTGACACATAAAACCCTATACTTAACCATTTTTTACCTGCAATTGCGACGAAAAAATAAAAAGCACCCCTAAAAACTTAAGCCATACACTTCCTTTTGACCTTTAAGGGTAATATAACCTTAGGCTCAAACTCCAAGTGCAACACTATACCATTAAGATGGAGGTGTTGC
>DYJZ01000035.1 GCA_020722885.1 Thermoanaerobaculum aquaticum
GTCCAATTAGTTCTCTAAAAGGCTCGGCTTATAGGTTTCGGGTTCAATGGGCGGTATTTGAAAAAAACCTGTCGAGCGATTTCCATATGTTTCCTGTCAAAACTATATGATAATTTCCCTACTTAAACTAATTAGAAATGTTCTTAAAAATGGCAGGGGAAAAACCGCAAAAAGATTAAATAATTTTTACAAACTTCCATTGAACCACGCCTCTAAGGCTTTCCGTTTCAGCTTTGTGGGCAAGAGGAAGATTGCTTCGTAAGAAGAGGCTTCGAAGGAGCACTCGCAATGACAGGTTAAGAGAGGGCTCGCAATGACACGGTTAGTGAGCACTCACAACGGAGTATTTCTAAATAGTCTTGACATTTTTCTTCTTGACTTCTTTGATGGTTCTGTCAAAATTTATTTTGGACAGATGTGGAGCAGAATAAAGTTCTAATAAATTGCTACTTCTTTTTTCGTTCTTCTTCAAGTCCCTGTATCATCTGCCTCAGGTCGTTTGCTGATTTTCCGTAAGGGTCAGCGGCAAGTGCTTTTCTAAAATAGTAGACTGCTTTATCTAAATCATTCTTGCCATTGAGATAGAGTGAGCCTATTGTTGCAAAGTAGTCAGCATTTGAAGAGTTTATTCTTGAAGCCCTTTCGTAGTATGCAATTGCCTCATCGTATCTTCCCTGCTCAAATGAAATTTTCCCGAGATTGGCAAGCGCCTGATGATTTTGCGGGTTCAAACTGACTGTCTTTGCAAAACAGTAGCGAGCCCTTTCAAAGTTTGATTCCATTGCATACAGGACACCAGCCTCAAAATAGATGTCCGCATTTTCCATCTGATTGCTGATTGCTTTTTCAAGAATTTCTTTTGCTTCTTTAAACCTGTTCTGGTTTATCAAAATTTGCGAAAGGTTTGCAACAGCTTCACTCATTCGTGGGTTGACTGTCAGCGCTGCTCTGTACTCTTTTTCAGCAAGGTCCAATCTTCCCATTTTTTTATAGACCGTTCCGAGATTGAGATGAGCCCCATCCATCTGCGGCTTTAACTTTAACTGTTCTGTAAAACATACTCTCGCCTCTTCGAGCCTGTTTTCGTAAAGATATATCCCACCTAAAATTGACAGTGCGGGAACATTTGTGGGATTTTTCTTAATGATTTGAAGAAGCATCTGTTTTGCCTTTTCGAAGTCTCCACTATCTCTTATTTCCTGCGCTTTTCTTAACTCCTCTTCCATCGTTATTCCATCTTTTGGGTCAATAAGCCCGGGCTGGCCTGGTCTCATTCCTGAACCTGACAAATAACCGAGACTCATCAGCGCTTTCAGGTTTTCTGTATTTGAGGGGTCTTTCAAAAAATTTTCAAGCTCTTTTTGTTCTCCTTCATCGGCGGCGGGAAACTTCTCAAGTTCTTTCCTGAATTTCTTTACAATTTCTCCGTTCTCTGTGTAAAGATTTTTGTCCTCAGATTCCCTGTATTTGTAAAGTTCCGGTTTGGGAGCGTCAATAAATTTATACTCTCTGTCCATAATTCCGCGTAAAGGTGCCCACCCGTAATTGAAGTATCCATGATAAGTTTCGATATAAATGGACTTTTCTTCCCATTTTCCTTCTCTTATAAGGGGTAAAAGACTTCTTCCATCCATTCCTTCCGGTTTTATTCCAGCAAGTTCAAGAATTGTTGGAGCAATGTCTATAAGTGTGCACATACCATTTAGTTTTTTGCTGGAAGGAAGAACCCCCTCATAAGAAATGATCAATGGAATATGGAGTGCGTATTCGTAAATGAAAACGCCATGCTGTCTTTCCCCGTGTTCCATCAGTCCTTCTCCATGGTCCCCTGCAATAACAATTATTGTATTTTTGAGTTTTCCTTTTGCAGAGAGGCTTTTCAAAAGTTTGCCAATATTTTCATCCATATAGGCAATTTCTCCGTCGTATAAGTTATCCTTAAATTTTATGTCGTAGGGTGAGGGAGGATTGTAGTCAAAATGGGGATCATAGTAGTGTACCCAGAGAAAATATGGAGAGTTAACCCTTTCCATTTCCTGTAATGCCGCTTTGGTAACCTCTTCTGCCCTTCTTTCTTCTGGTGGTCCTCCTCCTTTTGGAATTTTGGTCATTCTGTCATTGTACAGTTCAAAACCCCTCGAGAGTCCTCTTGTTTTTTCAAGGATTATTGATGAAACAACCGCTACCGTTTTGTACCCCTTCTTCTTAAAAATTTCCTGAATTAGAGTATGCTTTGGGTTGAGTTCAAGTCCATTAACTCTTAGATTTAACGATGAGGGAAGTTTTCCTGTAAGAATATTTGCATGGCTCGGAAGGGTTAAAGGAACATGACATCTTGCTTCTTCAAAATAAATACCTTTTTTGGCTATTTCGTCTATATTTGGGGTAAAACCCTCCCTCCCTGTATAGCATCCGATATGGTCTGCCCTTGTTGTATCAAGGGTTATAAGAATTACATTTGGGGATTGAGCAAAAATGGCTAAATTTATAAGAGTAAGCATAAAAAAAAGATACTTTTTCATTTAATTACCTTTCAAAATAAAATCAACAACAGGAGAAAGAACAGATTTATTCAAAAGAGCTTTCTCGTAACCCTCATTGTCGACATCTGTAAGAGAATGTCCGACTCCTTTAAGATAAACAGGTTTGAATTTTCCTCCACTTTCTTTTTCAAGAATCTCACCGTGAAAAGGAAGAATTACCGTATCTTTATCGGGGTAGACAAAAAGTGAACTTACGGATAATTTTTTTATTTCCTCCGGGGGGCTGAAAAGACTTAATTCTTTTAGAAGAGGAATATAGATTTTTGAATTTCTGAAAGTTGACCACATAGCATCTTTCTTTTGAATATCAAGTGAAAGAGCATCAAGTTCTCTATAGGCTTCCTGCCTTGCCTCAAGATTTTGCATTATTGAGACCTGCTCTCTCCATATTCTTAAAATTTCCTTCATCGGAAATGCTGAAAAAATCACTCCTTTAACATTTTCATCCGTAATTGCTTTAAGAGTGCTCCATCCTCCAAGCCCCTGTGCAAAAATATAAATTCTTTTATTATCAACTTTTTCAGTTTCTCTTAAAAATTTTAAAAGTGCCTTTATTTCATTCTTTCTTCCGTCGAGGGTAAGAAGTGAAGGGTCTCCAGAACTCTCTGAAACTCCTCTTGAATCAAAACGAAGGGTTGCTATCCCCTTTTCTGAAAAAGCAAAAGCAAGCTGCTTAAAGGGGCTTGCCTTTCTTCCCCTATCAGATGGAGAATTGCCATCTCTGTCAACAGGCTGAAAATCCTGAACAAGTAAAACTGCAGGAAAAGGTCCATCACCTTCGGGAATGGTGAAGGTGGCTCCAATAGTTCCCGCAGAGCTCTCAATATGAACCTCTTTTTCAGAGAAGTTTCCTCCTTTAATTTCGATGCTCTCTTTTACAACCTTTACTTCTTCTTTTTCAAAAGGTTTGATTTCATAGTTAATTCTAACTGCCTGGACACCTTCCGTGGGGTGAGATATTAGAACCACATTGTTCTCTCTGTCAACCCAGAAACTGGTGTAGATTTTGTCGTTTATAAGAACATTAAAATGCTTGAGTATATAGTTTGTCCCAGCGACATAAGTTTTCAAAGTTCCTTCGTATTCAACCACACACGGTTTTAGTCTCATCAATTGAGGAACTGCAAGAGTGAATTCCCATTTCGGTCCTTCTCCTTTTATTTTCCGGGCAAGAAGGTTGTACAAACAAAAGCCGTAAGGTTCAAGAAGAATTAGATTTTCTGGAAGTTTTTCGTCTTTCTTTCTTGTATTTGAAATTCTTGTTTGCGAAAATCTCAAAACTTTTCCAGCAGGATAGCAATCTCCTGCGTTGACTCCCAGATCTATCCTGTCGTTCATTATATCGTCTGTCCTCTGCTGTTCCCTGTCGAAGACATTTATCATTCTCATATCCTGATCAATTAATTCTGTCGCTGATTGTTCAGTTTCGACAAGGTCTGTTTTGCTAAAATCTTCTACTTTTGACCTGTATTCATATCTCAAAAATTCTCCTGTGGAAAGGATTGCGTCATAGTAAGGATAGACTTTCAGGTCAACATATCCTCTTTTGGATTGAAGATAGGGGTATTGAAACCTTAATTCAGAAGTAAGTTGATAAAGATCCTTTTTTTTGTCAACAATAACTTTATAAGTTTCCTGTCCCTTTTTTACTCCGTTGAGATAGAGTTCAAAAGTTCCCTTTTCAATTATTTCTCTGTTTCCAGCAAAGGATGAAATTGAAAAAATGAACGCAACAAACCAAAAAAATCTTCTTATCATAGAAACCTCCAGAACAAATTATAAATTAAGATAAGAAAAATAAGAAATTGATAAGCGGATACGCAATCTGTGAAACATTATTTTTTCCAGCTACCCAACACATCTGTCCAAAATAAATTTTGACAGAAGCATCTAAGAAGTCAAGGGGAAAAATGTCAAGACTATTTAGAAATACTCCATTGCGAGTGCTCACTAACCGTGTCATTGCGAGCCCCTCTTCGTAGCCTCATCCACCGAAGCAATCTTCCACTTGCTCACAAAGCTGAAACGGAAAGCCTTAGATGGCTGTTCAATAGGGGTTTGCAAAAATTATTTAATCTTTTTGTGGTTTTTCCACTGCCATTTTTAAGAACATTTCTAATTAGTTTAAGTAAGGACATTATCATACAGTTTTGACAGGGAACTTATGGAAATCGCTCGGCAGGTTTTTTTCAAACATTAACCATCAAACCCGAACCTATCAGCCGAGCATTTTAGAGAACTAATTGGACAGCATAATAACATATAGAGGCATAAAAAGAGTGAGCCTCGTTTTCAAGCCCCCAAAAACCCGTCCAGAATCCACAATTTTTTGTGGTTCCGTTTCCGCTTTCAAATTATCCTAAACAGCAGTGGCTACCTAAAAATAAAGATTTTTTATTTTTATCTTTTTTTCTATGGTAAAATCTGTAAGGGAAAGGAGGATCGGATTGGAAATAAAGAGTATTGTCGATATTTATAATATTTACCTTGATAATTTTAAAAACAGAGCAACTTATGAATATTATGATGGGAAAAACTGGAAATACTGGACAGGAGATATTTTTAAGGCTACGGCAGAAAAGTTTTCTGTATTTTTGAAAGAGAGCGGTGTTGAAAAAGGTGACAGGGTTCTTTTAATATCTCATGATAGGCCTGAATGGCACATGGTAGATTATGCTGTTCTTTCTATAGGGGCAGTTCTTGTACCCGTCTATCCAACACTAAGCGCAAAAGATACTGCTTATATTGCAACGCACTCTGAAGCGAAATGCGCTGTTGTTTCCTCTCCTATTCTGGCTGAGAAACTTTATTACGGGCAGAAATTTGTGGGAAATTTAAAGGAAATAGTTGTTATGGAGCATTCGGGGTCTCCTCGAGATGAACTTTTTTACTTTAACGAGGCAATTGAAAGGGGTGACAAAATACTCAAAGAAAAAGGAGCTTACATAAAAACTTCAATTGATAATGGGGATCTCGCTTCAATTATTTATACCTCCGGAACCACTGGAGAGCCCAAAGGAGTTATGCTCACACACAAGAATTTTGTCGAGAATGCAAGAGCAGCACTTGCAAGATTTCAGCTTAATTCCGATGACAGTGCTCTTGTTTTTCTGCCTCTGGCGCATTCTTTTGAAAGACTTGCAAATTACGCCTATATGTGGGGCGGGCTGAAAATATCTTATGCAGAGAGCATAGACAGACTTGCTGCAAATATGAGGGATGTCAGACCTACTATAATGTGCACAGTTCCAAGATTCTTTGAAAGGGTCTATTCCAAATTATTTGACAACGCCGCAAAAGCACCCTATCCAAAAAAAGTTTTTATTCATTGGGGGGTGAGGAATGCAAAAAAATGGGCTAACCTAAAGGTAATTCAAAAGAAAAATAATCCTTTTGTTTCTTTAGCCCACCTCTTTTTCGAACTGACTTTTTACAGAAATTTAAGAAGCAAGATGGGAAAAAAGTTGAGATTCTTTGTTTCAGGGGGAGCACCGCTGAATCCTGATATTGCTGCTTTTTTTTATGGGGCAGGGATGAAGATTGTCGAGGGTTATGGGCTTACAGAAACCGCCCCTGTTCTCACTTCAAACGAAGAAAAGGAACTCTATTTCGGTTCTGTCGGGAAGCAGCTTCAAAATGTTGAAATTAAAATTGGCAAAGATGGAGAAATTCTTACAAAAGGACCTAACGTTATGAAGGGTTATTTTAAAGATGAGAATTCAACAAAAGAAGCGTTTACGGAGGATGGCTGGTTCAAAACAGGTGACATAGGCCATTTTGATGAAGAAGGACATCTTTTTATTACCGACAGAAAAAAAGAATTAATTGTTACTGCAGGGGGCAAAAATGTTGCTCCGCAGGTAATTGAGGCGATTTTAAAAGAAAATAAATATGTCAATCAGGCTGTTGTAATAGGAGACAGAAAACCTTTTCTTACAGCTTTGATCTATCCGCACTGGGAAAATGTGAAATCTTATGCCGAAAGAAAAATGGTAGATTACAAATCTATTTCAGATCTTGTAAATCATCCTCAAATAAAACATCTTTTCGACAATGTTCTTAAGAGAGCAAATGCAAAACTTTCAAGGTTTGAACAGCTAAAGGCTGTGAGACTTCTTGAAAATGAAATGACGGTTGAAAGTGGGGAGCTTACCCCAACATTAAAGGTAAAAAGAAGAGTTATACTTGAAAAATATAGTGATTTGATCTCATCAATGTATGAAAAATCCAATGGATCGCAAAACCGAACAAAAAACTGAAAAAGAGCAAAATTTTTTCACTTTTCTTTCAAAAAGACAGAAGTCCATTTTATCTAAAAACGGCATTGAATCCATTACTCAATTATTTCGCCACTTTCCTTACAGATATGAAAACAGGGGGGAAATTAAGAAGATAAAAGATTTACAAGAAGGTGAATTTGCTTTAGTTAAGGGTAAGATTATAGCGGTAAAGGGAAGAAAGGGGTTCAGGAAAAATATTTCGATAGTTGAAGGACTGATAACAGATGAAAGCGGAAATCTTCATATAATATGGTTTAACCAGTCGTGGGTTGAAAATCAGCTCATTGCCCAAAAAACTTATTATTTTTTTGGCAGAATCTCACTTTTTTCAACGATAAGGGGTGTGCGCCTTCAACTTGAAAATCCTGATTTCGAAGAGGCTTCACAGGATGAGGTGATGAAAATCATTCCGGTTTACAAGAAGATTGGAATCTTTGGTTCAAAATCTTTGAGGGAATTTATAAGAAAAGGATTGGAGCAGGTTGAAATTGATGACTTTTTACCCAAAGAAATTCTAAGGAAAGAGGCTTTTCCTGAGCTAAAGGAAGCATTTTTTAAGATTCATTTTCCGCAGGATGAAAAGGAACTGCAGAGTGTAGAAGATAGAACTTCACCAGCAGTGAAAAGATTTGTTTTTGAAGAACTTTTTGCTTTTCAACTCATATTGCTTTCTGAAATGAAAAAAAGAAAAACAGAGGAAGCAAAATTGATAAAGAAAGACCCAAAAATAGGTGAAACTTTAAGAGCACTTTTGCCTTTTGAATTAACTCAAGCCCAGAGGAGAGTATTCAGGGAGATTGTTGAAGATTGTTCTTCCGGGATTCCGATGTGTCGTCTCCTACAGGGAGATGTGGGAAGCGGTAAAACAATAATTGCATTTTTGTCTATGCTCTGGGCAGCTCTTGACGGGTTTCAGGCAGCTTTTATGGCTCCTACCGAGACACTTGCTACACAGGTCTATATAAGATTAAGAGAAATGGCTCAAAAGTGCGGGCTTGAAACTGCTTTAATTATATCTTCAACTAAAATGAGTGAAAGAAAAAAAATTCTTGAAAAACTAAAAAATGGTGAAATAAAACTGGTTGTTGGAACACATTCCCTCTTTCAAGAAAAAGTTGAATACAAAAACCTCAATTTTGTTGTAATTGATGAACAGCACAGATTTGGAGTCCTTCAAAGAGATGCTCTTTTCAGAAAGGGGGAAAACCCTCACCTTCTTTTGATGAGTGCAACCCCCATCCCAAGAAGTCTTGCCCTTACAGTTTTTGGTGATCTCGACATTAGTGTTCTTGACGAAATGCCACCAAATAGGGCGAAAGTTTTAACTGCAATCAGGGGAGAAAGTTCAAGAGAAAAAGTGGAAAAATTTCTTAGAGAGCAGATGGATTTAAAGAGGCAGGTATTGTATGTTTTTCCTCAAATAGAAGAAAATGAAACATTTGAAGCTGCGGCAGCGTTACACTCTTTTGAGAGATTCAAGAAAGGCCCCTTTAAGGGTTACCCGATTGGTCTTTTGCACGGAAGAATGGTGTCTAAGGAAAAAGATGAGGTTATGGAGAAAATGAGGAAGAGAGAGATTCTTCTTCTTGTTGCGACAACTGTTGTAGAGGTCGGGATCGATCTTCCTCAGGCTACGGTAATTGTTGTCGAAAATGCTGAAAGGTTTGGTTTATCCCAGCTTCACCAGTTGAGAGGAAGGGTTGGGAGAGGTGGTGAAAAGGGATACTGTATTCTAATAACAGGAAGTGAAACTTCAACAAATGCTGAAAACCGACTGAGGGTATTGACAGAAACTGATGACGGTTTCAGGGTGGCTGAAGAAGATTTAAAATTGAGGGGGGCAGGAGAGGTATTTGGCACAAGACAATGGGGGGAGAGTGGCTTTCTTTTTGCTAACCCTTTGAGGGATTTGAGAATGCTGGAGTTATCAAGAAGTTGGGCTCAAAAGATAATAAATAGAGAGTTGCTACTTAAAGAGATTGAAAGGGAAAAATTGGGAAAATGGCTGATGGAATTTTATCAAAAATCCTACACATTTCTTCGTGGAGGATAAATTTCTTTTTAGCGCTTTTTATTAGCGCACTCTTATGGTTTTTATCTCTTCCCCCTTACGGGATTTCTGTTCTTGCAATTTTGTCATTTTGTCCACCTTTGATTCTTTTAAATGAAATTAGATTCAGGAAGATTCTTTTTTTTGCTCCTATTATTACAACATTTTTTGAATTTGGAACTTTCTGGTGGATAGCTCCTGTCATTTCAAAATATGGGAACATTCCTTTTTTGATTGCACTTATTTTAACGCTTTTACTTTCTTTCTATCTCGGACTTTACCTTCTTTTTTTCTATTTGGTCTTAAGATTGTTTGTGGAAAAGTATGGGGTTAAGGGGATTGCATTTGCTCCATTCATTTATGTTGTTTTTGAATTTCTAAAGGGGAGGGTATTCGGTGGTTTTCCCTGGTGGGGTCTTGGCTATTCGCTTTCGCTAAATACCTATCTTTTACAGAGTACGAGATTTTTTGGAATTTACGGGCTTTCTTTTCTTGGGATGATGATAGCTGTCTCGCTATGCATGCTTTTGATTTTAAGAAAGGAAATGTTTACACTTGTTTTTTCATCTGTAACTCTTCTTTTGCTTTTTATCTCTTTTCTGGACGGCTATTTCTATAGCAAAAAAGAAATAAAAAATGCTCCTTCCCTTTATGCAGGAATTGTTCAACCCAATATCCCCCAGGACAAAAAATGGGATCCACAATTTAAGAATGAAACAATAAAAAGATTGGAGGACCTTTCCCTTTCTCTCAATAGAGAATGTCTTGACATTGTTGTTATGCCAGAATCTTCAACTCCTCTTGAGTGGGGTTATGATATTGAATATGATAGAAAGATGATAAACATTGCCAGAGAAGGAAACTACAACCTTATTTTCGGAACTGTTTTTGAGGACAAAGAGGGGATATACAATGGAGCAATTATTCTAAACAGAAAAGGTGAGAAGGTAGGAGATTACAAAAAGAATCATCTTGTTCCATTTGGTGAATATGTGCCGATGCAAAAATTTCTTTCTTTTCTTTCTCCAATCGTTCAAAGTGGGGCAAGTTTTCAAAAGGGAAAGAGTTTAAAACCAGTTAAAATAGAAGGAAACCAGATTGGAATTTCAATATGTTACGAAACAATTTTCCATAATCTTATAAGAAAACAGGTTAAAGCAGGTGCAGAGGTTCTTATAAATTTATCTAATGATGCCTGGTATGTTTCTACTCCGGCTTTAATCCAGCATTATCTTATAGATAGGGTCAGGTGTGTAGAAAATAAAAGATTTCTTGTTAGAAGCGCAAATGGAGGGATTTCGGGGATCGTTAGTCCAGTAGGAAATTTAGAAAAATTGTCAGAATTAGATAGACCTTCAACAACTTTTGGGGAAATAAAGCTGATTAGCGAGAAAACTTTTTATGTAAAATGGGGCGATTATTTTATTTTACTATTTATGATATTACTTTTAATTGGATACTTTGCTAAAGAACCTTAAATTGGAAAAATTTATTGTTGATTCATTATTTTTGCTTACTATATAAACTTTAAAAATTAATTGATAAAAAACAAATTTGTAAAATCTGTTATAGATTTTATACAATGACAATTTTAAAAAAAACAGAAAATTAGATTTAAAAGGCTAAATTTAAGGCTCTAATGTTTATTGAAATTTTCAACAAATAATTATTTAAAATAAGACAAAATTAAACATTAGAATAAAAAATTATCTTTTATGGGAAAAAATTGTGTTTCTTTTTTATAAAAACAAATTAAAGTGAGGCAGAAAAATATAATTTTTAAAAAAGCACCAATAGGGGAACCAGAATATTAACTTAAGTTTTTAAAATAAAAAGCCCCGGAATTTTCCGGGGCTTTTAAGAAAATAATAATTTTGGAATCCTTAGAATGTCATCTTGAAGCCAATCTTGGCATAACGAGGTGATTGTCTTCCAGTTGTTTGACCCCAGATTGGTAGTCCATTCCAGGTTGTTATTCCGTAATAGTTGACATATTCAAATTTACTTGTTGCCGTCTGGTTGTTTGTTACATTGAAGATATCAGCAATAATTGACCAGTCAGTTTTCCAGACCTTGAATGCATATTCAGCGTGAAGATCAAGAGACCATGTTGCCGGAAGTCTTCCAGCTGTTCCTCTTGGAACAATGAAATATGGAGCACCATCATAGCCGTTTTGAATTACAAAATTCATATCGTAAATGCCGAGTTTATTCAGTGGTCTTCCGGTCTGGAAGGTGAGGGATGCCCCTAATGTAAATGCACCTGGTCCCCACTGGTTAAATTTGTAAGAACCCTGACCCTTAAAAACATGTCTTCTATCTGTCGGAAGGAATCCATAAGTATTTTTTATCAACTGCGCGTCAGGAAGGTCATAATACTGTGAAGCATGGCTGTTTCCCCACGCTGATGAGTATCCTCTGCCGCCGCCTTCAAAATTTCCTTTGAGGGATGAGAGAACATAAGAACCGTTGAAGAACCAGTGATTAGACATTCTCTTATTTGCCTTTATTGTCAGAGATTTGTATATTCTTATTGGCTTCGGCCAGGGGCTTGGGGTGCCATAAACCATTCCTGTCCAATTTGAAAGCGGAAATCCGGGGATATCTGGATAGGTGCCATCTGGATTGCCGATGACATAGTTAATGTTGCCCTGTGAATCTACATAACCAATGTCTTCAATGACCTGTTTGAGGTCTCTGTACTGAGCTACAACACTGAGGGCAAAATCTGGGGTTATTTCAATATCAAATCCACCAGCCAATTCTTCTGCATACTGGTTTCCTGTTCCGGGGAGAACTGTAGCAGCAATACCGCCGGAATAGATTGTCATCCAGGGATTATATCCTTTGAAATATTCGTAAATGTATCCGTGGCCAGGCTCCATTTCATTAAGGAATCCTGTTGGTATTTTTTCAACATACCTTCCCCACGAGAGGTAGAACTTTGATCTGCCATTCTTCCATGGATCCCAGGAAACTGATAATCTTGGAGACCAGGAATCGAGGTCAAAATACTGTCCGTTGAGTGGTTTCATACTATTCTGTTCGTATCTGATTCCGAGGTTGAGGAGGAGTCCTTCTCTTATTGTCCATTTATCCTGAGCGAAAGCGGCAAAATATCCGCCCTTTTCAAGAGTGTATGGGTTTTCAGGATATAATCTAAGCCAGTAGCTGTATGCGGTTCTGTCTTTTGTTGTCGGGTCAGATGTTTTCGGACCTATCAGATAGGTGGAAACTCCACCTGTTGGTCCCTGATTTGTTGAAGAGAGGCTGTTTTCTTTTACAGCACCAAATTTGAACTCATGCTTTTTTACAATGTACTGGACTTTAGCATAAATTTGAGAAAGATCTCTGTCATTGAAAGAATAGAAACCGGGTGTCGGGTTGAGTTCAAGACCAAGGTAATAGTTATAAGTTGAATGAACCCCATACTGCCAGGATTCCCAGGGGATTATGTCAAGTCTTGAGTGGCTCTTTCCCCAGCCGACTTCAGAATAAAGGTTGTTTGTCCAGGTGGCATACCACTGAACACCAGTGTTGTAACCGGACTGGAATCTTTTTGTCATTCTTGCAAGGTCGCTAACTGCAAATAAGGAACCTTCGTTGTAATAAATTCTGGATGGGTCTGAGCTGATGCTGAACTCAAAATTGTGCTTGTCAGAGAGACTGTATGTAACCTTTGCAGACCACATCCAGGAGCGCCACACATCGTCATATTCGACATTTTTTGTATAGGATTGTGTACCCCACTTATTGGTGTCCGAATAGGCAGTACGATATGAACTGAAGTTGGGGTTGTAACCTACAAAGAACCAGAGACGATCTTTAAGAATTGGACCACCAAGGTCGAAACCGTAGTCATAATCTTTAAATGAATTGGATTGTGCTACCTCAAAGTCATGTGAATGTCTTTGGGCATTAAAAGAATCATCGGTGTAGTAAAAGAAAACCTCGCCATGGAACTCATTTGAACCGCTCTTTGTCAACATATTGAAGAGACCGCCTGTTGAACCGGTATATTCTGCGTCCATCGAACCAGTTGAAACTTCCGTTTCACGAACAAAGTTGTAGTTGATGTTGGTTCCGAATGTTCCGGTAGCGGGGTCAGTAGTGTTGATTCCGTTAACAAGGAAAATATTTTCACCGGCAGTTCCGCCAGAGACTGAAGGGTTGCCTCCAGTTCCAGAACTGACAACATTTGGGGCAAGATAGAGAGTGCTCTGATAGCTTCTTGCTACAGGAATTGACTCAAGTTCTTCCTGAGTTAAGTTGGTTGAAACTTTTGTCTCTTTCAGTGTAACTACGGGAGGACGGCCCACAACGACCATCTCTTCTCCAGCAGCCATAAGAGTAACTGTGGTGTTTGTCGTAGAACCTAAACTAACCTGAATGTTCGACTGAACGACCTTTCCAAAGCCAGGTGCTTCAACTGTAAGTTTGTAGTCATTTGCCGGAGGAAGGAATGGAATTACAAAATCTCCTTCAAGACCCGTCTGACTACCTCTTGTTCCCTGCAGGAAGTTTGATGAAACTATTACTGTTGCTCCGGGAATCGGCTCTCCGTTAGGGTCAAGGACCTTCCCTGCGAGTGAGCCTGTGTTGCTTGTTTGCGCCCATAAGCCTGTTGCCATAAGAACGGCAGTGAGCAGAATGAGCATTTTCGTTACGACCCTCAAGTTCATTTGTGTACCTCCTTTCAAACTTTCTTCCAAAATCTCAAAACAAACTAACAACCTTTTAGGGATAAATCCCTTACTCCACAAAACGATATTATGATAACACCACCTATTTGAAAAAGTCAAGTCTCAAAACCCCCTTGTCAAAAGCATTTTTTTTCTGATAAAATGTAATCTTTGGAAGAGGTTTAAAGTGATGAAGAAAATACTCATTCTTGAATGTGGAATCCCGGTCATACCATTTGAAGAGACACTACTGTTAAGGAAAGAAAATGAAGTTCTCAGGGCAAGCAGCGGTAACGAGGCTCTTAACATTGTAGATAACCACAAGATAGATCTTCTTATAATGGACGACAAATTGCCTGATTTTGGAATAGATGAATTTGTTTCAACAATAAGGAAAAGCCCTAAAAACAAAGATATTTCAATTATTTTGCTTTCTGCAAGCAATATTGAGACTCCCAAAGGAGTAAATTCCGTTCAAACAAAACCGATAGTGAGTGCAAGTTTCAACGAGGCTTGCAAGAAACTTCTTCAGGTTGAATCAAGAAAAGACATGAGACTACTCGTTTATGTTCAGGTTCAGGGTTTTATCCATTCCAATTTTTTCCTATGCAACTCAAGAAACCTTTCTGCAAGTGGAATATTGATTTTGACAACAAAGATTCTGAAAAAAGGGGACAATGTTCTACTTCATATTACTCTTCCGAGAGAAAAAGAAAAGGTCAAAGCTTTTGCAAAGGTTGTTAGAGAAGCCAAAGAAATTTCAACACAGCTTAACGCTTACGGACTTCAGTTTATAGAAATTTCAGAGAAAGACAGGGAAAGAATAAGAAAATTTATTCAAGAAGAACACCATCAGTGAGATAAAATCTGAAGAGACTTTCTCAAAAGATTTTCAAGAGTTAAATCTTTTTCCTCTGCAGTCGCCTGATTGACAGCAGAAATTGCTTCATTTGTCTTGTAGCCTAAAGATTCAAGAGCGCTTACCGCTTCATATTTTACATCTCTCCCTTCTTCTGGTAAGTCTTTCTGAGAAGGGCTTTCGATAAATGATAAATCTTTTTCTTTTAGTTCGAGAAGAATTCTCTCAGCAGTTTTTCTTCCCACTTTTGGGATTCCCGTAAATCTTTTTGCGTTTTGTTCCTTAACTGCAAGGAAAAAATCCTCATAAGAAATGCTTGAAAGAATTGCAAGTGCTGTTTGTGGACCAATTCCATGAATTTCTCTAAGCAAGCAGAAAAGTTCTTTCTCTTCTCTCTTTAAAAAGCCAAACAACTGTATTGAATCTTCTCTTACCTCAGTATGAATAAAAAGTTCCACATTTTCTCCTTCAATTGAGGTACTTGTAGATATTGGTACTGAAACAAGATAGCCAACACCATTAACATCAACAACCAATGATGTTGGTTTTTTTTCAATGATTTTTCCTTTTAGTCTAGCAATCATTGTTAGAACTCTTTCCTTAATGCTGTCGTGATAGCAATGGCAAGCGCATCGGATGCATCTGTTGATTCAGGCTTTTCGGAGAGGCCGAGAATCATGCATACCATAAAAGCGAGTTGTTGCTTTTCGGCCCTTCCGTTACCTGTTAGACAGGATTTAATAAGTGTGGGAGCCAATTCTCTCACTTTTATTCCGTTAATATGTGCTGAAGCAATGGCTGCTCCCCTTATCTGTCCAAGTTTTAATGCGCTTCTGGCATTTTTTGAAACGAAAATATCTTCGATACCTATCAATTGAGGTTTATATTCTTTCCAGATAGCGCTCAATCTGTCAAAAACAATGCCTGTTCTTTCGGCAAAGGGTAGAGATGAATCAACCCTTATAATTCCATAATCAATTAGAATCAAGGAACTGCCTTTCTCTTCTATTATTCCATAGCCAGTTGAGAGAGAACCGCAGTCAACTCCTCCAAGGCGCATCAGCCGCCCAGAGTTTCCAGCTCTTTGTCGTCAATGTCAAAGTTAGCCCATACATTGGCGACATCGTCGTTATCTTCAAGAGCGTCAAGCAATTTAATGAGACTCCTTGCGTGGTCTCCTTCAAGATGAACTGTCATTTGGGGTGTAAAAACTGGTTTTACCGCTGAAGGTTTTAAACCATTTTTAACGAGAGATTCAGCGACCTGATTAAAGGTTTCAAAAGAAGCGGTAACAATAAAATTTTCCCCATCATTTTGGACATCGTCTGCTCCCACCTCTATAGCAAGTTCCATAAGTTTGTCTTCTGTAGTCTGGCTTATAGGAATTATTATATGTCCTTCTCGCTTAAAGTTTCTTGAAGCACAGCCCGGAACACCGAGGCTTCCTCCGTACTTTGTAAATAAATGTCTTATTTCGCCTGTCGTCCTGTTCCTGTTGTCTGTCTGAACCTCAACCATAACCGCAACGCCTGAGGGACCAAAGCCTTCAAATAGAACTTCTTCAATTGACTCACCGCCTTCTGCACCTGTTCCTCTTGCAATAGCCCTTTTAATATTGTCGTTGGGCATATTTATTTCTCTTGCTGCCTGAATGGCGTTTCTCAGCCTCGGATTGTTTTCAGGATCTCCTCCGCCAAGTCGAGCCGCAACAATTATTTCTTTGGCGACTTTTGTAAACATTTTACCTCTTTTGGCATCCTGAGCCCCTTTTCTTGCTTTAATATTTGCCCATTTGTTATGACCAGACATTTCTATCCTCCTAAACAAAATCTTAAAAAAATATTTTACAACAAAAAAGGGTTTCTTGGAAATTTCCTCAAAAAGTGATAACCTCAAAAATGGTCAAATTCTTTGAAGAAAAGCATATTTTTTCTGTTTCTGAACTAACAAACTTACTTGATAAAGAGCTTTCCCGTGCTTTTGCTGACATTCTTGTTCAGGGTGAAGTTGGTGATTACAGCAAAAGCAAGAATGGGCACATCTACTTCAAACTCAAAGATGAAAACGCTTCAATAAAGGTAATGATTTTCAGAAACAATGCTTTGCGGCTTAAATTTGAAATAGAAAATGGAATGCTTCTAATTGTCAGGGGTAAAATTGGTCTTTATACTAAAGGTGGCGACCTTCAGCTTTACGCAGAGGATGCAGAGCCATCAGGTATTGGTGCTTTGCTATTAAGTATTGAACAGTCCAAAAAACGTCTTCAAAAGGATGGGTTATTAGATGAAGGCAGAAAGAGAAAGATACCTCCCTATCCTCAAAGAGTTGGAGTGGTAACATCACTTGAGGGTGCCGCAATAAGAGATTTTATCTCAACACTTAAAAGAAGAGGGGCAAACATAGAGGTTATAATTGCTCCATCCTCTGTTCAGGGTAAAGAGGCTCCAGATGAATTAAAAAAGGGGCTTAAAACCCTTTACAAGATGAAAGATATTGATTTAATAGTACTTACAAGGGGGGGAGGCTCGATGGAAGACCTTATGGCTTTCAACGATGAATCGCTTGCAAGAGTTGTAGCCGAAAGCCCTGTTCCAATAATTAGTGCAGTAGGACACGAAATTGATTTAGTCCTGACCGATCTAACAGCTGACCAAAGGGCTGCAACACCTTCAACTGCGGCAGAAATTATAAGTCAAAACTACTTTGTTGCTAAAGAAACGCTTGAAAGAACAAGCAAAAAGATTATTGAGGCGGTTAACAACCAGATTTACCAGAAGAATAGCAGAGTGACAATCTTTGACCAAAATAAAGTTGAAAGGACAATTAAAAGGAGTGTGGAAAAAATGGAAGAAAGAATTGACAGGGCCTTTTCTTCCACTTTTTACAGTATAAAAAGAAAATGCGATCAATACGAGAACAAAATTAATTATTTGATAGGCATGGCTTCTCCAAAAACAATTTACAGAAGTTATGACACAAACCTAAAGAAGGTTAAATCCATTTATGAAAGAATATCTTCTACTATGATTTCTAAGATTAAAATTACTGAAAACAATTTTAAAAATAAAATGGCACTTATTGCTGAAAGAAATCCTATGAATATTCTTTCAAAAGGATACTCAATTGTAAAAAACAGGGAGGGAAAGGCAATAAGAATGTCTTCTGAGGTAAATTTAGATGAAATTCTTAATGTTATTTTGTATAAAGGGGAGCTAAAAATAAAAGTTGAAGATAAGAGCAATTGAATTGTTTTTTTGTTACAAAAAAATTTTTTTATGATAAAATAAAAAATGGTTAAGAAAGGAGGAGGTATGAACAAGAAACACAAATTGTTTACAATTGTTGCTGGATTGATTTTGGTAACAGTTCTTGTTTCCTGTAACTGGAGCAATCTCTTCAAGGGAAAAGAGGAAGCAGAGCAACCTGCCGAGCAGGAAGAACAACCTTTAGAGCAGCCACCAACTGTTGAAGAGCAGCAGCCACAGGAACCTGTAACACCACCCCCACCACCAAAGAAGGAAACAAAGCCTGTGCAGCCAGGTGAAACGAAAAAGCCTGCTGAACAGACTAAGCCTGCAGAAGAGACAAAACCAGCAGAGGAAACAAAGCCTGTTGAAGAACAAAAAGTTCCTCAGGCAGGACTTGGCGTCATTTTTGTTACAAATGTTAGAACCGGGGCATTCAGAGTAAAAATGGATAACGAAAAGATTATTGACCACTCTTTCTCCGGAAAACAATCAGGGAAGGCAGAAGAGCAGAGGTTAGAAAGAGAACTCAAATTCCCTGCGGGTGAACATAAATTTAAGTTTGTTTGTGAGGACAATCAGGGGTCGAAAGGAGTAAAAGAACTTTCTATGGTCTTTCAACCCGGCGAGCATAAAATTGTTAGGGTTGTTGTTAAGGGAGCTCCGGGTGATATAAAACTGGAGTTGCTTGAGTAGAAAGCATTAAGGAGAGTATAATGAAAAAAGCTTTAATTGTCATTTTGGGAATGGTTCTATTCGCAGTTCTAATATCCTGTAATCTTACAAGTCTATTTCAAAAGAAAGAGCCAAAGATCAACTGTGAAGCAACAGCCGCGCCTGATTCTGGATATGCTCCGCTGCAGGTTGCATTTATGGCAAATGCCACAGTAACAGGGACGAAAGAATTCGTAACCTACACCTGGAATTTTGGAGATGGGCAGATTTCAACGAGCCAGAACACATCTCACACCTACCGGAAATCTGGCACTTATACATGGACTTTAACTGCATCAGTTGCGGGTGTTCAGTGTACAAGGAGTGGGTCTGTCGTTGTCGAAGGTAGAGGATACTATCCTCCAACCCAGAGTGACGATGACTCAACACCACCTCCAACAACATCTTCAGGAAGCGGCGGAACTGCAGGTGTTGGCATTAAACTTGTTACCAATTTGAGAAGCGGTGTCTTCAGAGTTAAAATCAATGGTGAACTCAAAGCCGAAAATTCTTTCCACAACGAAGGTAGAGAGAAAAACATCTTAAAGCCAAAAAAACTTTTCAAGGCAAAGGATTATGAATGGGCAAAGGAGTTTAAAGTTCCAGCGGGGGACTGCAAAATAAAACTTGTTATAGAAGACAACCAGGGCTCGAGGGGAGAAAGAGTCATTAACCTTAATTTAAAACCAAACACTCACAGATTTCTCAGGGTTGTTGTAAGAGGAGCCCCCGGCGATATGCGTGTTGAAATGTAGTTTTCAAAAACATTCTTTTATTTTGGGGGCTTGGGTGGGAAACATCCGAGCCCCTTGTTTTTGGAGAAAAAATGGCTGAGGATAAGATAGGAGTTCTTGATTTTGGTGGGCAGTATGCCCACCTGATTGCAACAAAATTGAGAGCAAAAGGGGTGTTTGCAGAAATTCTTGATCCAGAAGAGAAGATTGAAAAATTCAGAGAATACAAAGGTCTGATTCTTTCTGGAAGCCCTGCCCTCGCATCCTGTAACGAAGAGAGCGGTTATAATAAAGAGATATTCAAAGAGGATATTCCAATTCTTGGCTTATGTTTTGGCCATCAGGAAATTGCAAAATATTACGGAGGAAAAGTTGAACACAGGGCAAGAGAGTATGGAAAAGCAACTCTCAATATCGCCTGTAACTCGCCCATATTTGAAGGACTTTCAAGAGAAGAGATTGTCTGGATGAGCCACGGCGATACAGTGGTTGAAATCCCTCACGATTTTGTAGAAATGGGGTATTCAATAAGTGGCGGGCTAAAACATTCAAATTCAGCTATAGCTTCTGAAAAATTCAAAAGGTATGGTTTTCAATTCCATCCTGAAGTTGATGACACTTTAAACGGCGACAAAATGCTATATAATTTTGCCGTCAAAATTTGCAATGTAAAACCAGATTGGAAGATTGATTCGTACAAAGATTTTTTGATAAAGAAAATTAAGGAAGAGGTAAAAGACAGAAATGTTTTTCTCCTTGCTTCAGGAGGAGTAGATTCTTCCGTCTGCGCTGTTCTTCTAATAAAAGCGCTCGGGCAGAAGAGGGTAAATCTTCTTCATATAGACAATGGATTATTAAGAAAAAATGAAAGTAGAGAGGTGCTTGAACTTTTTAAAAATTTGAATCTAAATGAAAATCTACACTTCAAAGATGCTTCAGGGACATTTATTTCAGCCCTTAAAGAAATTTATGAACCTGAAGAGAAGAGGAAAATAATAGGAGAAACATTTGTTAAAATTTTCGAAGAAGAGGCTAAAAAACTTTCTCTTGAAAATTCGCTACTTGCTCAAGGAACTATCTATCCAGACACAATTGAGACAAAAGGGACAAAAAGAGCAGATTTAATAAAAACTCACCATAACAGAGTGCCTCTTATTGCAAAGATGATAGAGGAAGGAAAGGTTATTGAGCCTCTTAAAGAATTGTACAAAGCTGAGGTCAGACAACTTGGAGAATCGTTGGGCATTCCAAACAAGATTGTTTATCGCCATCCTTTTCCTGGACCCGGGCTGGGTGTAAGACTGCTCTGTAGCAGGGGCAGAAGAGTAGATGAGGATAAAAGGATTGAAGCACAGAAAATAATAGATGGGCTATTAAAAGGATTGAGAATTCAGGGATATGTCCTTCCAGTAAAATCTGTGGGGGTGAAGGCAGATTTAAGAGCCTACGATTTCCCTGTGGTTCTTTTTGGAGAAATAGAATTTGAAAAAATCGAAACGGTCGCCTGCCAGATTTACCAGAAAGCTCCTCAGGTGAACCGTTGTGCTGTTTTACTTTATCCAGATAAAATAGTCTCATCAGAACCAAAGAAAGCCTCCATTACAAAGATTAGATTAGATTTGCTAAGAGAAGTAGACAGTGCTGTCAATAAAATACTTATAGAAGAGAATTGGTATGAAAAAGTATGGCAATCTCCTGTCGCATTTGTTCCTGTTGTTCTCAACGGAGAGGGAGAAGAGGTAGTTGTAATAAGGCCTGTCCACTCTGAAAGAGGAATGACGGCAAGACCAAGTTTTCTTGATGAAAAGACAAGAAACCGTTTAAAGGAAGAAGTTACAAAATTTAAGGAAGTTTCTGGCATTCTCCTTGACATTACCACAAAACCACCTGGAACAATAGAATGGGAGTAGTGGAAATATCTTAAAAGCATTTAATTTGATAATTAGCTTCACTGCTGTTTAAGATAATTTGAAAGCGGAAACGGAATCTTGAAAATTGAGGATTCTGGACGGGCTTTTTGGAGGCTTGAAAACGAGGCTCACTGTTTTTATGCCTGTATATGTCATTATGCTGTCCAATTAGTTCTCAAAAAGGCTCGGCTGATAGGTTTCGGGCTCGATGGGCGGTGTATGAAAAGGCTTGTCGAGCCATTCCCATAAGTCTCTATAGGTGGAGATTCGGAAACAGCCCTAGAATTTGTCCGAAAACACTGCTAAACTTATTTATGGTTGAGCCTCCTTTCGGTATTTTATAGTTTCCTTCCCGTGGGAAAACTATTTTATCCGAAAATTGCTCAACCTTTTTCTTTTTTTCCTTGACTTCTTACACGTTTATGTCAGAATTTATCTTGGACAGGTATGAGGCGCAAGGATAAATGAGAGAAGTAACAAAGGCAGAACTGCGCTTAGCTATGCTTTGGAAAGCAATGAAAAGAAAGTCGCCAATTACCTTCGCTCCGTCGGCGGGAAGGAATGACCGGCATGGACGAAAA
>DYJZ01000036.1 GCA_020722885.1 Thermoanaerobaculum aquaticum
CTCGCAATGACGGGTTACTGCAGCTTGCAATGACTGCGACAAACTGAAAGGTTTTGATAATCAGGGTGCTTAAGTCTTTTAACTTTTTTCGGTGGTAACTTTGAATATCGGCTGCGCCTCTATAGCCCTTTCAACTGCACACTGCTTAATAGATTTTATCAGTGGGGCGATATATTTGTCCTCGAAATCTTGCGGAAGTTCTATTTTTATCTCAAAAACAGGGTTTCCAGATTCTTTATTTTCCCACAAATAGATCATTTTTATTTTTATCTTTTTGTAGTCTATTTTTCTTGTTTCACAAAACTTTAAAAGATAATATCCTCCGCAGGTGGCTATGGAAGCAAGAAAAAGGTGATAGGGTTGGGGCGCTTCCTCGTCTCCACCATACTTCTTTGCCTGGTCTGTTAAAATTTCAAAACTTCCTATTTTTGTGCTTACCTGCTGATTTTTTGGAAAAGAAATTTCTATTTCCATCATTATCCTCCTTCAAGTATTTTTTTTACAATGGAATTGAATTGAGTGGCTTTCTCAATCATAGGAAAGTGACCACATTCTGAAATTTCATAAATTTTCGGTCTTTTATAAATTTTTGTGGCTTCTTTTATATCATCATAAAATGGGTCATTTGCACCAATAATGAAATGGACTTCATTCTCTATTTCCTTTGCTATTTTTAAATAATCTGGTGAATCTTCAACCCTTCTTAAAAGAGTGTCGGCTATATCGCAGCCCTCTTTTGCTTTCTTGAGCTTTAGAAGAGTTTCTGTGCCGCCATAAATTTTCCCGAAATTAAGACCTTGCTCGAGTTTTTTTGCTATTTCAGTTTTTGTTGAAAGTTTTAATTTTTTTACTTCTAAAGCATTTTTCGTAAACCTGTCGTCATTTTTGCCAAAACCTGCCTGCCCGACAAAAATAATTTTTCCAAAGTTTTTATAGTGTTCATAGAGACAGAGTGCTATTTTTACTCCTCTTGAGTGTCCTATCACATTTATCATTTTAAAATCTTTAACAATTTCATAAACCTTTTGAGCATCCTGAATGAAACTGTATTTTTCTTCAGGTTTTGGAGATTTGCCGGTTCCATAAAGATCAGTCAAAATAATGGTGTAACTTCCCTTAAGAAAGTTTGCTATATCATCAAAAAGGTGGTGGTTTAAACCAAGCCCGGGAAGGAAAAGGATAGCCTCTCCCTTTCCCTCTATCCTGTGATAAAGATTGACCAATATTAGACCTCAAGAAGAGCTTTCATTTCTGAAACAGCTCTTTCGATTCCTACAAAAACTGATCTTGCTATTATTGAATGTCCGATGTTAAGCTCAGATATTTCTTTAATTTTGACAATCGGTTTGACATTTTTGTAGTTTAGGGCATGGCCTGCAAGAACTTCAAGGTTAAGTTTTATACCGAGTTTTGCGCAGTCTTCAACCATTTTTATCGCTTCGCTTCTTGTTTTTTTACTTTTGCTTGTGGCGTATCTATTGGTGTTAATCTCTATTGCTTGAGCTCCAATTTTACTGCACGCTTTTACCTGATCAAGGTCTGGATCCACAAAAATGCTTACTTTAATGTTATGGGAATTCAGGCGTACAATACTCTGTCGCAACTGTGCCTCATTTAATATTACATCAAGTCCTCCTTCTGTGGTTACTTCGTTTGGTTTTTCAGGAACAAGGGTAACCTGATGGGGTTGAATGGAAGCCATAATTTCAACCATCTGGTTTGTCGAAGCCATTTCTACATTGAGTTTTGTTTTTACAATTTCTTTTAAAAGGGAAACATCTCTGTCCTGAATGTGCCTTCTATCTGCTCTCAAATGAACAGTTATGCCGTCTGCTCCAGAAAGTTCTGCAAGTTGAGCGGCAAACAGAGGGTCGGGTTCATAAGATTTTCTTGCCTCTCTTAAAGTCGCTATGTGATCAATATTTACGCTAAGACGCATCTATTCCTCCTTGTTCAAAAGTTCTTTTAAATTTTCAATCAAGAAATTCATCGTTTGATCAAGAATTTCTTCTTTTTCTGATTCAACCATTAATCTTAAAAGTGGTTCCGTTCCTGAGTATCTCAAAACTATCCTTCCATTATCTAAAACCATTTCTTTCGCTTTTTCTTCAATTTCATAAAAACCATTTAGTTCATTCAGCGGCACCTTCCTTTTCACTTTGATATTTACAATTTTTTGGAAACACATCTCAATTCCTTCTGTAAGTTTATCCAGTCCTCCTCTTTTAATACCATTCTGGCAGTAGGAAAGTGCAGTTATAATGCCATCTCCTGTAGCAGATTTGTCAAGGAGAATAATGTGGCCAGAAGGTTCTCCTCCGATTTCTCCGCCTTTTTCTTTCAGGGCATTATAAACATATTTGTCACCGACACTTGCCCTAAAGAAGTCTATTTTCTCCCTTGTAAGAGCTTTTTCAAGCCCGTAGTTGCTCATTACAGTTCCGACTACAATGTTGTTTTTTAGAGTGCCCGCTTTCTTTCTTAAAACTGCTTCATTAAAAAGCAGATAGTCTCCATCGAGAATTTTTCCTGAAGGAATGACAGCAAGGCATCTGTCTGCATCTCCATCAAATGTGAAACCAAAATTGCATCCGAATTTTTCTAAGGATTCTTTAAGAAGGTTTGCATATAATGAGCCACATTTTTCGTTTATGTTTTTCCCATCTGGAGTATTGTTTATTACTTTAACATCCGCCCCGAGTTTCCAGAAAACCTTGGGAGCAATTTTGTATGAAGCACCATTTGCAGTATCGAGAAGAATAGTTTTCTTTTCAAGGTTTAAATCGGGGAAAAAATCCATAACCCAATTTATATACTCTTCTTCAAGGTCGATTTTTTCAATTTTTCCTTCTATTTTATCATTATTAAGGCTTTCTATTTCAAAAATGAGGTTTTCTATCTCATTTTCTTCATTTTCGCTAAGTTTTTCTCCACTTTTTGAAAAGAATTTTATTCCGTTGTCATAGTAAGGATTGTGCGAGGCTGAAATCACCACACCAAAATCAAATTCCTTTTTTTTAACCATTGCTGATACAGCAGGTGTGGTAAAAACTCCGCAATCAAAGACATCAACTTTTGCTTTGGAAAGCCCTGTAAAAAGCCATTTCTTGATTTCTTCGCAGGATTCCCTCGTATCATATCCTGCAAGAACCCTGCTTTTTGCTTTGCCAAGAACCTTCCCGGCTGCAAATCCTATCTTTTCTACTACCTCTTTTTGCAGGGGATAGGAATTTACTTCTCCTCTTATTCCGTCAGTTCCAAAAAGTTTTTCTCTTCCCATTATTTTCCTTTTTCCCCGATAAAAACCTCTACATAAGAAGGATTTGAAGAAATTACCCTTGCATTTATTTTGTTTGATTTTAATTCAATCAGAGGTTTTATTTTGTAAGAAGTATCTGAGACGGTTAGCCCACCAACATCTATTTGTGCAAAAATATCATCATTTTTAATCTTATCTATTTCGTTTTTTGTCCCTTCAATTACTACAGAAATTTGCGGGGGATTTAATTCTAAATTAAAAGAGGGATTGAGCCGTGAGATATAAATTTTAACATTCTCAATTATTTTCTGAATTTTTTTCTCTCCGCAAAAAACAATCAAATTATGACCACCCACCCTTTCGATGACCTCAAATTCAGGGTCATCAACAATTGGAACAACTGGAATAGTAAAATCTCCTTCTCTATCACCTAAGAAAATTGGTTGGGTCGGAATGCTTTTAAGATTTTTAATGGCAGATTCAGGACCCATAACTTCAACGGTGGGTGGCTCAATTTTGAAAGAAAGGACAGTTTTTCCCCCTTTTAAATTTCCGATGAACTGAGGTTTGAGAGGAATCGAACTCTTAATTTTTTTATCAAGCTCAAGTTGAAGAATCTTTGGAAAAACATTTACAAAGGAGACAGAAGAGGGAAGAGAAAGATCATTTGAAGTAATTTCATAAACGAATGGCCCTTCCGTGAACATCTCTGAATCAATCTCAATTTTAATGTCGTCTGAAGATATTTTCTTTAGAGCCTCTTCCATACCTGAAACTGTTACGGTAACTTTTTTGTGAGCGTCTGGTCCTACAACAGCGAAACCTTTTTGAACATTGATAAATTTTACTTCAACGGTTAAATCTTTAGTTTCTTTTTCTTCAGAAACTGTTACAGACCAGTAGATAAAGGCTATAAGAAGAGCAAAAATAAAGTAAGCGTAAGCCCTTAAATCGGGGAACCATTCCTTTAAAAGTTCCCTCACCTGTTCTATCATCCTTTTGAGCCTTTCAGAAGTTTGGTTATCTCTTCTTTAAGTTCTTTTTCGTTTTCAATTTTCTTTAAGGTGCCTGATACTGCTATTGAAACTTCCCCCCTCTCTTCAGAGACAACAACAGCAAATGCATCTGTTTCTTCGCTTATTCCAAGTGCTGCCCTGTGTCTTGTACCGTAGAGAGTTGGAAGCGGGAGAGTGCTCAAAGGAAGGAAAGCACCTGCAGCAAGAACAGAACCGTCTGATATGATAACTGCTCCGTCGTGAAGGGGTGTTTTGGGATAGAATATTGTCAAAAGGAGGTCTGCTGTAAGTAATGCCCCACCCATAGGACATCCTGTCTGGGCATAATTTTTAAGCCCCTGCTTTCTTTCAAAAACGATTAAAGCTCCAAACCTGTTTGCCGCAAGATTGAAGGCTGCTCTCGCAGTTTCAGTGCACAGCAATGCTGATTTCTCCTTTATCGCTCTTCTCCCGAAAAAAATTCCTCCAATCGATGCGAGCATATTTCTCATAGTTGGTTGAAATAGAACTATTACTATAAAAGGTATATAAAAGAAAGTTTTTTGCAATAGTCGATGCGTTGCCGTCATATTAAAATAACCAGAAAGAATATAAAAAAGATAAAGAGTTAATATCCCGGTAAAAATATGAACAGACCTTGTCCCCCTTACCTGATATATGAGGATGTAAATAAGAATGGCAACAAATAGAATATCAAGAATATCAAACCAGAAGATTCCCCTTTGTGTCAGAAATTCATAAGTCCTTATCATCTTAACAAACCATCAGGTTTATATTTTACAGTAAAATGAGATTGTTGTGTAGAGAGTAAAAAGCTGTAAGCAAAAAGAAAGTGAAAAATTCTTCCTTTTCTCATTGGATGGGAGTTTTTTTTGAAGAGGGATTGGGGCGAGTTTTATAAAACAACTCAGAGGAAGATTGCTTCCGCAAGACAAGGCTGCGAAGGAGCACTCGCAATGACAATTTTAGAGAGGGCTCACAATGACAGCTTTTTTTTGTGGAAGATTGCTCCACTGATTGAATTAAAAACTGTTTTATCATATACTCAAATGCTGAAAATAAACAAGGAGGATTTTTGTGGAAGAAGATCTTGTTGAAATACGAAGAAAAAAAATGGAAAACTGGGAAGAGGCTTTTGGTAACAGGTTTCCCATTAAATTTGAAATTACTGAACCAATCTCTTCAATATTTTCTCAATACAACTTAAAGCCAAAAGAATTTTTTGAAGAAAACAGAATTGAAGTAAAAACTGCTGGCAGATTGATTTCTTTCAGAAAAATGGGGAAATTGACCTTTTCTCACATAACCGAAGCTCAGGGAAAAATTCAGATTCTTTTTGAAAAAAATACGGTTGGAGAGGATCTATATGAGAAACTCTCTCTCCTGGACATTGGAGATATCTTAGGTGTTGAGGGCTATCTTCTTAAAACAAGAACAGGTGAGCTTTCAATAGCAGTAAGAAGGTATGTGCCGCTTTCCAAATGCTTAAAGCCCCTTCCAGAAAAATGGCATGGGCTTACCGATGTTGAGCAGAGGTTTCGTCAGAGGTATCTCGACTTAATTATAAATCCCGAAAGCAAAGAAAGATTCATTAAAAGAATAAAAATGGTTGAGGCAATAAGAAAGTTTATGAAGAAAAGGGACTACCTTGAAGTTGAAACACCTATGCTTCAACCCATCGCAGGGGGGGCAGCGGCAAGACCTTTTATGACCCACCACAATGCCCTGAATATAGATCTCTTTCTTAGAATAGCACCTGAACTGTATCTCAAAAGGCTTGTTGTAGGTGGTTTTAATAAAGTTTTTGAGATAAATAGAAATTTTAGAAACGAAGGGGTTGATTCAAGGCATAATCCAGAATTTACGATGATGGAGTTTTACGAAGCTTATTCTTCGATGGAAGACCTCATAAACTTAACAGAGGAAATGCTTTCTTTTATTTCTAAGGAACTTTACAACGCCGATGAAATAACTTTTTTGGAGGAAAAGATTTCTTTTACGCCACCATTTAAAAGAATTGACCTTCTTGAAGAGGCAAAAAAGGTACTCTTAGAAAAAGGCATTCAGGAACAGGAATGGGAAAGCCCTGAGAGAATGAACAAACTTATACAACAATTTGGTTTGAGTAAAGAAAAGGCAAGAACTCCTATGAGATTTCTTGTAGATGTTTTTGACACTTTTGTTGCACCAAAACTTATTCAACCAACTTTTGTTCTTGGTTTTCCACTGGAAGTGTCCCCTCTTTCAAGAAAAAAGGATGAAAAGACAGTTTATCGCTTTGAACTTTATATGGCAGGGATGGAGATAGCAAATGGATTTTCTGAGCTTAATGACCCTGATGACCAGAGGGAAAGGTTTATCAATCAGGCAAGGGAAAAATCTATGGGGGATGCTGAAGCTATGACATATGATGAAGATTACTGTACAGCCCTCGATTATGGCCTCCCCCCAACGGCTGGTGAGGGAATTGGAATTGACCGACTTGCGATGATTTTTACCAATACGGATTCCATCAGGGATGTTTTGTTTTTCCCGCTTTTAAAACCACAAAAAGCCGAATGAGACTCCCATTTTTTATAGCAAAAAGGTATTTTTTCTCAAGAAAGGGAGCTTTTATCAATTTTATTACTGTCATCTCTATTCTTGGTGTGGCTGTGGGGGTTGCTGCCCTTATAATAGCTCTTTCCATATCCACTGGATTTACAGAAACTATGAAAAGGAAGTTAGGTGAACTTTACGCTGACCTGAATATCGTGGCGATAAGTGGTGAAATTGATGAAAAATCTGCTAAGGAGATAATTGAGGAACTTGATAAAAACCCCGCGGTTAAAGGTGCTTCACCACTTGTTCTTGGAATAGGGCTCATTTCTTCGGACTTTTCGAGTATTCCAAAGGTTGTAAGGGTTGCTGGAATAGAAAAAAATAGCTTTAAGAATGTTGTCTCACTAATGAAATATGTAAAAGGAAGCGGTGATTTAAGTGTTTTTGATGACGGCTCAAAAGGAGCGATAATAGGGAAAGACCTTGCAGACTCACTTGGAGTTGGAGAGGGGGATACAGTAAATTTTTTAGTCCCGAGATTGACCCAGAGCCCCTTTGGCTCAATACCAAGAGTTTTGACTTTAAAAATCACAGGAATTTTAAAATCGGATTACTACCTTTACGATACAGAGTTTGCATATCTTGATTTCAATCTCTGTCAGAAGCTTTTTACATCAGGTGGGGTTCACTCAATTCAAATAAGATTGAAAGATTCAGAAACAATGGAGTCTTTCAAATATTATCTTGAAAAAAAGATAGACTCAAAAATGAGAGTTCTTGACCTTTTAGAAACAAACAAAGAATTTTTTAAAGCACTTAAAATGGAGCGCCTGCTCCTCTTTTTTGCGATAGGCCTTATTGTTGTTGTTGCTTCTTTAAACATTGTCTCAACACTTATTCTGCTTGTGATGGAAAAAGTAAAAGATATAGGACTTTTAAGAAGCGTTGGTGTTTCTTCAAGTCAAATAAGAATAATATTTCTACTTGAAGGGATGATGATAGGAATGACAGGAACAATTTTTGGTGATATCATCGGGGCAGTGTCAGCATTTCTTCTTAATAAATATAAGGCAATTCCTCTTTCGCTTGAGGTTTACCCTATTCCCTATGTTCCATTTGAAATAAGTTCTGGACAGGTTTTGATTGTAACTATTTTTGCTCTTGCCATCAGTTTTGTATCAACGCTTTATCCCTCTCAACAGGCAGCAAAACTTCTTCCTCTGGAGGCTTTGAGATACGAATGATACTCTCCCTTTCAGATGTTAGAAAATCTTTCAGCAATAAAAATGAGATGGTTGAAGTTTTAAAAGGTGTTGATATTTCAGTTGAAAAAGGGGAAATGGTTGCCATTATGGGTCCTTCAGGGGTTGGTAAAAGTACTCTCCTTCATTTAATTGGAGGACTTCTTAAACCTGACAGTGGAAAAATAGAAATTGCCGGAACTGACATAAGCACTTTTTCAGAAGAAGAAACAAATTTGTTAAGATATAAAACCGTCGGCTTTGTTTTTCAGCATCACTACCTTCTTTCAGAATTTAATGCTCTCGAGAATGTTTTTATACCTGCTCTTTTGGGTAAAAACAGCAAGGAATGCAAAACAAAGGCTGAGGAACTATTGAAAAAGGTGGGACTTTTTGAAAGAAGATACCACACACCTTCAGAACTATCCGGGGGGGAACAACAAAGGGTTGCCATAGCAAGAGCGTTAATAAACTCTCCACAAATTCTTCTTGCCGATGAGCCAACTGGAGACCTTGATGAGGAGACTTCTCTCTCTATTTTTGATCTTCTTCACTCTTTAGTAGAAAATGATAATTTGACGCTAATAATGGCTACCCACAATAGGAGTCTTGCTGAAAAATGCGATAGAATTCTTTATCTTCATTGCGGGAAAGTGCTTGAAGACTTTTAAAAACTCTTACAGAAATTTGAAACATTTTTTTATTTTTTAGCGTATATTACTTTTTTGCATAGGAGTCTAAAATGAAAAAAATCTGTTTGTTTGTTTTAGTTTTTTTGATTCTATCATTTGGAACTTTTGGAGAGCAGGGAAAAATGTTTGTTGAGGTCAGGGCAAAAGATTTTGAATCTATTCAAAAAATAGTTTCATTAAATCTTGACATTGCTGGAATTAACCGCAATGAAAACCTTGTGGGGATAATTGCTTCAGAGGATGAGGTCAATCTTTTGAAAAAAGAAGGGTTTGATGTTTTTATTAGAGAAACTTCCTCACGGCCAGAGGATTCTTCCCTTGACCTTTACTACACCCCCGATGAAGTTAAAGAAAAAATATATCAAATTGCTTCTGCTCATCCGGAAATAGTAAAAGTAGAGAAAGTTACAAACGGGCTCTGGGAAGGAAATGATATTTATATGGTAAAAATAACAAAAGATGTTGACCAGCCAAACAATAGACCTTCTTTTATCTTCGATGCTCAACACCATGCGAGGGAGGTTATGACATCCCAGATTGCAATGGATATGATCGAATATCTTGCTGAAAATTATGGCACTGACGCTGAAGTTACAAACTGGGTTGACAATATAAATATAATAGTAATTCCGATGGTTAACCCGGACGGCGTTAAGTATGTTTTTACAACAAACAGGTGGTGGAGAAAAAACAGAAACCCTGAGTGTGCAGTTGACTTAAACAGAAACTACGATTTTAACTGGAACAGTTGTTACGGCTCTTCGGGATACTGTCAGGATGAAACATATCGTGGAACAGCACCAGAATCAGAACCTGAAACTCAGGCAATGGACAAAATTATGGCAGAAAACCCTGCCATTTACGCTTTGACCTATCACTCCTACGGAGAATATATTCTTTATCCGCTCGGTTGTTTTGACGCTTCTGATAATCAGACTTTCTGGGAACTCGGGTCAGAATTGAATTCCATTCTTGAAAATGATAACGGTTTTACCGGTATGTATGCCACTGGACCGAGTTGGTCAACAATTTACACAACAGATGGGACTTCAGATGATAACCATTACGGAAAGTACGGAACATTTTCATTCTGCATTGAAGTTAACTCATCAGGTTTTCAGCCCGATTACAATCAGTATAGAGATATAACTGTAAAGAGGCATAGAACAGCGTGGAAGTTTTTCTTAAATAAAACACTCGATTCGGCGAGAATTGAAGGCTTTGTCAGGGATGCAGTAACAGGAGAGCCAGTAGAGGCTCAGGTTGAAGTAGCTGAAGTACCTCTTATTAAAGGTGAATACCCGAGAAAAACAACATCAAGTGGGTTTTACTTTAGACCGCTTCCGAAAAATAACACTTACACTGTAACATTTTATGCTCCTGGTTACTGTTCTGAAACAAGAAGTGTAACAATTGGTGAGAGCAAAGTGGTTCTTGATGTAGATTTAACCCCCTCCGGAGACGAGCCGGCAAAAAATCCAGCTCCCCCAAACAATGCTGTTAACCAGGATACCTCCGTAACCCTTTCATGGGTAGGAAATGCAGAAAATTACTCTCTCTATTTTGGTGAAACACAAAATCCTCCTTTTGTTACAACCACCTCTTCAAATTCTTATACAATTTCAAACCTTGAATATGGAAAAACATACTACTGGAGAATTGATATAGAAGGTGGTTGCGGCAATTCTACAGGTGAATTATGGAGTTTTTCAACATATAAATATGGAATTTTTTCTGTTTCTGCTCTACAGAATCCCTTTAGATTATCTATAACTGGAAGTAACTTTTCTTATGATTGTGTCGTAAAGATTAATGGAAATGCAGTTCCTAAAACTAAATCAAAAGGTTCAACAAAAATAATAGCAAAGGGTGGTAGCACTCTGAAAAATATGGTTCCTAAGGGGACTCCTGTAACAATAACTGTTGAAGATAATCAGGGGGGAACATCAAAGCCATTTAGTTATACAAGGTAAAAAGGAAATAAAATAATAAAAAAGGCAGGGAAAATTCCCTGCCTTTTTCCCCGACTTGGACAATGTCGGGGAAAAAAGAGTACTTAAAAACGCTAACTTATTGTAAAGTAGGAAGAACAATTTTTGAAAAGGCATTTTTAAAAAAAATGTGTAGACACTGCTGTCGAGGATAATTTGAAAGCAGAAGGTTTATCGTTAAAAAAGGGGGTTTTGGACGGGTATTAAGGGGCTTGAAAACGAGGCACACGGGATCGTCATTTAAATTTTGGTTTTCCCTCAAAGAGTGCACTTATTCAGCAATGGTTGAGCCTCATTTCAGTGTTTTATAGTTTCCTTTTTAGAAAAAAATTATTTTATCCGAAAACGGCTCAACCTTTTTCCTTTCCCCTTGACTTCTTAGATGGTTCTGTCAAAATTTATTTTGGACAGATGTGATGTGTAGACATCTTTTGTTACTTTCTTAGATGACTGCACATATTCTGAATTCTCTGGTTTAAAGGTGTAAGGACAATTTTCTCCGTTTTAAAAATGTATCTCTCTGGTAAGTATGAAGTTATGAGGCGGCTGGAGTCAAAGTCGGTAAAATGTATCTCGCAGATAAGTAAGAACTTATGGGGTCGCTGCTGTCAAAGTCAGAAAAAATAATAAAAAAGGCAGGGAAAATTCCCTGCCTTTTTAGTGTTATCTTTGATTTTATTTTTTGAAAAAGTCTGGAGAAATTCCTGAGTTAATTTTTACTTTCCATATCTTACTGGATGCTTTTGGTTCGTTGTTGGTATTGATGACTATATCTTGGGGAATTTTCAAACCCTGAAAATCTTTGAAGTTTTTATAAATCTCCACAACATCCTCTTTTCCTTTTTCCCCCATATCTTCAGATCTTATTGCTTGAAGAAGACCACTTTTTTTATCAAAGAAGAGAAGAAGAGGGAGTTCTTTAGTTTGTACGGCAACCAATTCAGCAGGATTTCCCGCAAAAGTTCCTTCTTTGACATACTGAGCTTTCAGTTTTCCTTCAAGGATCTCTTTGAAAAGAAGAAGTCCTCCACCTTCAGTCAACATGGCTTGTCTTATATCGGCTGCTTCAGATTCTGGCATGGGTGCTTTCTGGATACCCTGGAACATCATAGCGCTTGAGCCATCAATAGCCAATTTAAGAATCTCTTCTCCAAATAAAAATTCAACAGCATACTTATCAGGGAAAAGAAGATACGATTTGTAAGGTATTTCCTGTCCATCATTTATAAGTTTTCCGTCGCTGTAGAAATCTTTAAGGGAATTGAAAGCAGGTTCGCCAATTGCTTTAACTGCCTTTTTTATAATTTCAAGAGCTTTTTTTTCAGCCTCAGGATTTACAGCCATCTCCACTTTCTTACCTTTTGGAATAGTTATGTCAATTATATTTACTGTGCCGTATTTTGAAAGGGGTTCGTCAAATTCTTTAACTTTTCCTAAAGCAACAATTGTCAATTTTTCAGGAAGCAGATATCGCTGGGCAACCCTCTGGACATCTTCTTTGGTAACTTTTTCAACAGCATCCCTTATTTTTTTGTTAAAATCGGTGGGGTAGTTATAGAATTTGTAAGTCAGCATCCTGTTTACAAGTTTGTCGGTTGAATCAAACTGGAAGGCAAACCTGTTTAAAAACCCCTCTTTAGCAATTTTCAATTCGTTATCTGTAACAGGGGCTTCCCTTATTTTCTTAATTTCATCAAGCATGGCTGAAAGAGCTTTTGATGTTGTTGAGGGCTTTGTTGAAGTATAAAAATAGAACATTCCTTTACGGTCAAACTCAGGGGACATAAACGAACCAGCCCCGTAAGCGAGCCCCATTTCTGTTCTCACTTTTTTGAAGAGTCTCGAAGAAAACCCCCCGCCTAAAATTTCACTCATAATGTAGGTGGCAGCATAATCAGGGTCATCGTATCTGAGTCCAAGGTTTCCCATAAAGATAGAAGTCTGTTCAACATCGTTTTTTTCTATCTGGTTTACAGAATATTTTTGCTCGGGAATAGAGGGAAGAACTATTTCTGGTTTTGCTCCCTCACTTTTCCATCCCCCAAGGTATTTTTCGAGTTTATCCTTTATATCTGATGTTGAAAAATCTCCCCAGA
This sequence comes from Thermoanaerobaculum aquaticum, assembly GCA_020722885.1. Lineage (GTDB taxonomy): Bacteria > Acidobacteriota > UBA4820 > UBA4820 > UBA4820 > UBA4820. The sequence continues at coordinate 12,837 of DYJZ01000036.1, forward strand.
CTGCTATATAGGTCATATCTGGTCTGAAATATTTCTTGTGATAGTCTATAAGATCCTCTTTTTTGAGATTGTCAACATCCCAGTATTCAATCTGCCTTGCGTATGGAGAATCTTTCCCATAGAGTATTTTGTTGATTTCTCGCGTAACAACTTTCATTGGTTCGTCGTTTCTTCTTGAGATCATAGATCTTAACTGGGTTTTTGAAAGTTCAATTTTTTCATCCTCAAAAGCAGGACTCGTAAGAAAATCAGCAAAAAGTTTTAAAACTTCATCGGCGTTCTCCTTGAGGCAGTCTCCATATAATATAATGGCAGATTCTTCAGAATAACTTTCAATAGATGCTCCTATCCTGTCAAGATATTTGTCAATATCGTCACTCTTCATATTTTTTGTTCCACCACTTCTCAAAACTTCCCCAAAAAGGTCAGAGAGACCGTTTTTCTCAAGCAGTTCTGCCACTTTTCCACCTTTTACCATTGCTCTTATGTTTACAGTGGGAAAATCGTGATCCTCTACCACCATAACCACAATACCATTTGACAGATTAAATTCTGTAACGGGCGGTGGGGCGATATCATTGAGTTTAGGAAAAACCAGATTGTCAACAACCCTTTTTGGTTTTTCCTGTGCCATAAGGGTGAAAGCCGAAATTACAAGTAGAATTATACATAATAATTTCTTTGCCATTTTAGCCTCCTATTTTGATTCGGAAGAAGATGTTGTTTGAACAATTCCAACCGTTCTGTTGCTTTTAATAAATATTTTGTTGGCAATCCTCATTATATCCTCAGATGTAACTTTGTCTATTTTTTCAAGTTCTTTGAAAAGATTTTTCCAGTCTCCCGTAAGGTTTTGATAGATAGCAAGGTTTAAAGCAAGACCGTGATTATTATCTATTGTCTGGATAAAGTTTTTCTTTGCTCTTGCTTTCAAACCCGCAAGTTCTTCATCTGTTACGGGAGTTGTCTTTAATTTTTCAATTTCTTCATAAATTGCTTTTTCACAATCTTCTGCGGTTTTACCCTGACTTGGAACGGCAAGAAAGAGGAAAAGACCTGGATACTTTTTTCCAAGTTCTGTATAAGCTCCAGCATACATTGCCACTTTTTTCTCCTTTACAAGAGAGGTATGAAGGCGTGAGGACCTTCCTCCTCCCATAATATCTGCAATTGCATCATAAACGGCATTTTCTGGGTCATCAAAAGCTGGTTTATGGTATGCAACGACCAGGAAAGGTTGTGAAGGGTCTTCCATTATGATTCTCTTCTCTGCCCTCTGTGGAGGTTCTTCAGAAACAAATTGACAGGGTTTTTCGCCAGAGGGAATTTTTCCAAGATATTTTTCAATAATTGGCATAGCGGTATTGGGATCAACATCTCCAACAATAACTGCTGTCAGATTTTTTGCTCTATACCATTTGTCAAACCATGCTTCAGCATCGGTTCTTGAAATATGCTGAAGGTCTGATATACATCCTATTACCCACGACCTGTACATATGATTTTTATATGCAACAGCCATAAAGTCATCAAGAAGCCTTCCAATAGCGCTGCTTTGACCCATTCTTTTTTCTTCCATAATGACTTCTTTTTCTTTATAGAATTCTCTTAAAACAGGATTGGTGAATCTGTCTGCCTCCATTGCAGCCCAGAGTTCAAGCTTGTTTGAAGGCAAAGAATACATATAAACAGTCTGGTCAAAAGCGGTAAAAGCGTTTAGATCAGGACAACCTTCTCTTTCAAGGATTTCTCCCAATTCATTTTGAACAACATACTGCTGCGCTTCTTGCTCAGCCAGATGGAATTTTTCTTCGAGTGCTTTTAATTCTGTTTCTGAAGCTTTCGGTTTTCTATCCCTTGCTGCCCTCAACTCAAGAAATGCTTTTTCGACTTTATCAAGAGCAACTTTTTCTTTTTCATAATCTTTTGTCCCTATAGTTTTTGTTCCCTTAAAAGCCATATGCTCAAAAATATGAGCAAGCCCTGTTGCATTTTGATTCTCGTTTACACCTCCTACATCAGCGTAAATTAAACCGGTAAAAACAGGGGCGTTGTGCCTCGGAAGAATTAGCACTTTTAACCCGTTTGGAAGGGTTTTCTCGTAAACACTCTTCTGAATTTCTTCAAACCCTTCTGCTGCCACTAAAAACGAAAAAACGAAAGTAAGCAGAATGAACAAAGTTAATTTTTTTCTGTACATTTTTTCCCCTTTCTATCAAACCTGAATTAAAATTATATCATAAAAACATCTCTTAATTAATATCCTAAATAATCTGTAAATAATTTTGTAATAAATCTTTATCATTTACTACCTCAAAAAATTTTTTTACGAAAATATCAATAAAAAGTTTCAACACTGCAGTCCAAATAATTTGAAAGTGGAAACGGAATCCCGAAACTACTCCTCAAAAAGGCTCGGCTGATAGGCTTCGGGTTCAATGGGCGGTGTTTGAAAAAAACCTGTCGAGCGATTCCAATAAGTTCCCTGTCAAAGCTATATGATAATTTCCTTACTTAAACTAATTAGAAATGTTCTCTAAAATGGCAGTGGAAAAACCGCAAAAAGATTAAATAATTTTTACAAACCTCCATTGAACACCCCTCTAAGGCTTTCCGTTTCAGCTTTGTGAGAGAGGAAGATTGCTTCGGTTGAGGAAGCTTTGAAGAAAAGCTCGCGATGACAGGTTACGTCCGTTCGCAATGACTGCGCTAATAACAATTGATTGTCATCACGAGGCTGGCTTCGAAGCAGTTACATACGAAGTGATCTTCCTTTGTTTGAAAAGAGGGAGATTGCTTCGTAAGATGAGGCTACGAAGATGGGCTCGCAATGACAATTTTAGAGGGGGCTCGCAATGATTGCTCAAAACTTAAAAAGGAAGATTGCTTCGGAGAATTTCCCCACGAAGGTATGCTCGCAATGATTGCTTAAGGCAAAAAAATGGAATTTTAGCCTTCTTGACAAAAACTTCTTTGATATGATTTACTTATTAACTCTTTTGGGGTTTTGCCCTGTCTTTTTTAGGAGATTGAGAAATGGCAATTTCTTACATAGGCGTCGGTTTCCTCTTGATAATAGGACTTTTAATGGTTCCTGTAACTATGATTTTGGGGAAGTTTTTCAGGCCTTCAAAGTTTGAAATCAGCAAACTTGAACCTTACGAATGTGGAATTGAAGTAAAAGATTCTCCAAAAGGAAGAATTTCAGTCCATTTCTATATCGTTGCTGTTGTGTTTCTAATTTTTGATGTTGAAACTGTATTTCTTTTTCCATGGGCTGTTGCTTTTGACAAACTTGGTTTATTTGGATTTATTGAAGTTGGAATTTTTCTTTTGCTCCTGATTGTTGCATATATCTACGCTTATTTTAAGGGAGCCTTGAGGTGGGAAGAATGAGTAACATAAATGGAAGTGATTACCCTTCCTTTGTAGGTTTTACGAAACTCGACAAAATATTTGATTATGGCAGAAGAAACAGTTTGTGGCCAATGACTTTCGGTCTTGCCTGCTGTGCAATTGAAATGATATGTGCTATGTGTTCAAGATACGATATGTCTCGTTTTGGTTCTGAAGTTATGAGACCGTCTCCGAGGCAAAGTGATGTAATGATCATTGCTGGAACAATTACACTAAAAATGGCTCCAGTTGTTAAAAGACTTTATGACCAGATGCCTTATCCAAAGTGGGTTATAGCGATGGGGGCGTGTGCAATCAAGGGTGGTCCGTGGGATGATTACGCTGTTTTGCAGGGGGCAGGGAAAATCGTCCCTGTTGATGTCTATGTTTCGGGATGCCCTCCTCGTCCTGAAGCATTGATTTATGCTTTGCTGAAACTTCAGGAAAAGATAAGAGACCCCAAATCTGCAAAAGAGCCGCAATTTATTGGTCCAAATCTCAATGAGCCGACAAGAGGATGGATGGCAAAAGGTGAAGAGATTCCTGAAGTTGTTGATAAACTTATAAAAGAAGGACATGGCGTTAATACGACCCAGATATTTTGAGCAGGAATAAAAATGGTTGAAGAAAACATAACTGAACAGAAAAATAAAGGATGGAAGGCTACCGGAGAGGAAGTTCTAACCGAGGCGGTGTCTAAACTCAAAGAGAAGTTTGGTGAGTTTGTTGTTCTATGTCCAAATCCGGCAAAAGAGGCGACAGTTTTTGTAAAAAAGGAAAAAATCTTTGAAGTTCTTGAGTATCTGAAAACAGAACCCTCTTTAAGATTTGATTACCTTAGCGATTTGACAGCAGTTCATTTTCCTGATAACGAATTTCAAATAGTAGTTGTTTACCATCTTTTCTCCATAGAGAAAAAAGACTCTCTCAGAGTAAAAGTTGAACTAAAAGAGGGAGAATCAATTAAAAGTGTTGTTTCAATATGGCCTGCTGCAAACTGGATGGAGAGAGAGGCGTTCGACCTTCTTGGAGTGCAGTTTGATGGGCATCCCAATCTAAAAAGAATATTACTCCCCGACGAATGGGAGGGACATCCTTTGAGGAAAGAATATCCGCTTGGAGGTCCACAGGAAAATGAGATCAGAGCAAACAAATACGGTAAACCTTTTCTTCTTCCTGAAGATCTTGAGGAAGCAAAAAAAATAATAGAGGAGGGAAGAAATGCAGAATGAGAAACCCTCCCATCTAAAAGAACTTGTTGAAACAAGAGAATTTGAACTCAATATGGGTCCACAGCACCCTGCCACTCATGGAGTTTATAGAGCCATTTTGACCCTTGATGGGGAGAGAATTCAAAAACTTAATTCTGTTGTAGGTTACCTTCATAGGGGTATTGAGAAATGGGCTGAATACAGAACCTGGCAACAGGCTACACCGATTTTTGACAGGCTTGACTATTTAAGTGCTGTGATAAACTGTCACGGGTATGTCGGAGCAGTTGAGAAGCTTCTTCAAGTTGAAATTCCCAAAAAAGCAGAATATATGAGGGTAATATGTGATGAACTTCAAAGAATTGCTTCTCACCTTCTCTGGTTTGGAACCCATGCTCTTGATATTGGGGCAATGTCTGTTCTTTTTTATGGGGTCAGGGAAAGAGAGGCAATTATCGATCTTTTTGAAGCCCATTTTGGACAACGCCTTCTTTACAACGCTTATCCAATTGGTGGTGTAAGGCTTGACTTTCCTAAAGGATGGATTCAAGCCTGCAGGAAATTTCTCAATACTTTCAACTCAAGAATCGATGAATATGAAGCGCTTTTGACAGAAAATAGGATCTGGAAGCAAAGAACGATTGGCGTTGGAGTCATTTCAAAGGAAGATGCCATAGCCTATGGACTATCCGGTCCAACATTGAGGGGGTCTGGAGTCTATTTTGATGTAAGAAAGTCTATACCGTATTCCGCATATCCAGACTTTGACTTTGAAATTCCTCTCGGAAAGAATGGCGATGTGTATGACAGGTACCTTTGTAGAATCAGGGAGATGAGGCAGAGCGTTAGAATAATAAATCAGGCGCTTGACGGGATGCCGGAAGGTGAACTGAAAGGAAAAGTGCCAAAGATAATAAGGTCTCCACAGGGAGAAGTCTATTTCACCGTAGAAGGTTCAAAGGGACAACTCGGGTTTTATATCGTTTCTGACGGAAAGGATAAACCTTTTAGAGTTCATATTAAATCTCCCTCTTTTATTAACCTTCAGGGGCTTGATGTGATGTCAAAAAACCAGTTGATTGCGGATATGGTTGCTATAATAGGCTCTATTGATATTGTTCTGGGCGAGGTTGATAGATAATGAATAGTCAAATATTGATAAATTACATAGCATTCCCGCTTATTAAAATAGCGATACTTCTTGCCGCAGTATTTACTGTTGTTGCATATATTGTCCTTGTAGAAAGAAGACTTCTCGGATTTTTTCAATCAAGACTCGGTCCTAACAGAGTTGGACCTTTGGGGCTAATCCAGCCTGTAGCGGACGGGTTGAAACTTTTTCTTAAAGAGGATCTCATTCCCACAAACGCAAATCCATTTATTTTTAAAATTGCTCCAATTTTCTCATTTTTCCCGCCCTTTGTAGGTTTTGCAGTTTTAACTTTTGCATTGCCACTTATTATGCCATCAGGTAAAATGCACCAGTTTGCTGTTGCAGATGTTGATCTTGGAATACTTTTAATTCTTTCTCTTTCTTCTCTTGGAATTTTTGGAATAATACTTGCTGGATGGTCTTCAGGTTCAAAGTATCCTCTTTTTGGGAGTTTGCGCTCTGCAAGCCAGATGCTTGCTTACGAGATTCCCCTTACACTTTCAGTAATTTCGGTTATAATGATGGCAGGTTCTTTTAGATTAAGCGATATTGTTACTGCTCAACAAACATATAAATTTTATTTCATAATTCCTGGAATTGTTGCATTTTTTGTCTATTTGATTTCAGTTGTTGCTGAAACAAACAGGACTCCATTTGACCTTCCTGAAGGGGAAAGTGAGATAATTGGTTTTCATACCGAATATTCAGGGATGAGGTTTGCCTTCTTCTTTATGGCAGAATATGCAAATGTTGTTTTAATATGTATGCTGACACCGGCGCTTTTCCTCGGTGGTTATGATATTCCTTTTTTGAATGACTTAGAGCTTTACAAAACTCACCCATATCTTGTAAATGTTCTGGGATTTTTGTCATATGCTGCGAAATCAACTCTTTTTGCCTATTTTTATATCTGGATAAGAGCAACATTTCCCCGTTACAGATATGATCAACTGCTAAAAGTAGGCTGGTCAGTACTTTTTCCCATATCACTTTTAAATTTATTTCTGGTTGCTTTAATAAAGTTGTTTCTTATGAAGTGAGGACGGATGGAAAAAATAAAGAATTTTATTAAAATGATAACTTTTCCAGAACTAATAAAGGGACTTTCAGTTACAACAAAATATCTTTTTAAGAAAAAAGTTACCGAGGAATATCCTGATTTTAAGCCCCATATTCCATATAGAGCAAAAGGGAAACTTCATGTTCAGATAGATACCTGTATATCCTGCAGACTTTGCGAAAAGGCATGCCCTGAGTGGTGTATTAAGGTTTTTCCGCCACCAAAGGAGCAGATGAAAACAGACAAAAGACCGCAGGAGTTTTATATAAATCAGGAACATTGCCTTCATTGCAGTCTTTGCGTCGACGCCTGTCCTACGGGCTCAATTCACCATTCTTACGAATTTGAACTTGTTGTTACAAATTTTAAAGAACTTCTTTTTAATAAAGAAACTCTTCCTTATAACCAGCTCCTGAAGCAGTATAAATGGAATTACATTGAAAATGTGCCGGTTAGACCCAGGACAACAACTCCTTTAGAGCAAAAGGAGAATACAAAATGATAGTTTTTGTGGTTTTAGTCTCAGTTTTGATTGTCTTTTTTTCAATAATGGTTGTTTCGCTTAAACATCCAATCTCTTCAGCGGTCTCTCTTCTTATAGCCTTTCTTCTTCTTGCAATTTTTTACCTCCTATATGGGGCAGAATTTGTTGCTGCAGTACAGGTTTTGATTTATGCAGGCGGAATTATGGTCTTATACCTTATGGGCGTTATGTTTACTGACAGTGAATGGATTAAAATAACAAGACAAACACACCTTCAGGCGTGGCTTGCGCTTTTTCTTGTTCTTGTCTTCTTTGGATATTTTGGTCATAAACTTTACCATTCTCAATATCCTGCCCCTGCCGTTAAGAGGACGGAAATTTCTATTGCAAAGAAAAGTGAAACAGAGAAAAAACTTCCTTACCTTCAAAGAGAAACGAATCCAAGAAGCGTTTCGGTAGCTCTCTTTAAAGATTATATTTATCCTTTTGAAATTGCCTCAGTTCTTCTCACCGTTGCTGTTGTTGGCGGCGTTTTTCTGGCAAAAAAGGAGGTTTAACTTGGCAATCAAATTTGCTGTAATTTTAGGGTTCCTTCTTTTTACACTCGGCTTCTTTGGCCTTCTTGCGAGAAGGAACATGATAACCATACTTCTTTCTCTTGAACTTCTCTTTGCTGCAGCTGGTATAAATTTTGTTGCATTTTCAAATCTTCACCAGAATTTTGAAGGTCAGATTTTTACAATTTTTCTTATCGTTGTTGCAGCAGGAGAAGCCGCCATTGGAATTGGTTTACTAATAGCTCTCTTTAAAGTCAAAAAGAGTGCTAATGTAGATTCTGCAAATTCTTTGAGAGGTTGATATGACACCTTTATCATTTATCTTTTTAATACCTGTTCTGCCTCTTTTAGGGGCG
>DYJZ01000037.1 GCA_020722885.1 Thermoanaerobaculum aquaticum
AAGGAATCTTCCTCACTTCCAAAATAAGGAAGCTTTGAAGAAAAGCTCGCAATGACAGGTTATGTCTGCTCGCAATGACACGGTCAGTGAGCACTCGCAATGAAGCGGTTATTTGGGCTCGTAACGGAGCATTTCTAAATTGTTTTGACAGAATAAATCAACAGAGATTTTATAAGTTCACTAAAATTGGATGGGGTTTCAACCAGATAATCAGCCCCTGCTTCTTTTAGTTCTTTTCTTCCTCTAAATCCCCAGATTGCTCCTGCAGAAATCATTCCTGCTTTTTTTGCAGTAAGAATATCCGTTTTCGTATCACCTAAATAGATAAATTCTTCAGGCTTGTTTCCTGATTTTTCAGCAATAAAAAGTGCGCCCCACGGGTCGGGTTTCCTGGGATTCCCATTCTTTGCTCCAAGAACACAATTAAATTTAATCTCGGGGAAGTACCGCTTTACTGCCAATTCGGTAAAGTCATGGGGTTTATTTGAAAATATGGACATTTTTAAAGCCATCTTATTCAAAAAATTGAGCATATCAATGATTCCTTCGTAAGGTTTTGTTTTATTATACCATCTCTTTCTGTACTCATTCTTAACAAGCGAGAGGTATTGTTTAAAATGGCTCCCTTCTCTTTCTTCATCAGGAAGAGCTCTTTTAACCAGTTCTTCTATTCCATCTCCTATGAAGTACCTATACTCTTTTATGGTGTGAAGTGGAAAACCTAACGATTCAAGGACAGAGTTCACGCTGTCCATAATGTCTTCAAGAGTATCAAGAAGAGTTCCGTCAAGGTCAAAAATTATCGCTTTAATTTTTGTCATTCTTACTCCTTAACAAAACTGCAGTTTCGACACCGTATGTGTGGGGAAAAAGGTCAAAAAAAGAAAACTCCTCTGCAAAAAAACCAAATTCATTTAATCTTCTCAAATCTCTTTCGAGAGTTGGAAGATTGCAGGAAATGTAAAGAACTCTTTTAGGATTAAACGCTGCTATACCCTCAATTATTTCATAAGCTCCGCCTCTTGGGGGATCAAGAAGAACCAGATCATATTTTTCGCTTGTAGAGATCAGTTTCCTGATTTGTTCCTTTACATCGCCCTTAAGATGTTTTACATTATGCAATGAGTTTAAATTTGCATTAAATTTCGAATCCTCAATAGCTTTTTCACATTTTTCAACTGCAGTAACCTCTTTACATTTCATAGCAAGGGGAAGGGTAAAATTGCCTGCACCAGAAAAAAGTTCAAGAACAGTCTCGTTACTTGAAAGGTTCGCAAGTCTTAAAACCTCATACACAAGCTCTGCGTTAATTTGAAAATTTGCCTGGGTAAAACTCTCCACATCAACTTTGAATTTAATTTCTTCTGGAAGAAGCTCTTCTCTTTTTTTTATTGTATATGTGAGGAAACATTCCCCTTTCCTTAAGATTTCAACACCATTTTTGCTTTTTACTACCACCCCGTTAAGATCTACCTCTTTTTGAATGTTCTCAAAATCTTTTAAATCAAAGTCATTCTCTCCAACAAGAAATGTCGCAATATAACCTTCTTCGTTTTCTCCAGAACTCAAATTAAAAGATGAAATTCCTTCAATTTTTTTCCTGTAAACAAAATTTTTTATGCCCTTTATTTTACTATTGAATCCCTTCGGGAAAAGGTAGCAGTTTTCAAAATCAACCACTTTATGACTTTCTCCTTCATAAAAACCGCATAAACATTTTTCTCCCATCCATTTTATGTGAAATTCCCCACTGTGACGGTATTCAAAGGGATTTTCCATAGCTAAAAGAGAATTAAATTTAGCTTTATTTAACCATCTTCTTAGAATTTCCTTTGCCATTTTTTCTTTTGATTCAACCTGCAATTTGTAATTCATCATTTGAATCTGGCATCCACCACATCTTTTGAAATCTTTACATAAAGGTGAAACTCTATAAGGGGACGGATAAATTATTTTTACGATTTCCCCGTAGCCATAATCTTTTTTTTCCTTTGTCACTTTTATTAAAAGGCGGTCTTGAGGAACACTTTTGGGAATAAAATAAACCTTTCCGTCTATCCTTCCAATTCCCTTACCTCCCCAGACGATGTTTTCAATCTCAATCTGGGCTTCTTTTGTTTCTTTATCCCTCTTTAATACCTTTTTGCTATTTTTCAAAATCTTCTCCTTAAACCTATAAATTTATATCATAAGATAATTTCAATTTTAATCCAAAAACTACTTAAATAAAGGGAGAGGGTTCCCCCGGTTGAACCGGGGGAACATCAAGCAAGGTAGGTTAGGTGCGAGGTAGGTTAGGGTGTTAGGTAGGGTACTCTTAACAGAGTGTTGGGTTGGATGAGGTGCCATGAAATGAGGTGGGGGTGGTTCACGATTTTCTACCTCCTTCCTTTAAGGAGGCGACTTTTCCGGGGTTTTCGGAAGATTTATTACTGCCATTCCCCGAAGAAGCCATTGAAGACGGTTCTTTTTTTGCGTAGTCATTTATATAAAAACCGCTTCCTTTAAACTGGAGAGCAGGCACAGAAAAGCACTTATGGACTGCCCCTCCACAGAAGGGACAGTTTGCCTCAAGTCGGTTTTTGATACTCTGAATTTTCTCAAAGCGTTTCTTGCAGTCCAGACATTCATACTCATAAATAGGCATCGCTTCACTCCAGTCGATACCCTATTTTACGATAAAAAAAAAGTGTTGTCAAGCGGTTTTCAACATATCAGGTGAACTTTGTTCTTATTTGTTTAATTTGTTGATAATAAATGATTTATAAAACAGTTTTCCACAATTTTAGTTTACATTTAATCAATTTATTCACAATTTAAATTTCACTCAAAATCTGATGAAGTTGCCAAAGACAAATTGATAGGAATCAACTCCTCTCTCTTTTACAAGTGGAACCGCAACGCTGACAAGAATTATGTGGCCAAAGGCGCTCTTTAAATTTCCAAGCCGCAATCCAAAACCTATATTGGCGTAGTTTTTTGTCCATCCACCACCTGGTTCCCTTACTGCACCTGCATCAATGTAACCAACATAACCAAGTTGAACGATACCCCATAGCGTCTTGTCCGTAATTATCCTGTCTTCAGCCGAAAAAGTCCATCTTTTCTCTCCGATTTTAAAATGGTTTGGATATCCCCTTAAACCATCTGAGCCACCTATATAGACATAATTATCAACATCAAGTTTACTTCCTAAAAAGGCTTCCACTGAAGCAGCGATAGTTTGTTTATTTAATTTCAAGTTGTAGTAATCTATTTTTGTATTAAGGAAGAAGTTTTTGTTTTCGGAATTTTCCCTTCTTCCCTCTCCTTTTATCTCGGCAAGAAGGAGCTGGTTTTCAGAAAGAAAAAATCCTTTAGTCAGTTTAAAATCAAGATATTTTGCATTTTCTGTAGAACCAAATTGTTCTCCATAAAATCCGAAATGGGTATGAATTTCGTAACCTGAATTAAAATCCTCTGCCCTGTCAGTCGCCTTTATATTTTCAAAGGTCCTGAATTTGTCCTCTATGTAGCCCAAATAAAACATAATACCCCTGAATCTTTTGTCGTTCTGGTTTTCGATAAAATTGCAATCCTGTCCCCATTTAAATAAAGATTGGTAAAGTTTCTGTCTTGACCATAATTCAACACCGCCCCTTATTACTTTATTTTTTCGAGAAAAAAGTGCCTTTTGAAAATATACGGTCGCCTCATCCTTTATCGAAGGAATTTCAACGGAAAGTTTTCCATCATCATAAAATTTGAGGTTAAGTTTTTCCCTTGAAAAGTCAATTCCAAAAGAAAAAGTAGTATAAAGTTCGTAAAAAGGATGCTCTATTTTGAGTTTCTTGTAAAAACCGTCTGAAAGTTTTTGGTATGAAGAAAATAACTGCCACCTTGAACCAAACAAAAGCGGGTCAAAATATTCTATTTCACCTATGTTTCTTTCCGGATTTTCTTCGTACCCCACCATTAGAGTTTTCCCGAATCCCAGAAGATTGACTTCGTGTAACCTTATCCTGAATGTATTTTCTCCTCCAACTGAACTAAACTTTAGCCCACCTTTTAAACTCCATGCATCACGAACATAGACAACCGCAGTTAAATTTTGAGAATCTTCTTTCTCAGGAAAAATATACGCATCTCTGACCCAGCTCAAATCCCTTAAAAGCCTTTCCGTTTCATAAATTAGACGATAATCAACAAAATCTCCTTCCTTGAAAAGTAAAAATCTTTTAATGACAGATTTCTTAGTCTCGAGGTGAAAGGCATTTGCAATACGCCCGAGAAAATGGTTTTCCTCTTTTTGGGAAAGGTCAAACACATCGTTTACTACTATAATTATTTTTGAAATTTTAAATTTTTCCTCTTCAAATTTTTTCCATTCCAGATTTTCCTGAGAAAAATTTTCAACGCAAAAAAGAGAAAACAATAATGCTATTTGAAGTTTTATTTTCATTAATCCTCCACAAAGAAATATAACTCTTTTTACTTATTAAAATCAATTTTCCCTTGAACTAAATTGAACTTCATAATATTATAAATTCTGTAGATTTAAGGAGGTTTTTTAAAATGAAGAAAATTGCCGTGCTCGTTTTAACCGTTTTGACCTTTTTCCTTTTCATATTTTCTATTTCTGCAGAACCAACTGAGCTTGGCGCTGAAAAGTGTGCAAAAATGTGCCACAAAGCAGAGTATGATTCGTGGCTTAAGACCAAACACGCAACAATGCGTCACAAAGTCGATTGCGAAACGTGCCACGGAAAAGGATCAGATTACGCAAAAATGTGGATTATGAAGGATAAAGAAGCAGCAAAGGCAGCGGGTCTAATCGCCAAACCAGACAAAGAAAACTGCCTTAAATGCCACAAAAATGACTTCAAAGAGAGTATGCTAAAAGAGTGTCATTAAAATTAAAAAAGTTTTTTTAGTGTGTTTCTACTTTTTCTCAAGCGATTCCAGAAGTTCCTTTGATAGCGAAACAATATTTGGGTTTTTTGTTTCCTTAATTTCTGTTCCCTGAAGAGCACTGTACAATTCCCACATTTTACATTTTAAAACCGCCTCTTTGCTCTGATCAAAGGCAAGAAAGCATCCCTCACATTTTTCATCGCATCCTATTTCTTTAAGCCCACCTCCAAGGTACATTTCCTCAAGGTATTCCTTCACTGCAAGAAGATATTCACTTCTAAAGGTTTTCAAATAAACAGTGAGAGCAGATTTAAGTTCTTTGAGTCTTTCTACTGGATTCACTTCCATTCTGCCCTCCTATTAAATGATATTCTCTAACAATAAAATTATCAATCCTTTTTTTCATTTCTGAAAGCAAAATTTTTAAATCACCTTTTACTGTAGCCACCTGTTTACCTTTCTCAAAAATCACGCTAACTGGATTTTCTCCACTTCCGGGAAGAGAAATGCCAATGTCAGCACTCTTTCCTTCGCCAATCCCATTGACTATGCAGCCCATAACCGCAATTTTAAGTTTTTCAACGCCTTTTCTCTCGGCTGTCCATTTTAAAGAGTTTTCGTTTACAAAATTTTCTATTTCTTTTGCAAGCTTTCTATAGAGGTTAGAAGAGGTTCTTCCACAACCTGGACAGGAAATTATTTTTGGCGAAAACCTGCGAAGATTCAGCGACTCGAGAATCTCTTTTGCAACATAAACCTCCTCTGTTCTATTGGAATCAGGGGATGGTGTAAGAGAAACTCTAATCGTTTCTCCAATTCCTTCACTTAACAGGACAGCGATAGCGGATGTTGACCAGACAATTCCTTTTATTCCTCCCCCTGCTTCTGTCAGCCCGAGGTGAAGTGGCTGAGAGCATTTCTTAGCAAGTTCTCTGTAAAGATATACAAGTTCTGCTGGTTCGGTAGTTTTACAGGAAAGTATTATTTTGTTCTCTTTAATTCCGCAGTCAACTGCTTTTTCTAAAGAGAAAACAGCAGATTTAAGCATTCCTTCAAGAATAATATCTCTTTCGTTTTTTTTCTTTTTTGATCTCTGATTTTTTATTCTTAAAGATTGAAGGAGGTCATCGTCAACAGAGCCACTGTTTACACCAATCCTTATGGGTCTGTCATAGTGTTTGGCAATCTCGCAAATTTGAAGGAAATGTTCTGTTCTTGCATCTTTTTTGCCTGTGTTTCCCGGGTTTATCCTGTATTTGTCGAGGGCTTCTGCACACTCAGGATAATCTTTTAAAAGGATGTGTCCGTTATAGTGAAAATCCCCTATGAGCGGAACATCACAACCTTCTTTAATTAAATTCTTTTTTATTTTTGGAACTGTTTCTGCCGCCTTTGGAGTGTTAACCGTTATTCTTAAAAGTTCTGAACCAGCCCTGTAAAGCTCAAGCAATTGTTTTACTGTGGCACGCTCATCCTCAGTGGATGTATCTGCCATGGATTGGATTCTAACGGGATTTTTCCCCCCGATTCCTACTTTTCCAACCTTTACACAGATAGTTTTTCTTAAGGAATCCATTTATCCCTGTTCTTTCAGGGCTTTTAACTCTTCTTTCAAATGAGGTACCACTTCAAAAAGGTCACCTATAACTCCATATGTGGCAACATTAAAAATGGGCGCTTCCTTATCTTTGTTAATAGCAACTATGACCTTTGACGATGACATTCCGGCAAGATGCTGAATTGCCCCTGAAATTCCGCAGGCGATATATAAACTTGGTGAAACAACCTTTCCAGTCTGCCCAACCTGATGGGCGTGGGGAACCCAACCGGAATCAACGGCAGCCCTTGAGGCTCCCATTGCTCCACCAACAATTTTTGCCACCTCCTTAAGCATTTGAAAGTTTTCAGGGCCCTTCATACCCCTACCACCAGAAATAATTATGTCAGCTTCCGCAACATCAAGAAGTTCCTGTGAACCCTTTTCTATATCTTCAACAATAGCAGTTTTTATTGAGGAATAATCTTTTAAAGAAATTTTCTCAACTTCCACTTCAACAGGAGCTTCACACAAAGGAAAAACATTGGGTCTTAAAGAAACAACAAATTTTGCACCGCTTTCTGCCTGCTGTTTCAAAAGCCCTTTTCCTGAATAGATTGGTTTTACAAATGTCACTTTGCCATCTTCTATTAAAAGAGATGTGCAGTCAGATATGTAGGGAAAATCGGAAAAACCTGAGGTTAAAGGTGCAAGGTCCTTTCCCTGACTGGTGGCAGAAAAGAAAACTCCATCAAAACCCTGTTCTTTCGTAAATTCTGCAATAATCTTTGCATAAAGAGAATTTGAAATTTTTGAGAGGGATTCTTCTTCAATGACAAAAATCTTTTTTATCCCAACTTTTTGAGCGGATTTAGCAATTGAGGAAACATCTTTTCCTATTATTATTCCGAAAGTCTCTCCTCCTATCTCATCCGCTATTTTTTTTGCAGCCGAGGCGGTCTCAAAAGAGGCTTTCTTTATCTGACCATCTCTTACTTCAAAATATACAAGAAATTTCATCTTATCCTCCCTATAAAACCTTAGCCTCTTCATGAAGTAATTGGACAAGTTCTTTTGCCGCATCTTTGGGGTCTTTTTCAATAATTTTGCCCTTAGGTCTCGGCGGAGGCTCAAGATATCCTTTAAAGGAAATACCTTTGTTAAACGATAAGTGGTCAATAGATATATCCTTTGCTGAAAGCGTTTTTATTTCCTTTTTCTTTGCAGCCATAATTCCTTTTAAACTTGGATATCTTGGTTCATTAAGCCCTTTCTGACAGGTGACAACAGCTGGCATAGAAGCAGAAACAACTTCAAATCCACCCTCAATCTCTCTTTTTGCTTTCAGAGTTTGTCCATCAATTTCGAGCGAAACTGCCACAGTGATGACAGGGACATTAAGCATTGAAGCAACCATTGAGGAAACCGCCTGATTGTCGTCTCCTACCCCGTGTTTTCCCGTCAGGATAAGGTCAAACTGTTCCTTTTCAAGCACTTTTGCAATTACTTTTGCAGTTGAAAGCGGATCAAGATTGTAAAAGAGTGGGTCGTTAATAAGAATTGAACTATCAGTCCCCATTGCCATAGCCTGCCTTAAACTCTTGATCGCATCTTCATCTCCCAAAGTCAGAGAAATTACTTCTCCACCAAATTTTTCTTTGATTTTAAGCCCCTCTTCAACTGCAAATTCGTCGTACGGGCTTATGATTTTGTTGTCGCCTATAAATTCAAGTTTCTTTCCATCTTCTACAACTTTTATTTTTGTCTCAGTGTCTCTGACATGTTTGATTAGACAGAATATTCTCATTTTTTCCTCTATTAAAGTAAGATTTTGCTATTCCTCATATCTGGAGAAAACCATACAGGCATTTGTTCCGCCGAAGCCAAAAGAATTGGAAAGTGCATATTTAACATCCATCTTTCTCGCTTCATTAGGAATCACATCAAGATCACATCCAGGATCAAGTGTTTTTAAATTTATTGTCGGCGGAAGGATTCCTTCCTGTATAGCATACATAGTGACTATTCCCTCAACCGCTCCAGCAGCCCCAAGAAGATGGCCTATTTCGCTTTTTGTTGATGATACTGGAGGTATTTTCTCACCAAACACCTTTTTAATTGCTATTGTCTCGACTTTGTCTCCAGCAGGTGTTGCTGTTCCGTGGGTATTTATGTAGCCAATATCTTCCGGTTTTAGCCCAGCATCTTTTAGAGCATTTTCCATTACCCTTATTGGTCCATCTCCATCTTCAGAGGGAGCGCTTATATGAAAAGCATCTCCTGACTGGCCGAAGCCTTTTATTTCACACAAAATTTTTGCATTTCTCTTTCTTGCGTGCTCAAGTTCCTCAATGACTAAAATTCCAGCACCTTCTCCCATCACAAAACCGTCTCTGTCAAGGTCATAAGGCCTTGAGGCTGTTAGCGGGTCATCATTTCTTGTAGACAAAGCCCTCATCGAAGCAAAACCTGCAATTGATAACGGGGTGATAGCAGCTTCAGCGCCTCCGCATATCATAACATCTGCGTCCCCATACTGAATCGTTCTGTAAGCCATTCCGAGGGAATGGGAGGATGTGGCACAGGCAGTTACTGTAGAAAAGTTTGGGCCCTTTGCTCCATATTTAATTGAGACAAGCCCGCTCGCCATATTTATAATTATGGAAGGGATAAAGAAGGGAGAAATTTTTAGGGGTCCTCTTTCAAGAAGTGTCTTGTGAGAATCTTCAAGACTGCTTAACCCACCTATGCCGCTGCCTATTCCAACTCCAATTTTATCAGCATTTTCTTCAGTTATTGTAAGTCCTGACATTTTTATTGCTTCTTCCGCTGCACCAATAGCAAATTGAATAAATCTATCTATCCTTCTTGCTTCTTTCTTGTCCATAAACTGAAGGGGGTCAAAATCTTTCACCTCAGCAGCTATTTTTACAGGCATATTTGAAGCGTCAAAGAGGGTTATATGTCCTACACAACTTTTCCCCTCTTTTACATTACACCATGTCTCGTATGCAGTTTTCCCCGCTGGGGTTATTGCCCCTACTCCCGTAACGACAACTCTTTTTTTCACAATTTACCTCGTTTTTTAAACTTTTCCACCTTTTGACTTGATGAAGTCTATTGCTGCCTGGACAGTCTGAATTTTCTCTGCTTCCTCGTCTGAAATTTCAATTCCAAACTCTTCTTCAAGAGCCATAATAAGTTCAACCGTATCGAGAGAGTCTGCACCAAGGTCATTTATAAATGACGCTTCCGGTCTAACTTGAGCTTCTTCTACACTTAACTGTTCTGCAATGATGCGCCTTACTTTTTCTTCAATATTCATTATATACCTCCTTCAAAAAGTAAGGGGTATTTTACAAAAGGTTTAAAAAAAATTCAAGTCATTGTAGAAGTTATGTCATAACTATATGATAATGTCCTTACTTAAACTAATTAGAAATGTTCTTAAAAAATGGCAGTGGAAAAACCGCAAAAAGATTAAATAATTTTTGCAAACCCCTATTGAACAGCCATCTAAGGCTTTCCGTTTCAGCTTTGTGAGCAAGAGGGAGATTGCTTCGCTTGAGGAAACTGCGAAGGAGGGCTCGCAATGACTGGTTACGTCCGCTCGCAATGACACGGTCAGTGAGCACTCGCAACGGAGTATTTCTAAATAGTCTTTATATTTTTCTTCTTGACTTCTTAGATGGTTCTGTCAAAATTTATTTTGGACAGATGTGGTTTGCTAAATTATTTAAAACACCTTAGCATATTTGACAAAAACCGCTTATATATGAAATAATTTAGTTTTGTCTTTTTAAGGAGGTATTATGTTTAATTTTCTACTTATGGCTGAAAATCAAGGGCAAAATCAGAATCCAATAATGGCTTTTTTGCCTTTGATTCTTTTGATTGTAATTTTTTATTTTATGCTGATTCGTCCGCAACAAAAAAGAGCAAAAGAACACAGAAAAATGCTTTCCGAACTTAAAGCCGGAGACAGGGTCTTTACTGTTGGGGGGATCCGAGGAACAGTTGTTGCTGTCGACGATTCAAAAATCATTTTGAGAGTTTCTGACAACGCAAAAATATCTTTTAATAAATCCGCAGTTGCCGGCCGCCTTTCGGAAGCGGAAGAAATCTGATAGGGGGAAACAATGAAAGACAACTTAAAATGGAAAGGCATTTTAATCGTTTTTGTTACATTTCTGTGTGTATTTTTTTATTTCTTCACTCCTAAAAAACCATATTTTAATCCTGGCGGCAATTTAAAAAGAGGACTGGATCTAAAGGGGGGCGTTCATCTTCTTCTCCTTATGAACACTGATGCTGCAATTTCGCAGAAACTTACAACAGATATTGGAACACTTGAAACTGAGCTTAAGAAAAAGAATATGCCTTACGATAACATTTACCCATCTTCAGAGAAAGAAGCAACAATTGTGGTAGAGGGAAAAAATCCTAACCTTGGGGTTGAAGTCAAAGATATCGTGGACCGCATTCTCAGTAATTACTCATTCTCAGCTGAGGGAGGCGGTAAATACTCCCTTTCACTAACTCCAAGAGAGAATGATGACATTCGTGACAGAGCCATACAACAATCTGTAGAACTAATAAGAAACAGAATTGACAGATACGGAGTTGCTGAAACTGCAATCCACAGACAGGGGCTAAAGTCAAATAAGATTGTTGTAGAACTTCCTGGCGTCGCTGATTCCACAGAGGTGAAAGCACTAATAGGAAAAGCAGCACAGCTCGGGTGGCATCAGACTCTTGAACCACAAAGTGGAGCCGCTTCACAAGAGGCAATAATAAACCAATACAATGGAAATATCCCTAATGACGCTATGATTGTTAAATTGTCTAATGAAAGAACAGATGGGGGCGATTATTTCCTTCTCGTAAAAAAGGTCCCGGTGGTTACAGGAGCTGACATTCAGAATGTTTATGTAACAGGCGATGAATATGGACAATCTGCGGTAGGATTTGAGCTTTCACTTGCCGCAGGAAAAAGATTTAGAGAATTTACAAGAGCAAATATTGGGAAACAGGCTGCAATTCTCCTTGACAATGTTGCAATAAGCAACCCGGTCATAAGGGATGAAATAGGAGAAAAAGGAACAATTTCAGGAAATTTTACACCCGATTCAGCAAAAAGACTTGTTTTGCAGTTAAAGTCTGGTTCTCTTCCTGCCATTCCAGAATTCGGAGAGGAGAGAACGGTTGGCCCAAGTCTTGGCCTTGACGCCATTAGAAGAGGATCTATCTCTGGTATAATCGGTTTACTTATCATTTTCGCTTTCATGCTTCTTTATTATAGAGGAGCTGGAACAAGCGCAATTGTTGCTCTTATCTTAAACTTTATTATTATTTGTGGAGTTATGGCAACTTTCGGAATGACTCTCACAGTACCCGGAATTGCAGGTATAATTCTGACTCTCGGTATGGCAGTTGACGCCAATGTTCTTGTTTACGAAAGAATCAGAGATGAAATAAATGAAAAGAAAACTATAGTAACTGCAATAGGTAATGGATTTGGCAAGGCTTTTATAACCATTCTTGATTCAAACCTTACCACAATCATTTCGGGACTTTTCCTTTTCCAGTTTGGGACGGGCCCAATTAAAGGTTTTGCAGTAACTCTGATTGTGGGCCTTTTAGCTTCAATGTTTACTTCCGTTTTTGTATCAAAATGGCTTTACGACATTTCAACATACATTAGAAGCAAAGGTGGAAAAGTACCCGTAACAGATCTTTCCATAGGCTCAACCACCTCTTTTAGAGGACTAAAAATACCGTGGTTAAATTATCAACTCCTTTTTATTTCCATTTCAATAATTCTTATTGCTATTGGAATGTACAGTGTAATGACAAAAGGATTAAATTGGGGAATTGATTTCAGAGGTGGACAGGAGGTTGAAGTTAAATTTTCAAAACAGATAGACCCGAGAACCATTGAATCAAATTTAAGACAAAAGCTTTCCTTTCCTCTCACTGTTGTAAGATACGGAGACCCTGCTGAAAATGAAATCCTTGTAAGGATTGAAGCACGCGATAAAGAGGGAAAACTTCTTTCAGAAGAAACCCTCACAAGAACTCTTGAAACCATCAGAACTGTTCTTGCAGAAAATGAGGCAAAAAACTCTGTTTCACAGGGCAAAATTGACCTGAATAACACAACAGCGGCAACGCTAACAGACCTTTTTTCCAGCGCCATAACATCAGGAGAACTGGGAGGTTCTCTTGACCAGTGCAAAAACATAGCCGAATCGATTATGGAAATCAAAAAGAAAAATGAAGGAATAATCAAGGAATTTAATGAATTAAATAAAAGTTCTCTAATAAACGATAACATTCTTTCCTTCCTTGAAAAGAAGACCTTCCTCGGGAATTTTTCAATTTTGAGAATTGACACTGTAGGTCCAACAATAGGAAAGGAACTTAAAGATAAATCAAAACTTCTTGTTTTCTGGTCTTTGCTTGCAATGCTTGTTTATTCCTGGTTCAGGTTTAAATTAAGATTCGGAGTGGGAGCAATCGTTGCATTGATTCATGATGCAATTATTTCCATAGGATTTATGTCTCTCTTTTCTGTAGAAGTGAATATTCCTGCCGTAGCAGCTCTTTTAACGCTATTGGGTTATTCTATAAACGACACAATAGTCGTCTTTGACAGAGTCAGAGAACATATGAAAAATCAAAGAAGAAATGAGGATAAAGAGTTATTCGACAGGTCAATAAATGAAGTCTTCTCAAGAACAATAATCACATCTTTCCTTACCTTTGTTGTTGTTGCGGCAATGCTTATATATGGCGGAGAGGCAATTCACTCCTTCGCTTTTGTAATGACCTGGGGAATTGTTGTGGGAACCTACTCTTCAATATTCATAGCCTTGCCTATAGTATTGTTGTGGAACAAACTTGGAATTGAGAATCTCTTTTCAAAGAAGAGGAGATAGACCTTGATTTTATTTCCTTCTTCGAGTTATTCTAAACTCTAAGAGGGTTAAGTGGCTGAGATTCTTTTTCAGGGCAATGAGAAGCCTTATTTGATTTCATTTTCCTCTCCAAAGGGAGGGGCTGGAACATCCCTTCTTTCTGCCAATTTTGCAATTCAACTCGCAAAAAAAGGGAACAATGTTCTTCTTGCAGATCTTTCTCTTAATAAAGCTTTAGACCACCTTTATATAGGTATGGTTATGCCGGAAAAGAATCTTTCTCTTTTGACTTCTTCAAAGGGAACCGATTTAAAAAAATGTATATCCTCAACTCCAGTTTCAAATCTTTCGCTTATCGCAGGAATGCCAGAATCTCTTGACATTGCAAATATCACCTATCTTTTAAAGCAGAAAATTATCACTGAACTAAAAGACCTTTCCTACGAATATAT
Source organism: Thermoanaerobaculum aquaticum (assembly GCA_020722885.1). Classification (GTDB taxonomy): domain Bacteria; phylum Acidobacteriota; class UBA4820; order UBA4820; family UBA4820; genus UBA4820. Next base: position 13,803 of record DYJZ01000037.1, read on the forward strand.
TGTTATTGACTCTGGAACGGGAACTTCAAACGACAGTCTTGACTTTACTCTTTCGGCTAACTGCATAATTTTTGTAATTTCTCCAAATCCCCTGACTTTAGAACCTTTTTACAGATACCTACGGGCGCTTCTTCACAGAATTCTAATTATTTCTCTAAACAAAAAAAGATATCAGGCGATCAAAAATAAAATCGACTCATTTTCACCTCTAAAGGGATTTTTTGAACTTGAAGAAACCAGCGAAACAGATCTAATTGATGTAGAAAAAGTGCTTTCACAAAAAAAACTGGGGTTTGTTTTTACGAAAACAACCGAGAGGGATCTTAGATTGGGGGTTCAGATTGAAAGCATTGTAAAAAGGTATTTTAAAATCAATATCTCTTTCTTAGGAAATATTGACTGGGATTCAACGGCAAGACAATCCCTCTTTTCTCTTGAACCCATATCCAAGAATTATCCAATTTGCCAATATAGTCTTTCGGTAGAAAAACTTGTCAATAAAATTATTAAGATTCAGGAAGAACCACCTGTCCATGTTGAGATACGGCAGAAAAAGAAAGATTTCATAAGCGCTTACGAAGTTCTCGAAATCTCTCCCAATACCCCCCCAAAGGAAATTCAATCCGCTTATCAGAAGAAACTTGAGATTTATTCAGACAACTCTTTTGCAACAATAGGCTTAATAACAAAAGAAGAGAAAGAAAAAGAGAGAGACTTCCTGGAACAGAATTACAAACTTCTTATAAACAGTCATAGCAGGCAGAAATATGACGAGGAGTTAGTCTCAAAAAATCTTCTAAAAGAGGAAGATAGAATTTCAGATTATAAAGACATTCAGGAACAGCTGCGCCCTGTTACTCAGGAAACCGCTGAATTGGCTTCTGAAAATCATAAGGAAACCGATGAAAAAAGTGTTATTGGAGAACTTTCCTACTATGATGGAGCAAGTTTAAGGAAAATAAGGCAGGCAAAGAAAGTCTCTGTTGAAGAGATTGTCTCTGAGACAAATATCAGGTCGTGGTATATTCAATGTATTGAAGAAGAGATATTCGAACCACTTCCAGGAAGAATTTATCTTAAAGGTTTTTTAAAACAAATTGCTGTCTATTTAAAGCTACCTGTTGAAAAGGTTTTAAGAGATTATCTTGAAAGATATGATTCCTGGTCTACAAAAAAAGGTAGCAATCTCAATCCTTAAAATCCAGAGAAACAGAGTTTACACAATATCTCAATCCTGTTGGTTCTGGCCCATCATTAAAAAGATGACCGAGGTGTGCTCCACATTTTTTGCAGTAAATCTCTGTTCTAACCATATTATGTGAAGTGTCAATCCTTTTGCCAATTTCACCTATTGCCTCAAAAAAACTCGGCCATCCACTTTTTGAATCATACTTACTTTCAGAAGAAAAAAGAGGTGCTCCACATATAGCGCAGTGGTAGGTACCCTTCTCCTTATGATTGCAGAATTTTCCTGTAAAAGGTGGCTCTGTCTCTTTAAGTTGAGTAACTCTGTATATCAAACTATTCGAATCTAACTTTAACTTTGTGGGTTGTATCATACAGCTTCCTTTTTTATTCTTCTTGTAGTAGTTTTGATGATACTCCTCAGCCCTGTAAAAAGGTTTTGCCATTTCAATTACTGTTACAATTTTTCTTTTATATTTTCCTGAAGTTTGAAGCATTTCTCTTGAAGCAACAGCCTTATTGTACTGTTCTTTTGTTGTGCAGAAAATGGCTGATCTATATTGATATCCATAATCAAAACCCTGCCTGTTTAGAGTCGTTGGATCGTGAATATTCCAGAATATTTCAAGAAGTTGCTCATAACTAACTTTTTGAGGATTAAAGGTAACTTTTACTGCTTCAGCATGGCCAGTTGTTCCACTACATACTTCTTCGTAAGTTGGGTTTATTGTACTACCTCCTGTATAACCAACTTCTGTATCGATTACACCATTAACTGATTGAAAGTTGTATTCAACAGCCCAGAAGCATCCAGCCGCTAATATGGCTATTTCAAACATCAAAACCTCCTTCAATATAAAAACGCTTGAAGGGGGTTTTTTATTCTCCCCAAGTAGTGTTATATTATATTATTCTTTACCCCTCAGGGGAGAATAAATTTTTTGGGAGGCATAATGAGCCTTAGAGAAAAGGTTTTTGAGTTTTTTAAGAAAAAAGAGACCGTTCTGAGCGGTGGCGGAGCAAAAGCTGTAGAGAAACAGATATCTATGGGAAAACTTACTGCGAGAGACAGAATAACGAAGCTTCTCGATCCTGGTTCCTTTCATGAATACGATATGTTTGTTGAGCATAAATGTAAAGATTTCGGGATGGAAAACAAGCAACTTCCTGGAGACGGCGTTATAACAGGTACGGGAACCATTTCTGGTTACCCTGTTTGCATTTACGCTCAGGATTTTACTGTGGCAGGCGGTTCTCTCGGCTACATGCACGCAAGGAAAATCACAAAAATTATGGATCACGCTATGAAACTTGGCGTGCCAATTATTGGAATTAACGATTCAGGAGGAGCAAGAATTCAGGAAGGAGTCAATTCTCTTGCAGGTTACGGAGAAATTTTTTACAGAAACACACTTGCTTCTGGCGTCATTCCCCAGATTTCAGTAATACTTGGTCCTTGCGCAGGAGGTGCTGTCTATTCTCCAGCGCTAACTGATTTTGTTTTTGTTGTTGATAAGATATCTAAAATGTTTATAACCGGACCTGAAGTCATAAAAACTGTTTTAGGAGAAGAAATTAGTATGGAGGAACTTGGCGGGGCAAAAATCCAATGCGAAATTTCTGGCAATGCCCACTTTTTCACTGAAAGTGAAGAAGAGTGTTTCCAGCAAATAAAGAAACTTGTTACATATATTCCATGGAATAACAGAAAAAAAGCGGATCCATTTCCCCCAAAACCTCCTAAATTTCAATATGATATAGAAAAGATAATTCCAGAAAGTCCAAGAGAGCCCTACGATATAAGGGATGTTATAAGAGCTGTTTCTGATGACTCAGACTTTTTTGAAATTTATGAAAGATGGGCATCAAACCTTGTGATAGGCTTTTCAAGAATTAGAGGAGAGACGGTCGGAATTGTTGCAAATCAGCCCTATGTGCTTGCAGGCGTGCTCGATGTTGACTCCTCTGACAAGGCAGCAAGATTTATAAGATTCTGTGACGCATTTAATATTCCTTTGATAACTTTTGTAGATCTTCCCGGATATTTGCCAGGAGTGGATCAGGAATACGCTGGCGTTATTAGACACGGGGCAAAAGTTCTTTATGCTTACAGTGAAGCGGTTGTTCCCAAAATAACAATCATTCTCAGAAAAGCCTATGGCGGAGGATATATTGCTATGTGTTCAAGACACCTCGGAGCCGATTTTGTTTTCGCCTGGCCTACAGCAGAAATTGCTGTTATGGGGCCTGAAGGAGCAGCAAACATTATCTTTAAAAAAGAAATTGAAACCTCCACGAACTCTGAAGAAACGAGAAAAGCAAAGGTAAAAGAATATACCGATAAATTCGCCAATCCCTATATTGCAGCAGCAAACGGATATGTTGACGCTATTATTCCTCCAAGAGAAACGAGAGACTATCTTATTCACGCCCTTTCGGTAGCTTCCCGTAAAGTTGAAGAAAGGCCTTCCAAGAAACACGGAATTCCACCATTCTAAGATGAACGAAGAATTTAAAGAACTGTATATTGAAGGCTGCACTTACAAAACGAAGTTAACTCGCAAATTTGGCTTAAGGAAAATAAAGCCAGAGGTAGAGGACCCAAAAATTGTCAGGGCTTTTATTCCCGGTTTAATAAAATCAGTTTATGTGAAAGAGGGTGACGGTGTAAAAAGAGGAGACAAACTTCTTGTTCTTGAAGCAATGAAAATGGAAAATCAAATTCTTTCAGGAACAAAAGGTGTTGTCAAGAAAGTGCATACCCAACCAGGAAAAGTTGTTGTTAAAGGAGAATTGCTCTTAGAAATTGAATAAAAAAATTTTTTAGATTATCGTAAAAAAATTTTATAAAGGAGGCTTTTAATGGCTTTAAATCCATACAATCCAAAGGTTTACAGAGAATTTGCAAAAAATCTTCCCTCTTTCCTTAAAGGAAGAAATATTGAGCATCCTACAATGGCTGAATTAAAGAGAATGGCTTATAAAACAGCAAGATTCACCAACTTCGGTGCTCCTGTCTGGTATTCAAAAATTTCCTCAAGGATGGCAGCAAAAACTGTATATCTGGGAGGAGGACCTGAAATTATTCTTCCAAAACCAAGTAAAGTTCAATTGGATATTGTTGAAAAAGCGCCCGACCAGTTGAATAAAGTTCTCCAATTGCTAAAAACAATGCCTTTTGTTCATATAAGAAGACAAATGGGAGATAACGATGAATACAATCCCATCTGCAATTTTTATGTTTCCGTTGCTGACCCAAAGAATTACAGACTTGCTTATCAATGGGCTTCAACGATGGGGGATGTAAAAAAGAACAGCAAGGGACCGGAATTTATAATGATTCATATTCCAGAAGAACATTTATTAAGGTTGCAGGTTCTTGTAATACCTGAGCACAACATAAACATTGCTCTCGGCACAGATTACACCGGTGAATGCAAGAAGGGGTTTTTAAGACAGGCAATGTATACCGCCGATATGAATGGTATGCTGGGGCTTCACGCGGGAACAAAAATGGTCAAAGTTTTTGACAGTCTTACAGGAAAATTAAAAAAATATGGAGTATTTATGTTTGGATTGACCGCAACTGGAAAATCAACATGGTCCTGCCACCAGCTTGGCCTTGACCATAAAAAAGGTGAAGGAACTTTTGTGGCACAGGATGATATTGTTTTCCTTAAAAAGGATGGAAGCGCTCTGGGAAGTGAACAAAACTACTATGTTAAGACAGATGTCGACAATAATCTACAGGAGGCGATGTTCAATGCCTTAAGCCATAAAAGCGCACTTCTCGAGAATGTGATGATTGACTATAAAGGAAATATTGACTTCCTTGATGAAAGACTCGGAGAAAATGGAAGAGGGGTACTTGACCGAAAACAATTAAAGGTAAAAAGAAATGGGAAACTCGTTTCTATATGCGCCGACTCTATAAATCTCCCCTCACTCGATGAGCTTGACGGGCTTGTTTTTGCTTTTATTACAAGAAGGAACACCATGATGCCTTTTGCTCAAAGGCTCAGCTGGGAACAGGGAGTTCTCGCTTATTTGTGGGGAGAATCAACCCATTCTTTCGCAACTGTTCCGGAAAAGGCTGGTGAAAGCGTTAGAATAGTTGGTATGGATGATTTTATAATTGGCAACCAGGGAAGAAAAGTCAATGTTTTTTATGACACTGTGAGAAATCTTGTGAACAAATATCCTGGCAAAGTTCATTTCTTCCAGTATAACACTGGAGGAATGGGCGAAATAATTGAAACAGACCCTTTAACAGGAAAGAAGACACTTGTAAGAAAAGCCAAAAGGGTTCCAATAGATTTGATGGCTGCTCTTCAAAGGGGAGATTTAAGGGGAACAAACAGTTACAGAAAGTGTGCCTTGGAGACAGAAGAGGTTTGGGCTGTTGATGGAAAACCGCTTTCTGAATGGGATCCTAAAAATTTCTATTCCGAAGAACAGATTAAGAGATACATCCTTGAACTCGTTGAAGGAAGAAGAAAATTCACCGACGAAATCTCTTCTCAGGGTTTGAGAACTGAGATCAGAAATATCTCTCACAAAGAACTTGACAAGATTGAAGGAAAAGCAAAGCTGTAATTTTTACTCAATTTTCTTTTCTGTCAGAAAGTGTTCTTGTCAAAAAATAAGATCAAGAAATTTGAAAACTATATATCCGCCACCGATGCATACAGGAAAAGTTACAAACCAGGCAAAAACAATTTTACTTCCAATGCCCCATTTCACAATTTTAATTCCCTGACTGGAGCCAACTCCCATAATAGCTCCTGTTATGGAATGAGTAGTGCTTAAAGGAACTCCATAAAGTGTATTTAGCAATATAGTTATGGAAGCGCCGGTTTCAGCAGCAAACCCCTGATAGGGTTTGAGATGAGCAAGTCTTGCCCCAAGAGTCTTAACGACTCTCCACCCTCCAATTGCTGTCCCCACAGCAATTGTAAGGGCACAAAGTATTCTCACCCATAAAGGGATGTACATCTTCCCCTGAGAGTCAAGAGAAATCCACCCCGCTGTTAGAAGCGTTCCGGTAATTATTCCCATACCTTTCTGGGCATCCCCTGTCCCGTGGCTAAAAGCCATTGCTGCTGCAGAAACAAGTTGAAGTTTCCCAAAAATTTTATTGACTTTTGAAAGAGAAAATCCTCTGAAAAACCAGAATACTAAAACAATTAAAGCAAACCCTAAAACAAACCCTAAAACTGGAGAAATGAATACTCCAAAAACTATTTTCTTTATTCCTTCCATTTTCAGTGCTTTATACCCCGATGTTGCAAGAACCGCCCCAACCAGTCCACCCAGAAGAGAATGAGAACAACTTATCGGAAGTCCCTCGTAAGTGCAAAGTGTTATCCAAATCGGAGCCACTATTACCGCTGCGAGAAAGGTCAGAACTGTCAATGTGTGAGGTGCGGCAATGTCTTTGCCCACAGTTTTTGCCACTTCCGAGCTAACAAGAGCCCCCACAAAATTTAAAACAGCCCCAAAGATTACCGCAGGAATTGGTTTTAACACTTTTGTCGAAACTACTGTAGCAATAGCATTTGCAGAATCATTCCATCCGTTTCCAATTTCATAAACCAAAGTAAGACCAATTACCGCAATAATAAGGAAGAAAGATGCTGTCACTTACTTTCCCTCCGCTCGATAGGAATATAAAGAAAGTTTATTATGCCATACTATTTATGTTATAAGCAAATGCTTTTTTATACCTGCCAAAGTCATCGTATAATAGCCATCTTGTGGAGCTGGTCTTACAATGACAATTCTTTTGTAAAAAATTTCACTTTTCTTCAGAAGGTTTTTTCATTAAAAGACCGACAAATATTTTTGCAATGCCGATTCCGGCAACCAAAAGCCCCCATACGGCTCCTTCAAAACCTTCTGGACTTGTAGTTACATATAAAGCAAGAGTTAGAAAGAGCCCCAATATAAACATTTTTATTCCACCTTAGGCTCAAACTCCAAGTGCAACACTATACCATTAAGATGGAGGTGTTGCC
>DYJZ01000038.1 GCA_020722885.1 Thermoanaerobaculum aquaticum
GCTCTTCCTTTGTTGCTAATCCTTAACTGTCATCACAACGGGTGCTTCGAGGCACCGGCATACGAAGTGATCTTCCTCAGTGGAATAAGGAAGATTGCTTCGGGGGACTTTCTTTCGAAGGAGCGCTCGCAATGACAACGCACGCAATGGAGAAATTCTAAATAGTTTTGACAGACTTCTACAGAGACTTGACAAGAGAATTAAAGTGTGCTATATTACATTTTCTGGATATTTATTTGTGTCCATTTTGAGTTAAAAAAAATTAAAAGTGGAGTATATTTAATTTATGTTCAATGAAGGAAAGGAGAAGAAAATGAAAAAAGTTTGTTACGCACTACTTGCACTCGCTTTAATCGGATTAATCGCATGCGCCAAACCCCCTCAGAAGGAGATTGACGCAGCAAAGGCAGCCTTGAATGCTGCAAAACAGGCAGAAGCTGACATTTATGCCCCAGAATCATTGAAGGCAGCAAAAGACAAAGAAAGCCAGCTTGACACAGAACTTGCAAATCAGCAGAACAAATTCTTCAAGAGTTACAAAGTTGCAGCACAACTCTGCACTGAACTTAAATCTCTTGCTGAAAAAGCAAAGGCTGACGCTGTTGCCGGAAAAGAAAAGACAAAGACAGAAGCTCAGGAACTCATTACCGCAGCAGAAACTGCAATCACAACCGCCACTGAAGACCTCAAGAAAGCCCCCAAGGGCAAAGGCAGTCAGGCTGACCTCGCTGCAATGCAGGGCGACCTCGATGCAGCAACAGCAGCTCTTAATGAAGCAAAAGAACTTATGAACACAGAAAAATATCTTGACGCCAAAGCAAAGGCAGAAAGCGCCAAAACACAGGCTGAAGGTGTTTCGACCGCTGTTCAGAATGCTATCGAAATGAAAAAAGGCGGAAAGAAATAACTATTGAAATTCACTCTTTTTAGGGGGGCTTTAGCCCCCCTTTTTTTTTAAAGGGAACTTGATTTTCATTCTATTAAATAATAAACTTTAATTTGAGGAATGTATTGTTATGACAAGATTTTTAGTTAAGGCTCTTATATATTTATTGATATTGCTTTCTGGAATTTATGCCGCTGAAAACATTGGACCATTTTTTGATGGAAGCAAAGAACCCCCATTAAAAAATGATATTTCTGTTCTCGAATCGACACTTTCTGTAGCGAAAAAACATTTTGCCAGAGATTTCTTTCCAAAGGATTACCAGAACTGCGAATTCGCAATTGAAATCGCCAAAAAGGCAATTCTGGTTGAATATGAACAGCCCTACTTTTCTAAAGACTTTACATACGCCAGGCAAAAAGTTTCTGAAGCTTTTGATATTTCTCTGGAACTATTGAAAAAAACAGCAGAAAAAGAAAGAATTCTTTATAAACAGTACGAAGAAAACATTCAAAATCTTGATAAAATCCTCGCAACAGCAAAGAATCTTCTTGACCACACATCGAATAATACCATTGCAAGACAGAGATATGCCGCTGCTGAAATTTCATATAAAAGCGCGAAAAAACTGTTTGAGGAAAAAAGGTTGATATCAGCAGTAAAAGAATCTTCAAAAGGCTTGAATATGGCTCGGGAATTTGTTACAACAAGCAGGGATACTCTTTCGAGATATTCAGATCCCGACTTGATAAGAAAGTGGATTTCCTGGAAACAGAGGGCAATACAAGAAAGTGCAAAAGTAGGTTCAGGAATTGTAGTAAACAAAGAAAAACATACTCTCGAACTTTACAAAAAAGCATCTCTTGTAAGAATTTTCACAGTAGAAATAGGGGCAAACGCTACCAATCAGAAACTTTACGCAGGAGACAGGGCAACTCCAGAAGGCTATTATCACATAACGGCAAAGAAAGGGAGAGGACAGAGCAAATATTATATGGCTTTACTTATAAACTATCCCAACAGCGAGGATAAAGTAAGATTTAATACTCTTAAGGCAAGAAGAGAGCTGGGAGGACGATCCAGAATAGGCGGACTAATCGAAATTCATGGAGGTGGAGGGCGCGGATTCGATTGGACTGACGGGTGCGTTGCTCTTACCGACAGAGAAATTGAATATCTTTTCAAGCGGGTTTCAGTGGGAACTCCTGTAGCAATAATAGGTTCGGAGGGCAACGGCCCTATAAACAGCATTTTAAAGGAAATTAGATGACAGAGAATGTAGGAGCTTTAGAAAATTTTTCAGAAAAATCAAAGTCTGGCTTTCTGAAATTTTTGCTCTTTCTCACAATTTTCTTATCTATATCCGCTCTTTTATTTGTTCTGCTTTTTATCAGAACCGGCTACAGTTTATCAAAAATTGGCGAAAAGGTTATGCTTAAAGGAAGAGAAGAACCCTCAAAGTTAGAAACACAAAATCCTGAAGAAGTAATAGAGTTGGCAGATAAAACCCTTTCATCTGTTTCTGCTACCAAAACATTTGTTGTAATTGACAGAGTACATAATAAACTCTGGCTTAATGAAAATGGCAAAATAACTCTTGAAGCAAAAATATCAGCAGGGGCAGGTTCAATTCTCAAGGATCCTAAAACTAAAAGGGAGTGGATTTTTGACACTCCGATTGGAAGATTTAAAGTCAAAAATAAGAGAGAGCGTCCATTGTGGACAGCGCCGGACTGGGAGTTTATTGAGGCAAACGAACCTTATCCCAAAAACTATTCTGACAGAACAGAGGAAGGTATGCTCGGTGAATACGCTTTAGACCTCAATATCCCGGGCTATATGATACATGGAACACTCTACGAGAGACTTATAGGGAGAAATGTGACTCACGGCTGTATACGAGTTGGAAGAGATGATCTTAGAATTTTATGGAAGAAGGTACCTATTGGTTCGACAGTATTTATTTTTTAAAACTACTATAATTTCTGTTTTTCTGTTTTTTATTCTTTCCTGCTCTCACGATGGTAAACTAAATCCCTCACCTCAAAAATTTACAAAGGCGGATTCCGCGCATCTTTCTTCTCTAAAGGCTGAACTTGCCTCTTCCAAAAACTTCTATCTTGAACTTTCCATAAGAGAGAAAAAAATCTATTTACTTCACTCAGGAGAAGTGCTACGCAGTTATCCTTTTTCAGAGATAAACCTGGAAAGAAAAAGCTTTGCTTTTTTTAAAATTGGAAAATCTTTAAACTTCAACAACACTGTTTTCAGGAATGGTGAATTGTCCCCTGAAAGAATAATAGAAAGAATAAAAGTCATCCCTGGAGACGAATCTACAAGACCTACACCGGAAGCACCGGGAATAATTCCCCCGACAATGGAAGAAATTATTGCTGTTCCGCCAGTTTACCACCTTAACTTCAACAAATCTTTTTCAATTAGATTCATTTTAATCGGAGAAATTCCCGGTAAAAGGATGGAAATAAATAAACTTAAATTAAAATGGAATGATTTTCTTGCGGGACTTGGCTTGAAGAATGGTCCAGACCTGAGACTGAGAATAAAAATGGACGCGAGGGAAGGAGCTTCTTTTTTCAGGTCCTGCCCTGAAAAAACAACTCTTCTAATTCTGCCGTGACAGAAAAGTTCGGGTGGAAATATTTTTCTTTATTAACAACATCTGTTCTAATTTTCCTTTTCATAATAACTGCCCTTTTGAAGCCATTCCGCATTGAAGGAAAGAGTATGGAACCATATTTCCGACAGGGAGATATTGTTCTTGTGAATCGCCTATTTTTCAAAATTCAGAAAGATGATGTAATAGTGGTCAAACTTCAGGACAAATCTTACGCCGTAAAGAGGGTAATCGCTGAAGAGAATGACAAAATTGAATACAAAGATGGAAATATTTTTGTAAATCAAAAAAATAGAGGTAAAATAGCTTCTGGAGATTATAGGATGTTTTTTGAAAACTCCTCTTTTGTTGTGGATAAGGACTCTTTTTTCCTGCTTGGAGACAACAGGTTACTAAGTATTGATTCAAGATTCTGGGGAAGTATTCACAGGAAAATGATAAAGGGGAAAGTTGTGATAAATCTATTTTCATTTTTCAGGAAAGAAGGGGTTCAGTAAAGTGTTTGAGCCAAAAGAAAAGTCCGGTGTCCTTCACGGAGTCCTCGAAAAAGTGGCATTGCCTGAGGTTCTGGATTTCCTTTCAACAATGGCAAAAACAGGTGTTCTGCTTTTGAGAAACGGAAATGTGACAAAAACCCTTCACTTTAAGAGAGGCATAGTGGTTTTTGCCACATCAAACATTCCAGACGAAAGATTTGGAGAAATGCTCCTTAGAGAAGGCAAAATAACCAGCGACCAGTTTGTTGAAGCATCAAAACAGATAACAAGAGGAAAGAGACTTGGAAAGATTCTTGTTGAAATGCAGGCACTCTCTCCAAAGGATCTGTGGAATGAAGTAAGACATCAGGTCCAGGAAATCGCTTACAGCGTTTTTTCCTGGGATTCCGGAACTTTCCAATTTTTTGAGGGTGAAGAAAGGACAGGAGAGAATATAACTACCTCTCTCACTGTACAGGAAATTATTCTTGAGGGCTTGAGAAGGATAAGGAACAGAGACCTCCTCAAAAAAGTTTTTCCGAGCAAAGACATCGTATTTGAAAGAGTCCTCCCGGCAAACCGCCCTACCAATCTTCATTTTGAAGAGTATGAAAAACATGTTTTCAGGCTTGTTGACTCTGAAAGGACTGTCCAGGAAATATGTGATTTATCAGAAATAGGAGAATTTGAAACTCTTAAAACTTTATATATTTTCTTTTCCATTGGATTTCTCCATGTCAAAAGGAGAAAGGACAAATTCGCTGAGGAGCAGAAAGAACTTGCTGAAGGAAGGCAGATAATAAGAAATTACAACGAAATGTATTCTTTCCTTTACCACTATTTTCTGAGAGAAGTTGGTCCCATAGCAGAAAATATTGTGGAGAAATACCTTAACAAATTAAAAATTGACCAGCCAGAACTTTTTCAGAGAGTGACATTGAGAAGCAATGGAACTCTCTCTGAGGAAAGAATCCTTGAAAATATTAAAAACTTAGAAAAAGGAAGAAAGGAAGCACTTATTAAGGGGCTTAATGAGTTCGTCTATTCAATTCTCTTTGTAATACGTAAAACTCTTGGAGAAGAGCACGAGAGAAATGTTCTGTCAACGCTAAGAAAAACAAGACCGGACTTTTTTGGAAAGCAGAATCAATAATAGATGATGCAACCCTCCATAAAAAAAATTGTCGCTGTATTGGGCCCAACCGCCTCAGGAAAATCAAAATTTGCAATTGATACAGCCAGAAGAATAGGTGGTGAAATAATCTCCTGCGATAGTATGGCTGTTTACAAAGGAATCTCCGTTGCAACCGACAAAGTTCCGGAAAGCGAAAGAGAAGGAATACCACACCACCTTTACGATATCGCTGAACCTGATTCATTCTTTTCGGCAGGGCTTTTCAGAAAAATGGCTCTAAAAGTAATTGAAGAAATTCTAAGTAGAGGAAAAATCCCAATTCTTGTAGGAGGAACCGGGTTATATGCAAAAGCACTCATTTCTGGGCTTGCCGAAGCGCCACCGCGAGATGAAAAGCTAAGAGATAAATTAAAGTTAATTTTGAAGAAAAAGGGCATTCAGCATCTTTATGGAATTTTACTGAAACTTGACAAAGAAAGAGCAGATAAAATAAGTTCCAACGATAAAGTCAGAATAATTAGAGCGATAGAACTAAGAGTGCTCACTGGTAAAAAATTTTCAGAGGTGATTTCAAAAACTGAAGACCTTTCTAAAGATTACTCTGTTATGAAACTTTGTTTGACCCGAAAAAGAGAGAATCTCTACAAAATAATTGAGGAAAGGGTTGACAGGATGGTTGAAAGGGGGCTTATCGAGGAGGTAAAAAATCTTTATGAAAGCAACAAATTATCAGGCCCTCTTGCAAAAGCCATAGGGATAAGAGAATTGATTTCCTGTTTTGAAGGTTCAAAGAAATATGAAGATGCGATTGAAGAAATTAAGAGGCATACAAGAAACCTTGCCAAAAGACAGTTGACTTGGTTTAAAAAAGAAATTGGGTTAAAATGGGTCATGATGGATGATAGATATGAGCAGAATAAGGTTATAGGTGAGATTGAAAGATGGCTAAGGGGAGAAAAAAATGAGTGGAGAAATAAGTATTCAGAATCAACTTTTAAATCTTGTTAGAAGAGATAAAACTCTTATTACAATCTTTCTTGTTTCCGGCAAAAAGTTCGTGGGTTATGTAATCGGCTTTGATAGATACACGGTTCTTTTAAGGTGCCGTGATTTTGACCAGATTATTTTCAAACACGCAATAACCAATATTTCTGTTCCCAAAGCGATTATGCAGAAATTTTCTCTTATGAATGGGGCAGACCACTTTGATGCAATCGAAGCCTCTTTTCCCTCAGAAGAGCAGATGAGCGAACCTCAGCCGAAGGAGGAGTAAAAATGGACGACCTTGAGCTCTTAAAAAAGGTTCCCCTTTTTTCAAATCTCGGAGTCAGAGAATTGATGGCAGTAAGGGACACATCGAGTATAATTAATCTTCCAAAACAAAATATCCTCTTCTGCGAAGGCGATAGAGGAGATTCACTTTTTCTTATTTTAAAAGGCAAAGTCAAAGCTTTTCTAATTGCCGAAGATGGAAGAGAAATAGTCCTGTCAATTCTCGGACCCGGGGAAATTGTTGGTGAAATGGCTATTTTTGACCTTGAAGAAAAAAGGTCAGCAACCGTTGAAACCCTTGAAGACAGCCAGTTCCTGACCATTTCAGGCGAAAAATTTATTAACGTTATAAAGGATTATTCCTCAGTGGGGATTAGCATTATAAAAACTCTTTCTTCCCGTTTGAAAACAACCTCATTAAGGATTAGAAACCTTATTTTTCTTGACACATATAGCAGAGTTGGAAGATTTCTTCTTGAAAGATCGAAATCGGAAGGAAGAGTTCTCGCCGATGGTTCCATTCTCCTTACAAGACCCACCCACGAAGAAATAGCAGATTACATTGGATCTTCAAGGGAAACAGTTTCAAGGGCACTAAAAGAACTTGAACATCAGGGATTGATAAAAAATGTGGGAAGAAAAGTAATTCTATACAAAATTAAGGATTAATTTTATTTATTTTGATTAAAGGGGGAAAAATGACAGTTAAAGTTGACGGTAAAAGTTTGACTATCGAAGATGTTTTAAATGTTGCCAGATTTGGGGAAAAAGTTGAGCTTGATCCAGATGCTCTTGAAAGAATAAAAGCCTCGAGGGCTTTTATAGAAAGAAAAATAGCCGCAAAAGAAGTTATGTACGGAGTTAACACGGGAATTGGAGAACTTGTAAATGTGATTTTAAATGAAGATCAGATTCAGGACTTCCAGAAATATCTCATTTATAACCACGCAGCGGGTATCGGGGAACCCTGTCCTGTTGAGCATATAAGGGCGGCTATGCTAAGCAGGGTGAATGTTCATGCTAAGGGGTATAGCGGGTGCAGGCCTGAAATTACACTCACCTACATTCAGATGCTTAATAAAGGTATTACTCCCGTTGTATGCGAAAAGGGAAGCGTGGGAGCATGTGGTGACCTTTCACCTATGAGCCAGTGCGCTCTCTCTTTGATGGGTGAAGGTGAATGCTTTTACGAAGGCAAACGAATACCAACAAGAGAAGCTATGAATAAGGCAGGAATAGAAATACCGGGGCTTAAGGCAAGAGACGGTCTTGCTGCAATAAATGGCTCAAATCTTATAACAGGCATAGGTTGCCTTATTCTGAACGACGCAGAAATATGGACAAAGCAGGCAGAGATAGCAGCGGCAATGACCTTAGAGGCTCTTCTTGCAAATATGAAGCCCTATGATGTAAAACTTCATCAGTTAAGAGGCTTTGAGGGAGCAATAAAATGTGCGTCAAATTTGAGGGCCATATTTGATGGTTCTGATCTGTTAGCAGGAAAAGTGAAAGTGAAAGTTCAGGATGCATATTCAATGCGCTCAACTCCTCAGGTTATTGGGGCTTTAAGGGACCAGTTAAAACACACAAGAAGGCAGTTTGAAATAGAGTTAAATGGCGTTGCCGACAATCCGATTTTTGTTAGCGAAGAGGACAGGGTTCTAACAGGAGCAAACTTCCAGGGAACTCCGGTAAGTCTTCCTCTTGATGCTACAGGTGCAGCTATCACAATGGTATGTGTTCTTTCAGAAAGAAGGCTTAACAGGCTTTTGAACTCCAATTTAAGTGTTGGTCTTCCTCCTTTTCTGACAAAAGGCGCAGGAATGTTTTCTGGTATGATGCTCTCCCAGTACACTGCAGATATGTTAATTTCAGAGCAGAGAATCCTTTCCTCACCAGCATACACCCTATCCATTCCAGCAGCAGCCGATCAGGAAGACTTTGTTTCTATGGGAATGAACAGTGCCTTAAAGACAAAGCAAATTTTGAAAAACGCATATGGAGTTCTTGGAATTGAATTTATGGCAGCGGCACAGGCGCTTGATTTTAGAGATTTCAATTTTGGGAAAGGAACAGCGGTGGCACATAGAGTAATCAGAAAACACATAAGTCATCTTGATGTTGATAGACCACTTTTCAAAGACCATAACAGAATGGCTGAACTTGTTGAAAGCGGTGATATTCTTAAAGAGGTTGAAAAGGAAATCGGTTCACTTAAAGATTCCTGGCAATAATGGAGGTCTTGCAATGAAAAAGTTTCTTACTGTCATTTTTACCCTTTACCAGATTTTTATTTTCGCATCCATTCCCCAGAAAGAAGAGATTCGGAAGCAGATGGCAATTCCTTCGACGGAAACGGTAAGAGGACAGAAGGACGGGGTTGGTTATGCAAGAATAAAAGAGCAAATGGATGAAATTTTTAACATATCATCTGAGCCACCCTCTCCAGAAGTCTTTGGTGAAGAGCCCCCCTCTTCTGCACTTTGTGTAATAGTTCCTCACGACGATTACCTTTATGCTGGAAGGCTTTATAGAATACTTGTCCCTCTGATTAAAGCAAAAACTGTTTTTATTATAGGTCCTCTACATAGATGGAGAGATTTTGAAATAAAAAACAAAATTGTTCTTGACAGTTATTCGCACTGGCGAACTCCAGATGGGAATGTCAAAGTCTCACAGGTAAGAGACCTTATTGTCAAAGGGCTTTCGGAAGACAAATATGTTGTAAATAATACTGCATCCGATTCTGAACATTCCATAGAAGGACCTCTCTACTTTCTTAAGCACTCAAATCCCGATGTGGAAATTGTCCCGATTTTGGTTCCGCCAATGGATTTCCAGACAATGACATCAATTATGGATGAATTGATCACTGTGGTTGGAACATATATGGAGTTCAACAACTTAAAAGTTGGCGAAGACTTTGGCTTTATTATAAGTGCCGATGCTGTCCATTACGGAAAAGATTTTGATTACATTCCCTATGGTGAAGGCGGTTGTGACGCCTTAGAGAAGGCTGTAAAAGAAGACAAGGAAATCATGACAAATCTTCTTTCAGAATCTGTGACACAGAAAAGGATAAAAGCAATTTTTGAAAGGTTTCAGGATCTTTATTCTCCTGAAAAGGCAAAAATAACATGGTGCGGGAGATTTTCAATTCCTTTTGGTCTTTTCCTTAGTTCCAATCTCTACAAAGTTGCCAACGCCAGAAAAGAAAGATGGAAAGTTTTATATGGTCATCCCCTGTGCTATTCAACCTCTGTAAACTCCCCTACCCTTAGCTCTAAAACAGGCCTTGGAACAACGGCACCTTCAAACCTTTACCATTTTGTTGGTTATCCTGGGGTATATTTTAATGAGGCTCTTAAACACCCGCTGGAACAGTTAAGGGAAATACCCCAACAAAGCCCTTGATTTTCTGTGCCAATTGGGTTTAATCTAAAATTAGCCTGAAGACCTTTTCTTCGGGCACGGAGGTGGATAATGGAAACTTATAAAATTCCCAAAGAAAAAAGAACAGTCCTTTTAAGACTTCCTCCGGCTCCCCCCGATGAAAAAACACTTTTTCTCTCTCCATTTGCAGATTCACATCAGGGAAGAGAAACACTTTCAGACCTTCTTGCAAAAAAAGACAAATTTCTTCCAGTTCTTGAAAACAACAATACACTTCTTCTTGTCAGAAAAGCCTCAATCCAGTGGATAGAGGTTTTACAGCCTGAGGAAACAGAGTGGTATTATATGGAAATGAGAGTGGGAACACCGAGAGCAAAAATCCTTATTGAATTTACATCGGGCGATACAATGGAAGGTTTCATTCATGCTCTAACACCAGAAGGAGATAGAAGGGTTTCGGATGTTGTTAACCTTTCAGAAGGTTTCTTACACCTTGAAAGCAGGGAAGGTTTATATCTCATCAATCTTGTGAAAGTTAATACTGTAAAGATTCTTGAAGAGGAGAGCGGCTGATTTTTAATCCTCTTCAAAAAGACTTTTTCTCTCTTTTTTCGTAATATTTTCCTCTTTTAAATAGTTCTTTTCTACCCTGTAAATTAGTAATTCAAGAGGTTTTGGTGTTCTAATGAAAGGCTCGTCTGCATCATTCATTTCAAGGTTATACAATATATGTCTTAATTTAGCATCGAGATTGTCAAGATAGTGGAAAAAAACTGCTTCGGGAGTTGCAGGGTCAACTGGAGAGCCAAACATATCCTCTTTGAAACCCTGATGACTCAAGATCAAATGGATTATCTGCCTTCTTTTTTCGAGAGGAAAATCGCCAATGTCGTTTATAAGGTCATCAACAAACTTCGCTCCCATGTATATGTGTCCCCACAGTTTTCCCACTATCGTATATTCAAAACCAATTTCAGGTGAAATCTCAAAGCACTTTCCCAAATCATGTAAAAAAGCACCCGCTATCAAAAGGTCTCTATTCAATTCAGGATAGTTAGAACAAAGCAGATCCACATTTTTAGCAAGCGTAAGAGAGTGTTCAAGAAGTCCCGATAGGTAAGCATGATGTATTGCTTTAGCCGCAGGAGCGAGTGAATATTTTTCAAACACTTCGCTTTCCCTGAAACATTTTAGAAGTTTCCTGTAATCTTCATCTTTTATTGAATCTGTAAATTTATCAAACTCCTTTATCATTTCTTCTTTGTCGTAGGGACTCTTATTTATAAACCTGCTCAAATCGAATTCTTTCGCTTCAATTACATCGCTAATTGTTATTGAAGGTTCATCATTGTAAAATTCAATTACCCCTCTGACTCTGACTGCCTTGTTTGCAGTAAGAATTTTTTTATATTTTTCTACCCTGTTTTTCTCTGCGTCTAACGAATTCCACAATTTTGCCCATAATACAGTATCTTTATCGATTTTGAACTGCCCCTGCCAATACGGTTCCCCTTTTTTTGAAGTTCTAACCGTTCCATTTAAAATGTAACAAACCTCATCAATGGTCTCGTTTTTCTCAAATTTTCTTTTTGCCATCTAATACCTCCATCCACAATAGCATTTTAGCAAAAAATTTTTATCTTTGGAATAAAACAAACCATTTGATGTAGAATATTTCATAGGAGGGGATTGAAATGAAAGTTCTTATAGTTTACTCTCATCCAAATCCTAAAAGTTTTAATGCGGCAATACTTGAAAAAGTAGTCTCGGCTTTAAAATCAATAAATGCTGACTTTAGAATCATTGATCTTTACAGGGAAAACTTTAAGATTGCGCTTGACTCAAAAGATTTTGAAACTCTCCAAAATGGAAAAACACCAGAAGATGTCCAGAAGTACCAACAGGATATCCTGTGGGCTGATAAACTAATTTTTATCTTCCCTGTCTGGTGGTGGTCTTATCCAGCAATACTCAAGGGTTTCATTGATAGAGTTTTCCTTCACGGATTTGCCTACGCTTTTAAGAAAAATGGCCTTAAGAAACTTCTTAAGAACGAAAAGGCACTTGTCTTTATGACAACTGGTGGACTGAAAGAGGAGTACGAAAAGAACAATGCTATTCAGATTTTGCAAAGGCCCTTTTCAGAAGGAGTGCTTTCCTTCTGCGGTATAAAAAATTCTGAATTTCACCTGTTCTACGGCATCCCCTCTTCTTCAGAAGAATATAGAAAAAACTGCCTTCTGGAGGTGGAAGAAACGGTGAAAAAGCTTTAAAGTGAAGTCAGCAGGGCTGGGATAGATTCTTCTGAAATAAAAGAATTCCAAACTTTCTTGTGTTATAATAAATACCCCTGATGGTTTCTTTTTTTATGAAAGGGGAAGAATAGGAATGTCAAAGTTCATTTTTATTACGGGGGGTGTTGTATCATCTCTTGGTAAAGGCATTGCTGCAGCTTCAGTTGGGTGTCTCCTCGAATCGAGAGGATTTAAGGTTGCCATCCAGAAACTTGATCCGTACATAAATGTAGATCCAGGTACAATGAGCCCTTTCCAGCATGGCGAAGTTTTTGTTACCGAAGACGGGGCAGAAACAGACCTTGACTTAGGCCATTATGAGAGATTCACTTCTCAAATAAGCACAAAAGGAAATAACTACACTGCAGGCAGAATTTACAAACAGGTTATCGAAAAAGAAAGAAGGGGGGATTATTTAGGCGGTACAGTTCAGGTCGTCCCCCATATAACAAATGAAATAAAAAGCGCAATAAGAAATCAGGCAAAAGAAGTTGATATTTTAATTGTGGAGATTGGTGGAACGGTGGGCGATATAGAGTCTCTCCCCTTTCTCGAAGCTATAAGACAAATTCAACTTGAAGAGGGATCGGTCAATGCCCTTTTCATTCATCTGACTCTCATTCCTTTTATAAGGGCAAGCCATGAATTAAAGACAAAACCAACCCAGCATTCAGTAAAAGAACTTCTCTCAATAGGAATCCAGCCTGATATACTTCTTTGCAGGACAGAATACCCTATTCCAAGAGATATGAAAGCAAAAGTAGCCCTCTTCTGCAATGTCAGCGAGGAGGCTGTTATAACTGCAAGGGATGTTGAACATGTCTATGAGGTTCCCCTCTATTTTGCTGAGGAGGGCCTTGATTACATCATTTTGAAATATTTAGGACTTCCGCTTTCCGAAAGAAAACTTGAAAAATGGGAAGAATTTGTAAATAAACTCAAACACCCAAAAGATTCAGTTGCAATAGGAATAGTTGGAAAATATATCAAATATGAAGATTCCTACAAAAGTTTGAAAGAATCTCTGGTCATTGGGGGGGTTGCCAACAACCTTGCGGTTGACATTAAATGGATTGAAGCGGAAGAAGTTGAAAAAGAAGGAGCTGAGGCTCTCCTTTCTGATAAGCATGGAATTCTTATTCCAGGAGGTTTTGGCGAAAGAGGTATTGAAGGTAAGATTCTCGCAGTAAAATATGCAAGAGAGAAGAAGGTTCCCTTTTTTGGTATCTGCCTCGGTATGCAGGTTGCAACTATTGAATATGCAAGAAATGTACTCGGGCTCAGTGATGCAACTTCAACAGAGTTTGACAGGAACACAAAAAATCCAATTTTTTATAAATTGAGAGACCTTATAGGAGATGAAACTTTCGGTGGAAATATGCGGCTCGGAAAATACGACTGTGAAATCAAAGATGAAACAACTGCCAGAAGAGCATACAAGGCAAATCTTATAAGCGAAAGACACCGTCACAGGTATGAATTCAACCCGGCATACAAGGAACTTTTAGAGCAAAAGGGGCTTACAATAAGCGGGATTTCTCCCGACAAAAGGTTTATTGAAATTGTCGAATTAAAAGATCATCCCTGGTTTCTGGGTTGCCAGTTCCATCCCGAATTCAAATCCAAGCCTCTTGCCCCCCATCCTCTTTTCAGGGACTTTATTAAGGCATCTTATGAGAACCGCTTGAAAATCGAAGAAGGAAACAAAAAATGAAAAAGGTTAAAGTACCCATTTTAATCGTTGGTCCCTGTGTAATTGAGAGCGAAAAGCACTCTCTTAAAATGGCTCAAGAGATAAAAAAAATTGCCCGTTCTCTAAAGACAGATGTAATATTCAAATCAAGTTTTGACAAGGCAAACAGAACCTCTCTTGACAGTTATAGAGGTCCAGGGCTTCAAAAGGGTCTTGAAATCCTTTCTCTCGTTAAAAAAGAAACCGGGCTTAAAATTCTGACAGATGTTCACGAAACTTATCAGGTGAAAGAAGTAGCAAAAGTGGCAGATATTATACAGATTCCTGCTTTTCTTTGTAGGCAAACTGACCTTCTTATAGCAACAGCCAGAACTGGAAAAACGGTCAATGTCAAGAAAGGACAGTTTCTTTCCCCCTATGATATGTTTTTTGTAGTTGAAAAACTTAAGAAAAATGGTGCAAAAAAAATTATGCTTACCGAAAGGGGAACTTTTTTTGGATACAACAACCTTGTTGTCGATTTCAGGTCAATTCCCGTGATGAAAGAATTTAATGTGGATGTCATTTTCGACGCCACACATTCTGTTCAGAAACCTTCTGCTTCTAAAGGAAAATCTGGTGGAGAACCTCAATTTATATCTACTCTGGCAAAAGCTGCTGCCGCCGCTGGGGCAGATGGATTTTTCTTTGAAGTTCATAACAATCCAGAGAAAGCTCTTTCTGATGGAGCAAACTCTCTTAAATTAAGTCAATTTTCTGCCCTCATAGAGGAAATTTTTAAAATATTCAAGGTGGTAAACAATGGAAAATAAATTTAAAGCAGCAAAAAAAACCATTGAAACGGAGATAAGAGAACTTCATAAGCTTCTCAATTCCATTGATAAAAATTTCGAGAAAGCTATAGAAACAATTCTCAACTCAGAAGGAAGAGCTGTAGTCACAGGACTTGGTAAAAGCGGGCTCGTTGGGAGAAAAATTTCCGCAACACTTGCTTCTACCGGTACTCCAAGTTTTTTTCTTCACCCATCAGAAGCCTTACATGGAGATCTTGGAATGTTGAGAAAAGGTGATATAGTCCTTGCTCTTTCAAACAGTGGAGAAACAGAGGAAATAATAAATCTTGTTCCTTTTTTAAAGAGGCTCGGGACGAAACTTATTTCAATTACTGGAAACCAAAATTCAACTCTCGCTCAAAATTCAGACATTCATCTTTTAACCCCTGTTTCGGAAGAAGGCTGCCCGATAAACCTTGCTCCAATGGCTTCTACAACTGTCCAGATGGCTTTAGGAGATGCTATCGCTTCAGAACTTATGAGCAGAAGAAATTTTATGCCTGAAGATTTTGCAAAGTTCCATCCTGGGGGAAGACTTGGCAAGAGGTTTATGAAGGTAAAAGACCTTATGCATAAAGGCGATGAGGTTCCACTTGTCACAGGAAATGAAAATATGAAAAATGTTATCTACACCATTTCTTCCAAAAAACTTGGTGTTGCAATTGTCTCAAATGAAAACAACAAACTTTCAGGAATTATAACAGACGGAGACTTAAGAAGGCTTCTGGAAAAATATGGAGGGGATCTTCTTACAAAAACTGCGGAAGAATGCGCCAACTTAAACCCGAAGACAATTTCAGAAGATTCACTCGCCGTCGAAGCGCTTAACATTATGGAAGAAAAAAAGATAACTTCCCTCGTAGTAACAGACCTAAATAAAAACATCAAAGGAATAGTGCATCTACACGACCTCTGGAAACTACAATTGATTTAATTTCTTCCTTTGTGAATCTTCTTTAGTGGGAAGGTGTATATGTTTAAAGAGCCGCTGACTTTTTCTTTCAAGAATCAGGATTATGGTGGAATCTTTCTGATTCTTGCACTGCTCGCATTGGGCGGCATTGCTGTAAATTCAGCAACAGAAGGAACAAAACTTGAAAGCTACAGCTCAAGAGAGTGGATCTACATATCTATTTCAATAGTTGCTCTATGCCTTGCTTTATACATTCCTTACACCATCTGGATAGAATATGGCTATATTCTTTACGGCTTTGTTATGGTAATGCTTTTTTTACTTCCCCTTTTCGGAAAGAATGTGGCTGGTTCAAGATCGTGGCTGAACCTCGGGTTATTCAGTTTTCAGCCCTCTGAAATTGCAAAACCTTTCACAATTCTCGCTCTCTGTTCTTTCATAAGAGATGAAGATACTAACAGATTTACATTAAGAGATTTTTCAATTCTTTTTATGCTAATTGCCATCCCTTTTACGATGACCATTCTTCAACCCGATTTTGGAACAGCTGTAACTTTTCTGTCTCTGGTTCCTGCGGTGATTATTTTTTCGGATTTGAAGCTCAAAGAGATTTTAAAAATTGCTGCAGTTGGATTTTCAATAGCAGCGATACTTTTTGGCTTCGCCTGGTTCTCCTTTTTCAAACCCTACCAGAAGGAGAGGGTCTTAACCTTTTTAAACCCCTCAAGAGATCCCCAAAAGGCAGGGTACCAGGTCAATCAGGCAAAAATTGCGGTGGGAAGCGGAAAGTTTTTCGGAAAAGGACTCCATTCTGGAACTCAGAACAGACTAAAATTTCTGCCAGCCCCGCATACAGACTTTATCTTTGCGGTTATAGGCGAAGAACTGGGATTTGTGGGTACCTCTTTTGTTGTCATCCTTTTCACAATACTTCTAAGTAAATTTTTAACAATTGGGGAAAATTCTAAAACAAAGGAGGGTTCTTTTCTCTGCATTGCAGCCTTTTGCCTATTTCTTCTCCACATATCAGTCAACATAGGAATGGTTCTGGGACTTTTCCCGATTATGGGAATTCCTCTGCCATTTCTTTCATACGGGGGCTCTTTCCTTGTAACTTCCTCATTTCTTTCAGGGCTTGTTTTGAATGTCGCCTCTGAACAATATTGAAATGTGCATAAAAGCAATTTTAACACCCCTCGGGCTTCTATTCTGTTTCGTTAATTTTTTAAGAAGAAAACTCTATAAAACTGGAATTTTAAGGCAAACATCCCTTCCCCTTGAAGTAATCTCTGTCGGTAATTTGACTATGGGAGGCAGTGGCAAAACTCCGTTTACTATTTTTCTTGCAAAAAAACTTGAAGAACAGAATATAAAAACTGCAATTGTCCTGAGAGGTTATAAAAGAAAAAAGAAAGGAGTGATTCTGGTTGAAAAGGACACCAATTATGAAGAGGTTGGCGAGGAAGCGCTTCTGTGTAAAAAAAGTATAAAAGGAGAAGTGGTTGTTGCTGAAAAGAGAGAAAAAGCAATAAACAAACTAAGTTCACTCCCTGATGTCATTATTCTGGACGATGGATTTGAGCATTTAAGAGTAAAAAGAGATATAGATATTATTCTTGTCGATTCCAATAATGAAAAAGACCTTCGCCCTTTCCCCCTCGGAAAATTAAGAGAACCAATATCTTCAATAAAAGACGCCTCGCTGATTGTTCTGACAAAAGGAAGAAAAATACCCGACAAAATTGAAAAATTTCATAAAGAAGTTCCTTTAATTTTTGCAGATTTTGAGTGGAAAGAAAATTTTCTCCCATTTAATCTTAGATCAGATGAAATTTACAATAAAAAGTTTCTTTTGCTTCTTGGAATTGGAAATCCCTCACACTTTATAAGGATGGCAGAAGAAAAAAAAATCAAAATTATGCATAAAGTAATTTTTCCTGACCACGCCTATCCTGATGATAGAAAAGTTAAAAAAGTTTTATGTGATTTTAAGGAGTTTAAGTGTGACTTTATTCTTACTTCAGAAAAAGATTTTGTAAAGTGGAAGCATATCATTGAAATCAAGGACAAACTCATCTATCCAGAACTTTTTTTAAAAATTGATGATAAAGAAAAAATCCTCGATAAAATTATTTTAACAGCTTTAAAAAATGAATAAAGAAAAGCTTTGTCAGGTTGCTCTTCCACTTCCAATACTGAAAACATTCTCATACTCCCTTCCTGAAAACACTAAAGAAATTAAAGAAGGAACACGCGTTATAGTCCCTTTTGCAGGAAGAACACTTATTGGTTATGTTGTTGACCAAATTCCCGAGGAAGTCGAGAAAGTAAAACCTATCTCCCAACTTCTTGATGAAGAACCCTTTTTCACCAAAGAACTTTTCACTTTTCTAAAGGAACTTGCAAACTTCTATCTTGCTCCTATTGGTATCATTCTAAAAAACGCCTACCCTTCATCCTTAGACCCGCATCTAAGAAAAAGATATTTACTAATTTCGAATGAAATCAATAATACATTAAATGACCCTCCTGTTCTAAAGCTTATTGATGAATTAAAAGAAGGTTCTAAAAGTTACCTTACTTTAAAATCAAAGTTGGGAAAGAGTGTTGATAGGGCAATCGCAAAATCTCTCTCTTTAGAACTTATAGAATCTATTGAGTATTTTGAAATAGTCAGGCGCAGAATTTCATCTGACAGAATAGCAGTACTAAAAGAATTTGACGAGATTTTAAGCGAAGAAAACAAACAGGGGTTAACTAAATATCACTTAAATATCATTGAAGCAATAAAAAAGAGCATCGAGCCTTTTCCCAAAGCAAAAGATATAGCAAAGGAGGCAAAATCCCCTTACCATTACATTCAAGACCTTGAAAAACTCGGATTTATTGAACTTTTTGATATGCTCCCAAAGAAAATGCCGATAAAAAAATCCAATATTATTCTGAATAATGAACAGAAAAAGGCATTCGATACAATTTTTCAATATCTAAACAAAAACATTCATAAAACATTTTTGATCTTTGGAATTACAGGATCGGGCAAGACAGAAATATATTTAAACCTCATTGAAGAAGCAATTAAAAATGGAGGACGGGCTATCTATCTCGTTCCTGAAATCTCACTAGCAAGCTATCTTTCTAAACGTCTTCTTGAAAGGTTTGGAAGCGATGTCTCAATTCTACACTCATCAATGAACGAAAAAGAAAGAGCAAGACAGTACTTGAGAATGAAAAGAGGCGATGCAAAAGTTGTAATAGGTCCACGCTCGGCGCTCTTTTCTCCTTTCGAAAACATTAAACTTATTGTCGTTGATGAGGAACATGACTCCTCCTATAGACAGGTTGAACACCCTTTTTACAACGCAAGGGATATGGCAATTTTGAGAGGTTCTCTTTTAAAATGCCCGGTTGTTCTCGGCTCTGCCACTCCTTCAGTTGAATCTTTCTACAACTCTCTTGAAACAAAAAAATTTGAACTTCTCACATTAAAAGAGAGAGTAAAGGGAGCGATTCTCCCAGAAGTTGAAATTGTAGATATGAGGAAAGTTTTTACTGAAACAAAAACCAAAACAGTCCTCTCCCCTTCTCTTATAAAAAAAATAGAAAAATGCCTTGACAGAAATGAGCAGATTGTTATTTTAAGAAACCGTCTCGGTTACTCCACTTTTATTTTATGCAGAGAGTGCGGCAGAAGCGTTAAATGCTCCTTTTGCGACATATCACTTACTTATCACAAAAGAAAAAATGAAATGAAATGCCACCTTTGCGGTAGAAGGGAAAGTGTTCCTCAAAAATGTCCGAACTGTGGCTCAACAAGTATTCATTTTCTTGGTGAGGGAACCGAAAAGATTGAAGACCTTTTATCACAAAGATTTCCCCAGAGCCAGATAGGAAGAATGGACAGAGATAATATCGTCTCCTCAAAAGATTATGAAAAACTGTGGAGTGATTTTGAAACAAAAAGAATTGACATACTTGTTGGAACACAGATGATCGCAAAGGGTTACCATAATCCTCAGGTTACCCTTGTTGGAATAATTTCTGCTGATTTTATCCTATCTCTTCCCGATTTCAGGAGTTCAGAGAGAACTTTTCAGCTGATTACACAGGCGGCTGGAAGAGCCGGAAGGGGCGAGCTTTCAGGTAAGGTGGTTGTTCAATCATTCTTTCCAGAACATTATGCAGTAGTATCAGCCTGCGCACAGGATTACGAACAGTTTTACAGGGCAGAGATTAAATACAGAAAATTGGCTCAATACCCACCAATTACTGCTCTCGGAAAAATTGAAATTAAAGAAAAAAAGGAGGAAAATGTTATTGATAAATCTCTTAAAATAAAGTTTTATCTTCAAAACAAATGGAAAGAATCCATCAAATTTTTGGGGCCCAATCCTGCCCCAATAGCAAAAATTGAAAACAAATACAGATATCAAATTTTTGTAAAGACAGAATCAAGAACAAAGCTTCATTCGGTTTTTGAAGATTTTATAAACTCACAATTTTCGAACGACATAGGAAAAACAGTTTTTGCCGATATAGATCCTGCCACATTGATGTAGTTGCCAAGACTATTTTGAAATGTTCCGTTGAGAGAGCAGTCATTGCGGGTGCTCACTAACCGTGTCATTGCGAGCCCCCTCTAAAATTGTCATTGCGAGCGCTCCTTCGAAAGAAAGTCCCCCGAAGCAACCTTCCTCATTGAACTATCTTTTATAACGGCAATTCGCGAATAGTGTTATTTAGATAGATACTGCAATTGCAGCATTTACAATTCAAGACTAAAACCTTGATATTGACCGGCTAATGGGTGACCCACAACTATTTTTTATTTAACAAATGTTTCAGTCACCATAGAACTTAATATAAAAATGAGGGTTGTCTCTACAAAATTGTGCCAATTCTTTAATGCTCTCAATTAAAGCACGCTCTTCATCTGAAATTGGGTTGGACTTAAGTCGCGCAAGTTCTTCAAGCAGTGTCTCCATCTGAAGCCTATTAAACACGTTATTTCCATAGAGATCAACAAATCGAAGGCATTGGTACGATAAATCTTCAAAGGGTAAAAGGTGGTATAAAAGTTTTTTGGTGTCATACACACGGCTAAGACGCTCACCCTTTTCATCTTCTAAGCAAATTCTTAAGCCCATTGACTTTCCTCCTGTTTCTTTTGCGCAACCTATTCACGATAGAACCATATGCTCACATTCCTTCCCTG